>NZ_VZQN01000015.1:0-163381 GCF_014397645.1 Paraburkholderia sp. 31.1
ATGAGAGAAGAGGGGCTCGTTTGCGAGCCAAATTCACCGAAATGAGCGTCGATTCGATTCGTTATCCAGAAAATTTGACGCGTCTTGATCTGCAAGCCGATCCGACAGTTCATTAATCAGCGTTTCCTTAGGTGGTCCGATGTCCGTACGGCCCCCTGCTTTTCGAGTTCTACTCTCTCGGGTACTGTGGCCGTCAAGCAGAGGCACCGGTTTACCAGAACCGACGGGCAAGCGATTGGATCGAAACGCGTGACCAACATCCCGCTGCATCTTCCTCTGATCGCGAATGGCCGGCCTGCACGCCAATCCCTCTCTCGTTGCGTCCGTAGGTGAGACGTCTGTCAACCGAAGCGCGCGTGCAGCCAGTCCTGCGCCCAGTTCTTCGCATAGGCTATCGCGTCCTCGCGTGCGTCGAAGCCTGCCAGATCGCCACTCGAATGAATCTCGTACCCGGTGCCGTCGGCACGGCTGCCGCTGATCCGTGCGTGGGCCATGTACTCGCCGTCGGCCCGCCGGGGGGTCGGGTCGATAACGATCAGGGTGGAATTGAAGCGCATGGTATTCCTTTGGGGTTATCGCTCGATTGCGACTGTCGCAGAGGGGCGTCGAAAAGCGCGACCTAGGTGCTCAGCATGGCCATGATTTGTCCGGCCTCGCGATCCGAATCGCAGCTTTCCATGCCGCGTTCGCATAAAAGCGCACGAATCGACATGAACATCAGAAACGCGCCCGCATCGATCTCGTGACGGCGGTCATGGATGAGACTATCCAGTTCGCCCTGCGCGCCGGGCGGCAGAAACCGATCGACGATGTCACCACCATTGCACCGAATCCATTTCAGCAGGTCGTTTCTTTCCATACCACACTCCAATGATTGCAACGGCTCTGAGTCAACCACCAGCGGATGAAGTTCGAGCCCGCGGTAGAGACGGGGAACCGGTTGTGATCGGTAGCTTTGAGGCCGTCTCATTGTGTAGCGGAAAAGACGGAGCGTAGCGACGTGGCCACTGCGTCCGCTGCCGTTCAGGAGGTCGGCCACGTTTCAGTTTTGGGTGAAAGCGGATCTCCGGTTCCGTCGGGTAAGCAGCTTGGCGACGCGAGGACCGGTCGCAGGTCGAGTGACCATTTCATGCTACGCCCATTGATGGATTTGTACAGAAAAACCCGTGCTCCAGGCGCCGTCAGAGAAGCACAGGGAACATGCAAGTCAACCCGGCACTTACGTACCGCAGCGCCCGTAGGCGGCGGCGATCCGAAGATCCACATCGGGCTGCCTCTCTTCTCAGGCTCATCATGTGGCGACGCAGAATGCGCCTCTGACATGCGCGGCAAGCAGTCTCGACGTCAACAATTCAACCACGGCGAAACGAAGCGCGCGAAACTGCATTGCAGCCCCGTCCGCCCTTTTTGGCGGAAATCGATTCACCCTTTCGTCAGGTAATAAGGAGTTCCAGCGTTACCCGACCGCCTGCGAGGAGACCGATGCGGTGTTTGCGCCTCTGGCACGACGCGGACGCACCCGCGACCGCGCGATTGCCGAGCGTGACATGCAACGGCTATCCGGACCGACTTCATTTCGGCGGTACGTGATCGTCGCGGAACAGATGGGAACGCGTGGCCCGATTGGGCGACGAGACGGCGTGAGCCAGCGACGCCAATTGCTGCTCGACTGCAGGTCTGCGGTACGTTTTTGCAGCCGGCCACATCGAATCTTCGGGGAAGGCCAAATCGCGAATCGTTCGGGAGGATGATCGCCGGCGAGCGTCCCGAGCAGCACGTCGATCGCAGCCCTGTCCCGCTATTGCGGCAGCCGCCTTTTATGTGGGAGCGACGATCAGATCGGCCATCAGGCAGACAGCAATTCGTCGCACGATCGAGCACATCGATGGATGCTGTCCGTCAGCGGCATTTTCATATGTCGATGACCGAAGCGCCGCTCACCTTTCCGTCGACGATGTCCTTTCCCTGCTGCCGGGCGGCTCGCCTTGCCGTACCGAAGTCAGAGAATGTATGCGTTTGGTTCAGCCTGAAGACCCGGCTTGCGGAGGGAATTGCTGTCGCCGCCGGACGACATATCCGTACTGCAATTTCGTAACCTTCCGCGTAACGGGAATGTCCGTCAAAGCGACTGAATGTGCGGGGAAAGACAAGGGGATGAAGTTCGTACCCCTTGTAGAGAAGAATCGGGTGTGTCGACATGTTGGTCACTCCACAGGGTATGACTCACTATACGCTGGAACGGGTTACATCGGGCGGCGCAGACGCAGAGACTGTTACCAGAATTGTATTGACCGATAGTACTGTCGCGCGTACCTTGAAACGTGGGGTCGGCAAAGCGGGGCACTGCCCGGATTGTCATAGCGTTGGCTTAGATGGCCGGCGACGGCTGTCTGCCTGGTTCCACCTCTGCGCTTACGTTGCAAACCCTTCAAGAACACCACGATCAACAGCGTCTGCTTGCCACGCGCGATGAGGCTGGCCAGGGATACGGGAGCGACCCACTTCGTGAGTTCGGGACAGTGTGGTGCCCGATCGGACAAACGTGAGCGGAATGCAGGGTGAGGGAACGCTTGCGGATGTTAAGCACGAAGCTCGGGCATCCGCGTACCGGACAGCTAGCCAGGAAACTTCGTTCCGGTCGCCTCGTCGGTGTGGCTCGGGGGCGTATCTCCTTCGGCCAAACCTGCACAACGATCAAAAACGTGCTGCTTGCTGCGGCCAAAAGGAGTGACCTGATGACAACCATTCGCCATTATCGCGGCCTCGATATTTCCCTACTCGTGTATCCGCATCGCACGACTCAACCAGGATATGGTCACAATTACGAGGAAGGATTCGATGCGTCGATTCGCATCAGCGACCCGGATTCCATGACGGACAACCCGCGAAGCCGCTTATTCCGTGTGCCCGGCAAGAGGCCCTTCGTGAATGCCGGCGACGCAAGGCGCGCGTCGGTGGCCTACGCCGAAATGCTGATTGATACTGACGGCTTTGATCGCGCCATCCTGGAATCCCCCTAAGCGCTAGAGCCGGAACCCGAGTCTATGCGGAAGGTACCCGTGTTCGCGCGCGCCAGCGGCACGCCATCAACAATGTGTGTGATAAAGAAGTTGACCTTCTGATCGTCAGTCGCCACATGCTCGGCAGGCTATGCCAGTGCGACCGCATTGCTGCCAGTTCCGGTCATCGCCTCCTCAGGCGTCGACCACGAAGTAGATACCGTCATGCCCGAAGGGAAGCCATGTCCATTCCATCTCGGCCGCATAGTGACCGATGGGTGATTGCCGTCCGCCCGCGCCTGCGTTCACACTTCGACCCATTCTGAAAGCTCAAGAGCGTCGTCGACTTCCATGCCGTGCGTAGAATGCCGAAGACGTCGATAGAGAAAATCCAGAAGTTCGCACTGAGCGCGGCTCAAACCGAAAGGTAACCGATCGATCGCGCGTGATGTTTGCGCGCGCCTTATTGCACGCGTCCTGATGCCTGAGATGCGTTGAGCGTGCAGATCTGGGGCGTCGCCGTTACCCGCGCGTGTCGACCCAGTTGCGTGCCCAGCGTGTCGAGTGCTGCAACGCTTGCTCCTCACTCGTGAAGTAATCGAGCGAATAGAACTGGTAGCGGCCGTCCGCGCGCTCGCTATCGGCGCGTTCTAGCAGCAGGTTGGAGGAAAAACTGCCGTCGGGCAAACGATGCGCCGAGGGCTGAACGGCATAGCCGTTGTATTGTTGAATTTGTTTGTTCTGCATTTTAGTTTTAATAATGTCGAGTGCGCGCGTGCCTTGCGAAATGTGCACAGGTACGCCGATTCAAAGGCATCTCAGGCCGAATCTGAAGCAGTCGGAAAGCGAAGACGTGGCGCTAATGCCAGAGGGGAAAATGAGCGCAATGAGACGTATGGCGCTTGGCAAGCTGCCGGCGAAACCGATGCAGCCAGGAGCGAACACGCCACTTCAGGAAACAACGCTCCGTAAGGATGTCCCTGCAACCCGGCGTCCGTTGCGGAACGCCGGGCTCTTCAAACTTTACAGCGGCTTGATGTTAGCTGCCTGCAGACCCTTCGGGCCTTGCTTCGTTTCGAAGCTCACCTTCTGATTTTCAGCCAGCGTCTTGAAGCCGTCGCCGCTGATTTCGGAGAAGTGAGCGAAAAGGTCGTCACCGCCCTTGTCCGGGGTGATGAAGCCAAAACCTTTGCTATCGTTGAACCACTTAACGGTACCGGTATCCATGAAGAATCCTTGAGAAAAAACGGGAAAATGTGCTCCGTTGAAGAGCGTATGAAGCGTCAAGGAGGGAGAGGACAACGAATACCGCTGAGGAGCGAGCAATTGATGAACAGCAATCGAACTTCTTGAACTTCATGCGGCACCTTAACCGCCGAGTGGTACCAGCGTCAATACTTATCTTGTAACTGTTCCACGGGGCGGGGCCGTTTTGCAGACGAAGCGATCCAAAGACCGGGTGCGCTGCTCGAAGCTGCGAACCGGCACGCCTCGATCGATTTACGGATTGGCATACGATTTCGCTGCGCCTAAATCTGCGAACGTCCCAAGCTGGACACAACGCATACACCTTCCGAATTTTTGAATTCGCGCAGTCACAGTTACTGCGCCATCTGCAGATCCACGATCGCCGCGGCGAGAAACCGTGCTGCTTCGCCGCCCGTGACGACCCGATGGTCGAACGTCAGACTAAGCGGCAAGATCCGATGCACGGCCGGAACGCCACTTACCGCCACGACCTGCTCGTGAATGCGCCCCGCTCCGAGGATCGCGACAGTGGGCGGCACGACCACGGGAGCTGCGTATTTGCCGGCGATCATGCCGAAGTTCGACAACGTGATCGTATTGCCGCGCAGTTCCTCCGGTGGAATCTTGCGTGCCCGGATGTCGACACGCATCCGGTCGAGGCCGCCGCGCAGATCCGCTGCGTTGCGGTGCGCAACGTCGCGCAATACCGGTACAAAGAGGCCATCCGGTAGATCGACGGCGATGCCGAGGTCGATCTTTTCCAGTACGTGGCGCCGTCCCGCATGTCCGTCGAACCATGCGTTGAGCCCGGGTTCGGCGCTGCATCCTGCTACCAGCGCACGGATCAGGCGGATCGTCACATCGGTATGTGGCGGCCACTCATGAATGTCGGCGTCGTCGATGACGGTCGCGGCCGCCACTTCGCTCTGCGCGCGCGCCATGTTCTGCGCCATCGCGCGCCGCACGCCGCGCAGCACTTCGGGCGGACCGAGCTGAGCGAGTATCTTCGCGACGCGCTGCACGTCAGCCGCCGTGATGACACCCTCCGCCCCCGACGGTGTCACCATCGCAAGATCGACATCAAGCTTGCGCGCGAGCGCCCGCACCGCCGGGATCGCCTTGATTGTGCCGACACCCGTGCCCGGGCTGCCGCCGAGCGCCGCCGGCGCTTCGTGCACCACATGCTGGCCGACCTCCATATGACCGACCACGGTACCGGCATCGGCTTCGTCGGCCGCTCCTTCGAATGCGACGAGCGGCGCCCCCAGATGCACGATATCGCCGGGCTGGCCGAACAGCTTCGCGACTCGGCCGGATTGAGGCGACGGAATATCGACGATCGCCTTCGCCGTTTCCACCGACAGCAGCCGTTGATCCGCGCGAATGTCTTCGCCGCTCTTGACGTGCCACTCGACGATCTCCGCTTCCTGCAAACCTTCGCCGAGATCAGGCAGTTTGAAGATTTTCATGGCATCCCTACGCTTCCAGCGCCTGCCTGACCGCGCCAACGATGCGCTCAGTGCCTGGCATGTATTGATTCTCGAGTCTGTACAGCGGCACCACCACGTCATAACCGGTGACGCGCTGCACCGGTGCGAGCAGCGAGTACAGTCCGCGCTCGGCGATGTTGGCGGCGATCTCCGCGCCGACCCCTCCGGCATGCGAGCCCTCATGCACGATCACGCAGCGTCCGGTTCTCGCCACCGACGCGAGAATGGTGTTCATGTCGAGCGGCTTGAGCGTCGCCACGTCGATCACCTCGGCCATTACGCCTTCCTGCGCGAGCAGATCGGCCGCAGCCTGCACGTCTTGTAACGCCCCGCCCCAACTCACCAGTGTGACGTCTGCCCCATCGCGCAAGGTAAAGCAACTGTCGAGCGGCAGCGCTTCGCCGTCATCCTCCACCGGCTGCCTGAAGAGCCGGTACAGCCGCGTCGGCTCGAAGAAGATCACCGGGTCCGGATCCCGGATCGCCGCCAGCAGCAAGCCGTACGCGCGTGCTGGCGACGACGGCGTCACGACGCGCAGCCCGGGTATGTGGGTGAACAGCGCTTCAGGGCTTTCGGAATGGTGCTCTGGTGCGTGAATGCCTGCGCCGCATGGCGCACGGATCACCAGCGGACACGTCAGTCGTCCGCGCGTTCGATGCCGCAGACGCGACGCATGATTCAGGATGTGATCGATGGTCGGATAGACAAATCCGGCGAACTGGATCTCCACGACGGGCTTAACGCCCATCGCCGCCATGCCGATCGCGCAGCCGGCGAGGGCGGTTTCGGCCAGCGGCGTGTCGATCACCCGCTGAGCGCCAAAGCGCGTCTGCAACCCGACGGTCGCGCGAAATACGCCGCCGTTCACGCCAATGTCCTCTCCGAGCAGCACGACGGCAGGGTCGTGCGCCAGTTCATATGCGAGCGCCTGATTGAGGGCCTCGACCATGTTGAGGTCAGCCATCGCCGTTCCCCTTAGCCGGCGCGAAACGTTGCGCCATCGCCAGTTGCTCACGCATCGCTGGGGGCAACGCCTCATACAGGTGATCGAACATCGCGGATGGGCCCGCAGGCGGTATCGCCAGGTACGCGTCGACGGCCTGCTCGACCTGCGCCCGGCACGCCTTACCGAGTTCCTCGTCCTGCGCCTTGGTCCAGACGTTCACGTGCATCAGGTAGGTGCGCAAACGAAGCAGCGGTTCGTATTCCCATTGCTTGGCGATGACCTCGGCGTCGCGATAGCGCGTCGCGTCATCGGCCGTCGTGTGATCACCAAGGCGATAGCTGAGCGCCTCGATCAGCGTCGGGCCATCGCCGCGGCGAGCCTTGGCGAGCGCCGCGTGGACAACCTGATGCACGGCGATCACGTCGTTGCCGTCGACCTGCAGCCCCTCTATTCCTGCAGCGATAGCTTTTTGCGCGAGCGTTTGCGCAGCGCTCTGGCGGCTGCGTGGTACCGAAATCGCCCACTGGTTGTTATTGACGACGAGCACAAGCGGCGCCTGCCAGACACCGGCCATGTTCATCGCCTCGTAGAAATCGCCCTTGGATGTGCCGCCGTCGCCGAAGATCGCCACCGCAACGCGCGGCTCATGACGCAGCAGGAACGCGTAGGCTGCGCCGGCCGCGTGGCACACCTGTGTGCCGATCGGCACACAGTTCGGAAAATCGTTACGGGGCACGCTGAAATCGCTGCCGCGCTCGTCGCCGCCCCAATACAGGAGACTTTCCGTCATCGTGACGCCGCGCAGCAATTGCGCGGCGTGATCGCGGTACGAAGGGAACAGCACGTCGTCGGGCTGCATCGCGCTGGCGACGCCGACACCGATCGCCTCCTGGCCGACCGACGACGCAAACGTGCCGAGCTTGCCGGTACGCTGCAGCGCGACCGCCTTCGTGTCGAACGCCCGTGTCAGCACCATCGCGCGATAGAGCGCAATCAGCGCCGCCGGGTCACGTGCGAAGGCTGGCAATGACTGGACAGGCTCGCCATCGAGGCCAAGGTATTGCGTATAGCCGATATGAAAGCTGACAGCCGTCGTCATGTCCGCCCCCCATGTTCTTTCAGATTTCAAATACGTGCCGGAGTTCGCGCGCGAGCGCTACCGCGTTTGTGCCGTCAGAGTTCGGCGCGTACCAACTTGAGTTTAGGCAAGGGAAACACGTACAGGGGGCCAATTCCTCGCCGCCTCAACCACACGCGGCACGGCAACCAGGAATACGAACGCCCGATTGTCGCAATGCAGCAGCGGGTGGCCGCTTGCGCGGCCCCGGAAGCAGACGGGAATTGGGCCGGCATCCCGCCGGCCGCGGCCGCTCCAGGCGAATATCGGCCGGGCAGAATCGGACGAAGACCGGAACGTGCTCGCTCAGAGCACCTTGCATCCAGCGAGGAAGATGCGGACCGCCTCACGCGCGATTCTGTTGCGCTCCGATGCGCCGGGGCGCCTCCTGGTGGCGCCAAGCAGCAGCCGCGCGCGGACCCCGCCGAGTACCAGGTGTAGAAACTGCTCGGTAGCCAGCGCAACGTCATCGAGTTGCAATGCGCCATCGGCGACTGCCGAACGAAGATAGTCCGAAAGCGGCTCCATGCCGCGTAGTCCACCCGCCTTGTTGTAATACCCGCTGATGAGTTCGGGAAAACGATAGGCCTCGGTCAGAAGCAGGCGATGCAATGCGATCATGTCAGGCCGCGTGCACACATCCAGCAGATGGAGCGCGACCTTCTCGAGGACGTGCTCCGGACGGCGCGCATCGAGCACGATATCGCCGAGCTGCGTGATCCATGAACGACGCAGCGTCTCGACGATTGCGCTGAACAGGCCCGCCTTGCTGCCGAATCGATCGTACAGCGTTTTTTTTGCAATACCCGCCTCTCGCGCGATGCCTTCAAGGCTGGTCTCGCGATATCCAGCGGCAAGAAAATGGCGCTGCGCAACATCGAGCAGGCGCTGCAGACGAATTTCGGACTCTCGCAGCGTAGGACGCCCGCCTGATCGGATAGGTTGAGTCTGTGTTTCGCGCGTCACGATCCAGGCCTATTGACAATGTCTACCGACGGCGGAAACTATACCGGCGCGTTTCCGTCAAGCTACCTGGGACTCGGGGCGAGGTCAATGGTCGATTTCTTTATCGAGCGTCCGATCTTCGCATCGTCGATCGCCATCATCATGGTGCTCGCGGGGCTCATTGCCTGGTTCAACCTGCCGGTGGAGCGGTTTCCGCAGATCACGCCGCCACAGGTTCTGGTCAAGTCGACCTATACGGGTGCGAGCGCGCAGGTCGTGGCGGACACCGTCACCGCGCCGCTCGAAGAGCAGATCAACGGCGTGCCGGGTATGAGCTACCTGTCGTCGGTGAGTGCCAACGATGGCACGTCCACGATCACCGTCACGTTCAACGTCGGCTACAACATCGACATCGGCGCGGTCGACGTGCAGAACCGCATCTCGCAGGCGACGGCGCAGCTTCCCAGCATCGTCAATCAGGCCGGCATCACCATCCAGAAGCAGAACCCGAACTTTGTTCTGGCGGTGAATCTCTATTCGCCAGACGGCTCGATCGATCCTGTCACCCTCAGCAACTACGCTTATCTCCAGCTCGTCGACTCGCTCAAGCGCCTGCCCGGCGTGAGCGATGTCACGATCTTCGGCGAACGCCGCTACTCGATGCGCATCTGGCTCGACCCCAACAAGCTCGCCGCGCTCGGCATGACAGCCAGCGATGTCCAGCATGCGATCGCCGAACAGAATGTGCAGGTCGCCGCAGGCAAGTTCGGCGAGGCGCCGGCGCCGGCGGGCACGACGTTTCAATACCAGATCAACACCCACGGCCAGTTGGCGGACGCGCAGCAATTCGGCAATATCGTGCTGCGCGCCGGCACGGCGAGCGACGCAACTGTGTATCTGCGCGACGTGGCGCGCATCGATCTGGGCGCACTTCAGTACACCTCTAGCGCCTCCGTGAACGAACACCCGGCGGCGCTGCTCGCCGTCTTCCAGTTGCCGAGCGCCAATGCGCTCGACCTCGACCAGCGTGTCAAGGCCACGATGCAGACGCTTGCAAAGCGCTTCCCGAAAGGGATGGCGTGGGGCATCACCTACGACACCACCATGTTCGTGTCCGCCTCGATGGTCGAGGTGATGAAGACGCTTAGCTTTGCGCTGCTACTGGTGCTGGGCGTCGTGTTCCTGTTCCTGCAGAGCTGGCGGACCACGTTCATTCCGATGATCGCCATTCCAGTGGCGCTCATCGGCACCCTCGCGATCATGCTGGTGCTCGGCTTTTCGCTGAACACGGTCAGCCTGCTCGGCATGGTCCTCGCTATCGGCCTCGTCGTCGACGATGCGATCGTCGTGGTCGAGAATGTCGAACGCCAACTCGAGAGCGGGCTGACGCCCATGGCTGCGGCCAAGGCGGCGATGCGGGAAGTGACGGGGCCGATCGTTGCCACCTCGGCAGTGCTCGGCGCCGTGTTCGTGCCAATCGCATTCCTGCCGGGCGTGACGGGCCGCCTCTACAATCAGTTTGCGTTGACCATCGCCATTTCGGTGGCGCTCTCGGCGTTCAATTCCCTGACGCTCAGTCCGGCGCTCTGCGCGTTGCTGTTGCGACGGGACAGGCCGCCACGCTTCATCCTGTTTCGCAAGTTCAATCAAGGCTTTAACTGGGCGCGCAGCCACTACGCGAATTCGCTGCGCGGCTTGATCCGGCTGCGCTGGCTCGCGCTGGCGGTCTTCGCGTGTGGCCTGGGTGTGACCTGGCTGCTCCATTCGACGATCCCTTCCGCCTTTTTGCCGGTTGAAGATCCCGGCTATTTCTATGTGATTACGCGACTCCCGTATGGCGCTTCGCTGCAACGCACCGAGGCCGTAATGGAGAAGACCCGCGCGATCCTGAGGGCGACGCCCGGCGTGGCGAACGTGCTGTCCATCAGCGGTCTGAATTTCATCACGCGCAGCACGACGTCGAACAGTGCAGCCCAGTTTGTGATCCTGAAGCCGTGGGACGAGCGAGGTGCGAAGCAGAGCGTCGCCAACCTCATCGCCACGGTACAGCCGAAGCTCAATCAGATTCCGGAGGCGGTGGCGCTTGCACTGATTCCACCGACTATTGCCGGCCTCGGCACCTTCGGCGGCTTCGATTTCGAAATCGAGGACCTGAGCGGCCGGGGCAGTGCCGCACTCGGCGAGGCGACCCAGGCCTTTCTCGCCCAGGCGCAGCAACAGCCTGAACTCGAGCGGCGCACCCTGCTCACCAGCTACAACACGTCAACGCCGCAATACGATTTCAATCTCGACCGCGTGAAGGCGAAGCTGCTCGGGCTCAACCTGAGCGATGTGTTCAATACGATGCAGATCTATCTCGGCTCGCTGTACGTGAACAATGTGACGCTGTTCGGCCGCACCTTCGAGGTGTTGCTCGAGGCCGACGACAACGCCCGCGGGAACCGCAGCGACCTGTCGCGGCTCTACGTGCGCAACGCCGCGGGAAGCATGGTGCCGCTGGGCACGCTCGGCCGGCTCGAACCGACGGTGGGGCCGGACACGGTGCCTCATTACAACCTCTACGGTGCCGCGGAGATCACCGGCAGTGCGGCGCCGGGCTACAGTTCGGGCCAGGCGATCGCGGCGATGGAGCGCGCGGCGCGCGTTTTGCCGGCGGATTTCGGCTATGACTGGACGGGCATTACCTATCAGGAGCTGCAGGCCGGCTCGGTCGCGGGCCTGGTCTTCGCGCTCGCGCTGTCCTTCGTGTTCCTGTTCCTCGCCGCGCAATACGAGAGCTGGACGTTGCCGTTCACCATCATCCTCACGGTGCCGCTAGCCCTGTTCGGCGCGCTGGGGCTGCTATGGCTGCGCCACATGCAGGTCGACATCTATGCGCAGATTGGTTTCGTCCTGCTGATCGGGCTGGCGGCGAAGAACGCGATCCTGATCGTCGAATTTGCCAAGCGGCGCCGCGAAGCCGGCCTCGATATCGTCGCGGCGGTGACCGAGGCGGCCCGCCTGCGTCTGCGCCCGATCCTCATGACCGCGTTCGCGTTCATCTTTGGCGCCGTCCCATTGATGATCGCCTCCGGCGCGGGCGCCGCGAGCCGCCGCTCGATCGGGACGACGGTGGTAGGCGGCATGCTCGCCGCCACCCTGCTCAGCCTCGGATTCGTGCCGATCTTCTACACGGTGATCGAGCAGTTGCGTGAGGCCGTGCTCAAACGCATCGGTCGCGCGCCTCGCGATGGCGGCGAGGCGGCGTCCGGGGATTGATCGGGGAGCAACGGCGCAATGAGAGTCGGCAAACTTCGCGTTGTAGCCACGGGCCTGGCGATCGCCGTAGTCGTCTGCGTCCTGTCGTTCACGGGTGGCGGAGCGCGACAGGCTACCGGCAGCCCGCCCGCGCCGGACCCAGCCGCCCCCACCGAGGTGCCCGTAACCCAGGTGGTCGAGCAGACCGTGCCGGTTTACCTCGAATATGTCGGCACCACGGACGCGATCCGCACCGTCACGCTTCAGGCGCAGGTGACCGGCTACCTGGCGAAGCAGGGGGTGTCCGATGGCTCGGACGTGAGCAAGGGCACACTCCTGTATGAGATCGATCCGCGCAGTTATCAGGCGGCGCTCGATCAGGCGAGGGCGCAGGCGGCAAAGGATGCGGCTGCGCTCGAATATGCCATCGCCAGCCATCGCCGCAATACGCTGATGAGCGAGACGGGCGACGTGTCGATCGATACGCTGCAGCAGTCCGCGAGCACCGAGCATCAGGACCTGGCCGCGCTCGCGGCGGATCGTGCGCTCATCGAGACGGCGCTGCTCAATCTCGACTTTACGAAGATCCGCGCGCCGTTCTCCGGGCGTCTCAGCCTGAGTCAGGTGCATGAAGGTGCGCTCGTCAGCAGCACGGGGACCCAGCTCAACACCCTCGTGCAGCTCGACCCGATCTATGCCACCTTCAATCCGCCGGACACCGATCTGGCCACTATCCAGCAGGATCAGGCGAAGGGGACCATCGCGGCCGAGGTCATCGTCGGTCAGGGCGCGAGCCCGCAGTACCGTGGCAGGCTCACGTTTCTCGACAACAACGTGGGGCGCAGCAGCGGCACCATCACCGCGCGCGCGACCGTCGAGAACCCGGATCACACGTTGCTGCCGGGGCAATTCATCCGCGTGCGCCTGCACGTCGCGGACGCACCCAACACGCTGCTGGTGCCACAAGTGGCCGTCGGCTCCAACCAGCTTGGCAAATACGTCTACGTCGTCGGCGCAGACAAGCGGGTCGAGCAGCGCTACGTGACCCTCGGCTCGGACTACGGGCCACTTGTTGCGGTCAGGAAGGGCGTCGTTCGGGACGATTCGGTCGTGGTCGGCAATCTCCTCAAGCTCAGCCCCGGCATGGCCGTGAAACCGGTTGCGGCGAAGCCTTCCTAAACGGCCCGTAACATGAGGAGCGCGCAGCAATGACATCGAACCCCGGCTTTGCGCGTCACCCCCGGGCAGCATGTTGCCGCAGCGCCGCCTGCGCGGCGCTTTCGGCGGCGACGCTGCTTGGCGGCTGCGAAGTCGGACCTGACTTCGCGCCACCCGGGCCGCCGCAGGTCAGCGGCTATACGCGGGAGCCACTGCCGGAGCGAACCGTCGCGTCGGACGTCCACGGCGGCGAGGCGCAGCGCTTCGTGCAAGCTCTCGACATTCCGGGGCAATGGTGGACGCTATTCCACTCGGCTGCGCTAAACGCACTCGTAGAACGTGCGCTTGAGGCCAACCCGAGCCTGCAGGCGGCGCAGGCCACCCTTCGCGAGGCCAACGAAGCGCTTTACGCAGCACAAGGGGCGCTGTTCCCGACGGTGAGTGCGGACATCTCGACTGCTCGCGAGAAGATTTCGGGCTCGCCGTTCGGGATCTCGACCGCGGTGCCGGTCTTCAGGCTCAACAACGCCTCGGTGAGCGTCACCTACCTGCTCGATATCTGGGGCGGTACGCGCCGGCAGATCGAATCGCTCGCCGCGCAAGCCGAGTACGAACGCTTCGAACTCGAGGCGAGCTATCTGAGCTTGACGTCGAACGTCGCCACGGCCGCCGTACAGGAGGCTTCGTTGCGGGCGCAGATTGCAGCCACAGAGGAGATCGTCGACATCGAGACGCAGCAACTCGCGGGATTGAAACGGCAATTCGCGATCGGCGCCGTCGCCAATGCGGCGGTACTCGCGCAGGCGGCCACGCTGGCGCAAACACGCGCGCAGTTGCCGCCGCTGCAAAAGCAACTGGCGCTGACCCGCAATCAGCTCACGGCCTATCTTGGCCGCTTCCCGAGTGACGAGCTGGTCGAGACGTTTGATCTCGCGTCGCTGCAGTTGCCCGACACGTTGCCGGTCAGCCTGCCGTCGACACTCGTCGAGCAGCGTCCGGACATTCGCGCGTCGAAAGCGCAACTGCACGCCGCTAGCGCAGAGATCGGCGTCGCCACCGCCAATATGTTGCCGCAACTCACGCTCAGCGCCGCCTATGGCAGCGAGACCAACGATGCGCTGTTTTCGCCGGGAAGCGCGATCTGGAACCTGGGAGCGGGACTCACGCAGCCCCTCTTCGAAGGTGGAACGTTGCTGCACCGGCGCCGCGCCGCAATTGACGCTTTCGATGCAGCAGCGGCGCAGTATCGCAACACCGTCATCTCGGCGTTTCAGAACGTGGCTGATGCGTTGCGAGCGCTGCAATCAGATGCGGACGCAGTGGTGGCCGAGGCAGCAGCCGAGCGGGCGGCGGCGGACAGCCTCGCTGTGTCCCAGCGCGAGTTCCACGTTGGCGCGATCAGCTATCTTGCGCTGCTCGACGCGCAGCGGACCTACCAGCAGGCCCGCATCAGTCTCGTCCAGACTCAGGCCACCCGGTATTCCGATACCGTCGCACTCTTTCAGGCTGTCGGCGGCGGATGGTGGAACCGCAGCGATGTGGTGCGTGAGCGCGGCTAATGATCCTCATCGCGGGCATGCCCTTCCGTCGCCCGGAACCATGCGGCACAGTCATGGTCCTGGCAAGCCATTCCGGACCGCTCGGATTGACATCCTGTCGGCCCGCAATGAGACCGTGGCAAATCTGGTTCGAGTGGTTCAGAGTGGCCGTAAGTGGAGGGTCGACCTTCTCTATAGCGGCCGTTCGCTGCCACGAAAGCCTGACGTTCTGCAACGGGGCGCCGGGTGCTTTCCAAGGCAGCGCCACCTCTCGGAAGACTGGACGCATCACCGCCGACAAAACGCAAATCGTGGCGCCCAGTGAAAGCCGAAGCAGGAACGCCATGCTCACCGCACGACGATCCGGGAATCAAACCTCAATCGGCGTTCGTGCCATCAAACTCCACGAGTTCAACCCAGTTCGCGCCCTTGCCGACCGGATACTGTCCGATCGCACTCAACTTGCCAGTCTTACGATCGATGTTGTAAACGCTAAGGCTCGTCGATAATTGCCCGACAGCCAGCAAGTACTTGCCGGACGGATCGATATTGAATCCACGCGGTTGCTTTTCCGTCTGGTACGTACCGATACGCGTCAGCTTGCCAGAGGCAGCGTTCACCTTGTACGCCGCGAGCGTGCTCGATGTGCGCTCCGATGCAAACAGGAATCGCCCGTCCGGGGTCAGGTGGAGATCGGCCCCCCATGGCTTGTCGCCGGAGAAATCGGGCGGCAGGATCGAGACTGTTTCGACCGGCTTGACGGTGTCGCGGGTGCTATCGAAGGCGAGTACGTGCAGCTTGCCGTCGAGTTCATCGATCAGGTACGTGAAGCGATGATCCGGCGAGAATACGAAGTGACGTGGTCCCGATTTCGGCGGCAACGAATAGGCGGGCGCGGTGTCCTCGGTCAACTGCCCATTCGAGGCGTCGAACTTGAGACGGAGCCAGGCATCCGCGCCGAGAACCGACGCGAATACGAAACGGTTGTCCGGAGCGTTGCGGATCGCATGAGCCATCGGGCCGGTCTTGACGGTCTGCTGTACGTTGCCGACCACACCATCCGCGCCGATCTGGTTCACCGCCAGAAGGTTGCCGCCATATGACGCGGAAAAGAGGTAACGGCCGTTTGCGTCCGTCGAGATATACGCCATGCTATCCGCAAGCGGCGCCCTGCCGAGTTCGATCAGCCGGCCATCGAGCGGATTGACCGCAAAGCTCACCACGCGATAAGGCTTCGAACGCAGTCCTGCGTAGAGCCGAAGGTGATCCGGCGAAAACGCCATCGGCATCACCGTTGCACCGACAGACACAGTCTCCACGGGCGCAAGCGAGCCGTTCGACTTGTCGAGACTGAAAACCGAGATATTCTGACTATCTGCATTCGATACATATGCGTACGTCGCGGCCTGTGACATGCAGGAGAGGGAAGCACCGGCAATCAGAATTGCGGTGGCGCCCAGCACGCCTTTAACGTTCATATTCATACCCCAGTTAGAAATGATTTAGATTGTCTGAATCGACCAGCGCTTTGCGTCGGTCAATCGGAGCTTCTATTGCGCGGCGAGGCGGAATGCCGAGACTGCATCCGTCATTGACTGCGCCTGCTGTTCGAGCGCGCTCGCGGCAGCGGCGGCTTCTTCGACGAGTGCCGCATTCTGTTGAGTCACCTGGTCCATCTGCGTAACCGCCTGGCCGACCTGTTCGATGCCCGTGCTCTGCTCGATCGTTGCTGCCTTGATTTCATTCATGATGGTGGCCACGCCGCGCACGGCGCTAACAATCTGCTTCATCGACTGACCCGCCTGCGCGACCAGGCTATTGCCGTTAGCCACGTCCTCGACCGAGGCGCCGATCAAGGTCTTGATCTCTCGGGCGGCGTCCGCGCTGCGCAGAGCTAGACTGCGAACTTCGCTTGCGACCACGGCGAAGCCGCGTCCCTGCTCACCGGCCCGTGCCGATTCGACCGCCGCATTCAGCGCAAGGATATTGGTCTGAAATGCGATGCTGTCGATCATCCCGGTGATCTCGGCGATCCTCCGCGAACTCTGGCTGATTGAATTCATTGTCTCGATGGCGCGCTCGACCACTTCGCCGCCCTGCTCGGCGACATCGGCTGCGCTCGAAGCCTGTGCACTTGCCTGCTGCGCGTTATCCGCGTTCTGTTTGACGGTGGACGTCAATTGCTCCATGCTGGCCGCGGTTTCTTCCAGTGCCGCTGATTGCTGCTCTGTGCGGCTCGACAGATCCACATTGCCCGCGGCAATCTCGCGCGCGCCGCCGTAAATGGCCTCGCAATTGTTGCGCACGTTCGCCACTGTCCGAGCCAAACCACGCTGCATCCGCTGCATCGCCGCGAATAGCTGACCGATCTCGTTGCCGCTCGCCTCGGGGATGCGCGCTGTCAGATCATTCGCCGCGATTCGGTCGAGCAGATTGGCGGCGTCGTTCAGCGGAGTCGTCACGATGCGCCGCAGCGCGAAATGCGCAGCGACGATCAGGACCAACGCCGCGCTCACTCCGAAAATGACCAGGCTGACGACCCACGTATATTCGCGATCGACCTGCGCGATGGCATCGTTCGACAACCTGTTAGCCATGCTCTGGAATTTCTCGACATTCACCGAATACGCCACACCGGTTGACGTAATGTCGTGATCGTTGATAGCGGCGTAGGCGTTCGTATCGCCGGCACGCAGAGCATCGGAGGCTTTCTTCAGAATCGCGGCGAGGTTGACTGACGATTCGATCAACTGCTGCTTCAACCCGTCGTCCTGGCCACGAAAAACGGCGGCGCTTCGAAACGACTCGGTTTCCGCAGCCGCCCGGTTCATCGTCGTTTCGGCGCTCTTCAATGCCGAGTCTCGCGTCGTCTCGTCGTTGCGCTCCTTTAGAGCTGAGTAGGCTCGTGTCAACGCGGCTCGAGTGCGTGTGGAGTCCTTGTATGCGTCGTTGACGAGAATTTCCTGCGTCGCAATCTGATGGATGCGGTTGAGATTGGCATTCGCGCGGCTGAGCGTGGCGACACCGATCACGCCACCCAGCAAAATCATCGCCGCAAAGATCAGAAAGACAGTCAGGAGACTATTTCGAACCGATACGTTTCTCATGCTACTTTTCAACCCGGTGTTGTACGATGACCTCTTTATCGGCAGATTCCGCGATCTCTTTAGAAAATGGGCATGCAGATAGGCTTTGTGCCGGGACATCAGACTTCTGGCGTGGCGCTTCAAGGGTCTTCGTTGCCCCCGTGCGGCGCTTTGACCAGCGGACCGATGACAGTGCGACCCTCCGCGTGACACCTTGAAACCCGCTCGCCCGGGTATTGGGAGGATTGACAGGCTCAGACATGGGAAAACTTCTTCAGATACCGTCCTCAACTAACGTATGCAGTTCGTGGGAAACTGCAATGGCGATAGTCAGATACTCGTTCTCTCGTACCTGCGCAATTGCTACGCCTGATTCGCCTCGCCAAATCGACGCGAAGGGTTGCCCTGCCAATACAGGTAGCTTGTAAGCCGAGATGCGCCGTATCCCTTCGCCACTCGGCGCGCTTTTCAGTCCACCATTTAGCGCTTATCGAATCAGGATTTCATAGCCGACATGCGAAACGCGCCATACATCAAAAGCCGATTGCTGATCGTCGCGGCGTTCGCATTGCCAGCGTTCGTGTTCGCCAGCGGCTGTAAGTCCACGGTGACGCCGCCCTTGACAGCGCCGGGGAAGATCGCCGCTGACGACGCTGCGCTCGCCGCCCGGGTGAAGCAGGCGCTCGTCGCGAACCCGGAACTGAGATCCTTGCCGATGAGCGTCGCGACGTATCGAGGCGTCGTGCAGTTGTCAGGATTCGTGGATTCGGAGGCACAGATTCAGAAAGCGCTTGCCGTGACGCGCGGCGTGCCGGGGGTGCAATCCGTGAGCAACGATCTGCACCTCAGGCCGCAATGACGCGCGTTTGCCGGAAAACAGACGAACCAGGCGCGGACGACCTGGACGAACATCGACAGATCGTTCGGATCGAGCGCGATATTTATCCAGGGCCGAGCAAAGGGGCGATTGGCATGAACCGCAATTCGACGGCCATGCCAGTGCCAGACAGGTGCCGTTTCCTGTAACGCGGGTCAAATTCGGCCCCGCTAAGTTACCCGAAAATTTGGCCAGGAAAGCACAGCGGAAAGTGACGCTTTGCTGCCCGACGTACCCCGCCCGATACGGTGGCTATTGCTGGACCAGATCGTACGCCGCAAGCGCCGCAATCTGCGTCACGCCACCGTCCACGGGTAAGCACGTGCCAGTAATGAATCGCGATTCGTCGCTGGCGAGAAACAGCGCGGCGGCCGCGACGTCCCATGCATCTCCCTCCAATGGGAGGGGCGCGATCTTGCGGCGACGTTCGCGAGCCTTATCGTCAAGCATGCTTTCCACCATTGGCGTAAAAATATGCCCCGGAGCAATCGCGTTGGCACGAACCTGATCGCTGCCGTACATCACCGCGAGTTCACGCGTAAAGCCGACCATTCCCGCCTTTGACGAGCCATACGCGGCCGACCCGTGGCTGCGGATGCCTGCGACCGAACCGATGTTGACGATGGCCCCGCCCCCGCGCGCCACGATCTTCGGCACCGCACTTCGGCTCATCAAGAACGCACTTTTCAGATTGACGTCGATCACACGGTCCCAGGACGCTTCGTCGACGTCCTGCAATCGCCCCGGCGCGCCTGAGATACCGACGTTGTTGATGAGAATGTCCAGGCCTCCATACCGCTGAACGGTCTCTTCGACAATGCGCGCACAGACAGCGCCGTCCGTGATATCGCCGGTCGATACGAACGCTCGGCCGCCCGCTTCCGTGATCAGCGCGAGCGTTTCCGCCGCCCGCTCGTACTGCTGATCGACGAGGCAGACGGACGCGCCCTCCGCCGCAAAAAGACAGGCAATGGCCTTGCCCGTGCCAAATCCCTGACCGAGCGATCCTGCGCCGGTCACAATCGCGATCTTGCCGCTTAAACGTTGATGAAAGATTTTCGGAACAGGCATGCTGTAATCGGTTGATGAAAGTCGACTGTCATCTGGAACGTTCGAGCGAGCACCTGCACGTTCAAGCCATAACTCGCCAGGAGGCTGCCGATGGTCGAGCTTAGTCTCGCGAGGCCAATAATGCAACATATGGTTGCATTATTGGCCTGGATCATGTCGATTCGCGCACCGTGCCGTGATCCAACAATGCCGCGCCAAAGCGTGCCGCATACGCGGTGTTCACTGCTTCGGTCTGGAAGCGGGTTTCGTTAATCGCAAAGATGAAGTATCCATACGCGAGATCGCGTCGATAGTCGTTCCACGCTTCGTCGAAATCGGGCGCCTCGACCCCGCCAATCGCCAGCTGCGAAAGATAGTGTTCGAGCAGCGACCGCTCCCATGAGCGACGGTCCTCGATATCGAGTGCGCACCCTATGTGATAGGCAACCTCGAGGCTCCAAGGCGCCCGACTGACCTGGGCATCGAAAAAACCTGGCGTCCCGTCAGCTTCGACGTACAGATTTCCCAGATGCGTATCGCCATGAATAAGGCATACCGGTTTGCTCTTATGTTCGCGCGCAATGCGCGCGAGAGATGCCATCATCCAGTCCCGATCGTGCAGATAGCGGCTTACTGCCGCTCCTCTCGGCAGCGATATGTAGTGCGCCCAGACGTCCGGTTCGAGGTATCGGTTCTGGTATTCCAGCGACCAGTCCGAAAAGCGCTCTCCCACCCATTCGAGCCGACCTCCCTTGTCGAACTCCCGGCTGTTCCATGTTTGCGCGTGATAGCGCGCCATCGCACTCAACCGTAGGGCGACTTGTTCGTAGCCCTGCGATTGCTGGGCACGGCAAAACTGAACGTTACGCTCGCGCAGGTCTTCCATCACTACGACCGATTGCCAGGCGTCAGGATCCGTGCCTGCAAAAAAGCATCTAGGCGCGTTCATGTTGATGAACGGTAGAACGTCGCGATAAAACCGCATTTCGTTGCGATACATGTCTCTCATCGAAGGACTGTGATCCTCGAAACCGCCCTTGACGATCATGCGCGCCGGCAGCGCCATTGCCTGTCCCGCGTCGTTGTACTCGAGTGCGACGCGTACCTTGGTCGACGTACCCGGCAATACCTCCACGTGCCGGCACGAAGTTACTGCGGCGCCGGGAAAGCGGAACGCGATCGCGGAGCTTAGCCACTTTGCGGTCACTTCCTCAACAGCGACAGGCAACGCCATGTCACTTACCACACCAGATTCCGACAAGGTTCCTCCCGAAGATTGCAAACAAAAAGACGCGTGCGCATCGTCGCGCATACCTGCTCCCCGTCGCAACATGGGGAAAACCACACCTCGCCTATCGTTGCATATTTTGAATGCCGTGCATATAGTTGCTTGCAAATGCAGCTACTTTTTTGGCAGGAAATCGACGGAAAGCTCGCTGCGAGCGAGCTTTCAGCAATACAGTGGGGAATCCTGAAAGCACTGTACGACGGACGTGCTCGCACACCTACTGCCTTGTGCCGGGTGCTGCTCGCTGACAGCAGCATCATGACCCGCAAGCTCGATTCGCTTGAAAAAAGAGGATTGATCGAACGAATTCGCAGCACTTCCGACCGACGCTGTGTCGAGCTCACATTGACTGCGAACGGCCGCCAGTTGTTGCGCGGAACCCTGCCGCACATCGTCGATGCAAGCAATCGGCAGCTTCGCGGCTTCACGGTCGAAGAAGTCCGAACCGTCAAACATTTACTCGATCGGATGATCGTCAATCTGAGCTGACTAGCGATAGCAAGCTCGGAATGGACCAGCGTCTGCGCCCCAGGTCAACGCGTATCGATATTTGAAAGGAGCTTTTATGGAGCACCCCGAAACAACGGAAAGGCAACGCGGGAACCCGGCGCAGGAGCCCAGCCTCGTGCCGCTGCCGGTTCCTCACGTATACCGCGGTCGCACTGTCACCGGAAGCGCCATCAGGCACGTGTCGCGTGATCTTGGCCAAGGTTTCTGCACGCCCAGGATCGACCTTGACGACCTCGTGTGGCCGCGAGCTGAGTCAGGTCCCGCCTTCGATATGCCGATTGCGAAGGTTATCGACTTTCTTGTCGAGCTGGGGCCGCGTTTGCATCTGGACGTCAATCCGCTGATGCAGGCCGCGCTCGAGTCAATGATCAAAGTGAGTCCGCTCGGGCGACGGATTCTTGAAAACTGTTATCGCGACATTCCCAACCTTTTCGCACGCGAGGTGATCGAGGACGAGTTGCGCGTAAGTCTTGGCGACGCGCGCCTCGTCGACGGTTGGGTGGCACGCACGCTGCGCGGGCGCCCGAGTCGTCTGCGCGCGTTTCCTCCGCGCCTCGTACATGTGCTCGCAGGCAACTCGCCGATGGTGGCAGCCATGACGGTCATGCGCGCGGCGCTGACGAAAGGCGTCCACCTGCTCAAGCTGCCTTCGAACGATCTTTTCACGGCCACTGCAATTCTGCGCACGATGGCCGACATCGACCCGGATCATCCCGTCACCCAGTCGTTTTCGGCTGCGTATTGGCGCGGTGGAGACGAAAATGTCGAGTCGATTCTTTATCGTCCGCAGTACTTCGACAAGATTGTCGTATGGGGCGGCGATAGCGCGGTTCGGCACGTGATGCGCTACGCTGGCCCCGGGCTCGAGCTGGTCGCGTTCGATCCGAAGGTATCTATCTCGCTGGTCGGCCGTGAAGCCTTTGCATCCGACGAGGTGCTGCGCGACGTCGCGCGTGCCGGCGCAGCCGATGTGCTGTCGTTCAACCAGGACGCGTGCAACGCGAGCCGGTATCAATTCATCGAAGGCGACGAAGACTACGCCGACCGCTATGCCGAGCAACTGGCGCTGGCACTCGGCCAGGACTTTCGCTATGGCGACGGCCAGGGCCCGCTGGTGCCCAGCGACATTCGCGAAGCGGTTGATGTGCTGCGTGAGATGGAGCCGCTCTACCGGGTGTTCGGCGGATACGACGGCAAGGGGCTCGTCATTCGCTCGGAAGAAATGGTCGATTTTCATCCCATTTGCAAGACCGTCAACGTCGTTCCCGTGGCAAGCCTGCGCGACGGTGCGCGCTATGCGACCGTCGCCACGCAAACGGTCGGCATCTATCCGCCGTACCGGGTCACAGAGGTGCGCGACGCGCTCGCGTGCGCTGGCGTGCAACGCATCGTGGCGCTGGGCGAGTCGATATCAGATGGGGTTGGCGGCTATCCGCACGACGGCATGTTCCCGATCCATCGATTCATGAAATGGGTCTCGGAGGAATCGGGCCCGAATCCGGAGGAGACGCAATAATGCAAGCCCTTTCCACGCTGCTTCAACTCACGGATCTTCAAGACCCCTTCCACAACGCGCCGGAAAGCCTCCATGCCGCGCAACTGCAAGCCGTGCGCGAGCGCTTCGCGCAGCGCCGGCAGCAGATTCGCATTCTCGACAAGCGAGCAAGCGAGGCCGGAGTGACGGAAGTGAAGAGCATGAGCGACGCCGTGCCATTGCTTTTTGCCGACTCCGTCTACAAGAGCTATCCCGATTCGTTCATCGAGCAGGGGAAATGGCGCCACCTCACGGCGTGGCTTCAAACGCTCACAACCCGCAAGATCGACGGACTCGACTACGGCACGATCGCCGATCTCGACGACTGGATCCATGCGCTGCGTCGAAACGGCCACTACGTGATGAGTTCGAGCGGGACCTCGGGCAAGCAGTCCTTCATTTACCAGAGCGAAGCCGACCGCGAACTCGGCTGGCGCCTCCTCTCCCAAGGCATTCGCTGGGCGGCGAGCGGCATGCGCGATCCGTCGCGTCGCTATCCCGTGTTCCTTTTGACGCCCTCCTGCGGCTCCTACACCGGAACGGAGCGCATGGCGAAGTTCGCCGAATCGATTGCGATGCCGGGCGACCTTCATTACATGTCGCATGTGCCGCAAAGCGCCGCGCACACCACGCGCATGGCGCGCATGCGGCGGGCCATCGCGGACGGCACCGTGCTCCCCAGTGAAATCGAAGCCTTCCAGAACGAAAGTCGAGAACGCAGCGAACGCGTACAAGCCGATTTCCGGCAGTTCATCGACCAACTTCTCGAACGGCGTCACGAGCCCATGTTCATCATGGGCATGATGGGCATGCTTTATCAGATCGTCGCCACGGCGCGCCAGCGTGGCATTCCTGACGCCGACTTTCACCCCGACACGATCATTAGTATCGGCGGCGGCAAGAAAGGTGCGAACCTGCCAGAAGATTTCCAGCAACAGTGCGAGCGCTTCTTCAACTTCAACGCGACCAACTTCAACGACGGCTACGGCATGGGCGAAGTATCGGGCTTTTGCCCGTGGTTTCACGAAGCGAAGGCGTGGACGGTCCCGCCCTGGCTCGTCCCGCTGGTGCTCGACTCGACCGGCGAACAACTGCTTAATCCTGCGGACGGGAAAGGCATCGTCGAGGGACGGCTCGCCATGATCGACCTGCTCGCGGATGGGCGCTGGGGCGGCGTGATCAGCGGCGACAAGGTCACCGTGGAGTTCGGTCACGGCATCGACGGCGTGCGCACGCCGATCATTCGCGACGTGGTGCGCTACAAGGATTTGCCCGGCGGCGACGACAAGCTGTCCTGCGCGGGAACGATCGACGCCTACGTTCGCGGAGAGATCGCCGACATGACCGAGGCCCGGACCGCCAACTAAATCGATGTTTGCTACTCATCTGAAGGCCAATCGACAATGACTGAAACACAGACAAGCCCAGCCGTGTGGTTCATTACCGGCGTTTCGTCCGGCTTCGGCCGTTCCCTTGCGCAGGCGGTCCTCGCTCGCGGCGACAAAGTGGTCGGGACCGTTCGAAATGACGCACAGATCACGCCGTTCGAAAATCTCGCACCCGGACGCGCCCACGGTGTGCTGCTTGACGTGACCGACGCGGCAGCCGTGCCTCTCGCCGTCGAGCAGGCCATCGAGCGCGCGGGACCGATCGACGTACTCGTCAACAATGCGGGCTACGGTCTCTTCGGCGCATTTGAAGAGGTCTCCGACGCGGAAGCACGTCAGTTGTTCGATACCAACGTGTTTGGAACGGTCAACGTGATACGCGCCGTACTGCCTCATTTTCGCGAGCGCAATTGCGGTCATATCGTGAACTTCTCGTCGGTCGCCGGCGTGATCGGCATCGCGGGCTGCAGTTTCTATTGCGCTTCGAAGCATGCGATCGAAGGGCTTTCGGAATCGCTCGCTCGTGAACTGAGCCCGTTCGGGATTCGTGTGACCGTGGTCGAGCCGGGTGGCTTCCGCACCAATTTCGCGGGCGGATCGCTGAAGTGGAGCGAGGTCGAATCACCCGTCTATACGGAGACCGTGGGCAAGATGCGTCGTTACATGAGCAGCTACCACGGCACGCAAACGGGCGATCCGGCAAAGGCTGCCGACGCCATCGTGCGCGCGGTTTCCGCAGACGTCCCACCGCTGCGGCTACCGCTAGGTCCGGACGCCGTCGACCTCGTTCGGAAGAAACTTTCGTCCGTGCAACACGACCTCGAAGCCTGGCTCAACGTGTCGAGTTCCACCGACTTCGACCACTGACGCCTGGCAACTCATAGCCCTGGAGACGACATGTCCGCTTTGGACCCGTTCTATGCAATGCTGCGCGGTGAAAGCGACCCGTTTCGCAAGCACCCCGAGAACCTTCGCGAGCTTCAGCTCGCTGCCATGAAAGAGCGCTTCGCCGAGCGCCGCGAACAGATCAGGCTACTGCGTCGCAGAGCGGAAGATGTCGGCGTCAACGAGGTGACCCGCCATGAAGATATGGTGCCCCTGCTGTTCGCGCATCAGATCTACAAGAGCTACCCCGAGTCATTCATCGACAACGGCCGCTGGAAGCATCTTTCGGCATGGCTGCAAACGCTATCGAGCAAACGGGTAGCCGAAGTCGATCTGGACGGCTTGGACAACGTCGACGCATGGATGGACCGTCTGCGCACAGCGGGACACCATGTTTTCAGCTCGAGCGGCACATCCGGCAAGTGCAGCTTCATCAGTCAGACGCAAGCCGATCTCGACAATGTCACCGAGTCGTGCGTGAAACTGGGCGTGTACGGCAACGCAATGATCCGAAGAGATTTCGGCAAGCGCCCGGCTTTCCTCATGATGCCACCTGCCGGCGCGCATCGGCATATCGAACCGGTACTGAACGCAGCGCAACGGCTCGGCGCGGAAACCACGCTGATGTTCGACGAACCGGTGCTCGCATCCGCAACGATTTCGATGGGCCGCATGCGCCGCGCAATCGCCGACGGCTCCGCGAAACCGAGCGAGGTCGCGGCGTTTCAGGAGCAGGCGGTGGCGCGCCAACGTCATACCGGCAAGATGATCGACCGGTTTCTCGACAAGCTGACCGCGCAGCGCGAAGTTCCGGTGCTCGTCCAGGGCAACTGGTCGTTGCACTGGACGCTCGTCGAGCGCGCCCGTCAGCGCGGCAGCGCCGATGGCATCTGCCATCCGGATACGGTAATCACCACCGGTGGCGGCTTGAAGGGCACCTCGGCCCCCGCCGACTATCGGGAGCAAATCATCCGCTTCTACGGTATTCGTGCCAAGAACATCCAGAACAGTTATGGCATGTCCGAGATGATCGGAACCGGCCCCTGGTCGGAAGTTGCGCAGGGTTATGCAATCTGCCCGTGGATCGTCCCGTTCGTTCTCGACAAGGCGGGAGAGCAACTGCTGAATCCTGCGGATGGACTGGGCGTCGTTGAGGGGCGCTTCGCGTTTTTCGACCTGCTGGCCGAAGGATACTGGGGTGGTTTCATCACTGGCGACAAGGTCGTGGTCGACTTTTCACCGGCGGGGAACACCGACGGCCTGCAGGGGCCGCTGGTCCGTCAAGTCGGCCGCTATGCCGACCTCGAGGAAGGCGAAGACAAGCTCTCGTGCGCAGGCACGATGGAGTCTTATGTACGTGGCATGATCAACGTTTGAGCCCTGCTGCGCGCGGTCCGAGCCCCAGAGGCGCCATTACTGGCGCCCTCTTGGGCTCATGAGTATACTGATGTCCTGATTCCGACATCAAACACTCCCTGATGTACAAACCTATGTCAGTTCAGGCTCCCAACGGAGCCTCGCGGCTCGCTGCGGCGGACAAACCTCGAACGGCTGGCCGGCCCACCCACGACGATGCAGTTCAGTTGCGCGAGCGGCTGCTCGACGCCGCCAAATCCGTGTTCATCAGAGAAGGTTTCGGCGCCGCCAGGGTCGAGGAAATCGCATCGCTGGCTGGCGTCAGCAAAACGACCGTGTATCGCCAGTTCGGCACGAAGGAAGAGCTTTTTCGCTCCATCGTCTGGCGCGGGATGGCCGATCTGCGGGGCAAGATCTCGGAGCACCTGGAACCGGGCCGCGATTTTTCGACGAACATGGCATCCCTTATCGATGCGCTCGTCGAACACATGGCAATACCGGACAGCATGCACACTTCACGCATGGTCATTGGCGAGGCGATTCGCTTTCCCGATGTCGCAAAGCAGTTTCTGCAGTTCGTGGTGACGATGCTGGAGCCGCTAACCGGCGTTCTGGAAGCCGCCGCGCTCAGCGGCGTAATCGCCATCGACGATCCCTCGAACGCGGCGCGCGATCTTCTCACACTGGTCACAGGCGCGCCCGAAGTGCACCTCGCGGTTCAGACCACTCGTTCCGAACGGAAACGCCGGGCTGAGCGGATTCATCGGCTTCTGTTGACCGCGTGGAGGTACCGTGCGGCACTGGATAAGGTTCGAGCCAGGTCAATGCCGTAACGTTCGCGCGGCCATCCAGGTCTCGCCGACGCACTAGCTGTCAATTTCACCCATCACCTGGAATTGCCCCGACGCCTGGGCGATGCATTTCGCATTCGCCCAGATCCGGCAGTCGGAGAAAATCACGCGCTTTCCCGAACGTAGAACATCGACGTGTGCTTCCACCCAGTCGCCCGGCTCCGCGTTCCCCATGAAATTGACCGTCAAGCCCGTCGTCAACACCCTGACGGCCGGTTGACGCGAATACTTGCTCGCCCACGTGATGGCGGTGTCTGCCAGCATGCAAACAGCGCCCCCGTGCATCATCTGGCCAAGGTTGCGATGCGCTTCGCGAACGTACATGCCGACGACGTGTCCGCGTTCGCTCTTGCGAAAGTAGGTAGGTCCGAACATCCGATGGAAGGGACCGAACTCCGGCATCAACGCAAAGCCCTCCGGGATGAGCTTTGCGCCGCTCTCTTCGAGCGCGTCTACCGCCAATGAGTCTGCTTGCTCCAATGCAATCCTCCTGTTCAACGCCGCCTGCGAGACGGCGCCAATATTTGCTTTTTCATCGATAGAACATAGCGTATCATTATCCGCACGTAAGTCAACTATGTGAATGACCAATGAATACCACTTCGCTCTTTTCGCCTCTCACCGTGCGCGGGGTCACGCTTGCCAACCGTATCGTCATGTCACCCATGACTCGCGGCTTTTCGCCGAACGGATTGCCCGGTAGTGACGTCGCCGCCTACTACAAGCGGCGTGCGCAGGGCGAGACAGGCCTGATCATCACAGAAGGCGTCGGCGTCGATCACCCCGCGGCGCTCGGCGAGGCCGGACTCGGGGAAAATTCGATTCCCATGCTCGCCGGAGAGGAATCAGTTGCCGCGTGGCGACGCGTGACGGACGAAGTTCACGCTAGCGGCGGAATCATCTTTCCTCAGTTGTGGCATATGGGACCCATGAAAGAGGCGAATACGGGCCCCTTCCCGGCCGCTTCGCCACTGCGCCCATCGGGACTGTGGGGACCGGAAGGACGAACGACATCGCTCAACGCAGGTTACATGGAGCGCGTCATGCCGCCAACTCGCCCGATGACCGATGCCGAGATCGCGGACGTCATTGCAGCCTATGGTCGAAGCGCGCGCTATGCGACGGCCGCCGGCTTCGACGGCATCGCGATTCACGGAGCTCACGGCTATCTGATCGACGCTTTTTTGTGGGCGGAAACCAATCAACGCACGGATCGATGGGGCAAGGATCTCACGGCGCGCAGCCGCTTTGCCGCCGAAGTTGTCCGCGCAATCCGCGAAGCGATCGGCGCGACGATGCCGATCACGTTCCGCTTCTCCCAGTGGAAGCAGCAGGATTTCCGCGCGCGTCTCGCCAACGACCCGCACGAACTCGAGCACATTCTCGCGCCGCTCGCGGATGCTGGCGTCGACATCTTCGAGGCGAGCACCCGCTATTTCAACCGGGCGGAATTCGCGGGCTCAGAGATGAATCTCGCCGGTTGGGTGAAGAAGGTAACCGGCAAGCTTTCGATGACTGTTGGTGGGATCGGCATTAACAAGGGCTACTACGATTCAATGGCCGGGGCCGCGACATCGGCGCAGCCCGACCTCACTGCCCTGCTCGATCGTTTCTCACGCGGCGAGTTCGATCTTGTTGGCGTGGGACGCTCGCTTCTACATGATCCGAACTGGGCGCGGCGCGTACGGCTTGGCGAGCCGTTCCTCGGGTTCAGCAACGACTCGCTCGCACACCTCAGCTGAAACGCGATTTGCAGTTGGCGCCGTTGACTCCGGCGTCAACTGCTATTTCCGGTTCGGGATCTTTACGTACGCCCGGTGACAGGAATCAACGCACCGGTCACCCCCGACGCGGCGCCAGACGCGAGAAAGAGAATCACCTCGGCAATTTCTTCAGGCCGTACCCAGCGGGAAAAGTCAGCGTCGGGCATATCCTTGCGGTTCTGTGGCGTATCGATGATGCCTGGCAAGATAGCGTTGACGGTAATGGAACGGCCTTTGAGTTCTTCGGCCAGCGCCTCAGTCAAACGCATCACCCCCGACTTCGAGGCCGCATACGCTCCCATGCCCGCGCCCGCCTTCACCGCAGCGCCGGCTCCAATATTGATGATGCGTCCGCCCTCCGCGCTGTCGGCAATATGGTCGAGTGCCGCTTTCGACGCAGTCGCCGCCGTGCGCACGTTCGTCCGGTACATCAGATCCCAGGTGTCGAGACTGCCGTCCGCCAGCGTTTCCCAGCGAAAGCCTCCCGCTACATTGACGATCGCATCGAGCCTGCCAAGCTGCTCGACGACCGCGGAAAGCGCCGAGCGCGCCGCATCGAGATCAGTCAGCTCGACGCCTCCTCGCCACCAGGAAGCGTGCAGCTGCTCCGCGCTCGCCTTCTCCGGCTCGAGCGCCTTGTCGATCAGCGCGACCTTCCAGCCGTTCTCGGCAAACACGCGACCAACCGTGCGCCCAAGCGTGCCGAATCCACCCGTTATCGCCACTACCCGTTGCATGTGCATCACTCCCTCGCCGCGCCCGGCGCCGCCTGTACCGCTGGCGCCGGACACTGTAAAAGCTCAACGTCCCTTGAACACCGGCTCGCGTTTCTCGCGAAACGCGTTGACCGCCTCTTGATGGTCTTCCGTCAGGTTCGACAGCGCCTCGTATGCAATCGACGCGTCGAGAATGGCATGCGCAAGTTGCTTCAGGCCGATGTTGATCGACGCCTTGGTCCACTGGATGGCGCGCGAAGCGCCGTTTGCGAGACGCTTCGCCATCGCGTCGACCACCGCATCCAGCTGGTCGGCCGGTACGGCATGATTGATGAGACCCAGTCGTGCCGCCTCTTCCGCGGTGACGAGATCCCCCGTCAACAGGTATTCCTTGGCCTTCGCATAGCCCACGAGCTGCGGCCAGATCACCGCGCCGCCATCGCCCGCCACGAAGCCGACTTTCACGTGCGGATCGCCAATCTTTGCATGATTGGCCGCGTAGCTAAGATCCGAGAACAGCGCGATCGTCGCGCCGAGACCAATTGCATGACCGTTGATCTTGGCGATGACCGGCTTCGGACAATCCAGCATCGAGAAGACAATTTTCTTTGCACGCTGCATGCCTTCGAGGAACAGCGTGGGGTTGTCGATGACCTGCTGCATATGCTCGATATCGCCGCCCGCGCTAAAAGCCCGCCCCGCGCCCGTCAACACCACGACACGGGTCTCAACGTCCTCGGCGACATCGAGAAAAAGCCGCGACATCTCAATGTCCATTTGCTCGTCGAACGCGTTCAACGTTTCCGGGCGGTTGAGCGTAACGGTCAAGACGCCGCCTTCGCGTTCGAGCAATAGCGCCTGATAGTCCGAAATATTCATGGCTAACCTGTTCGTAATGAAGAAATCGCGCGGGACGGGAAGACCGTCTGCCGCCGTCGACCGGAGCAAGGCCGATCACACGTGCAGCGGAATGAACCGGCGGCCGTTGTCGTACATGATCTTGCGCGTGTCTTCTTCCGGGAGCCCATTGCATGCTTCCGACGCGAAGTCCTTCGGTTCGGGCACGCCTTCCGCGTGCGGATAGTCGGAGCCCATCAACAGGAAGTCCGACGATCCCGTTTGAGCGATGATCTGGGCGATGTCGTCCTCCGGATACGCGACCACGAAGACATTTTCCTTGAAGATCTGGCTCGGGCGTTTCTTCAGCTGACCGCACGGCCAGTAGCCATTCTTCGCCATCCCCCGGCACTTGTCCATTTTGACCAGCAGAGAAGGCACCCATTCGGCACCGTTTTCGGCGCTGCACAGCTTGACCCGCGGGAAACGCTCGAAGAAGTTGTAGAAGATGAACGACGACAGCGTTTCCATGACCGGCCGCTCGCCGTAACCGTGCATCCAGACAAAGGCGGTCTGACGCTGGCGCGACTGCTGCACGGGCTCGCCCCACACCGCCATATGATCCTTCATGTAGATCGCTTCCGACACATGGAAGGTGACGCGCACGCCCGCTTCGTTGAGGACCGACCAGAACGGATCGAAGTACGGATCCGCAGGTGCACGGCCATTGAACGGCCCCATCGGCATCAGGATCACCCGCACACCGTTCGCAACCAGCCACCTGGCCTCGGCGACAGCCGCATCGAGATCGTCGAGCGTGACGACCGGCGTCGTGTAGATGCGGTCTTTGTAGTTGAAGCCCCAGTCGTCGAGCATCCACTGGTTATACGCATGCAACACCGCATTTGCCGCAACGGGCTCGTTGAGGTAGGAAATACACGCGACCATTTCGCCGATGTACATCGTGCAGGCTTCAACACCGAAATCGTCCATCTTCTTCAGGCGCGCGTCGCGGTTGAACATGTCCGGCGTCGGCGACACCCGCATATCGACGTTATCCTTGCCATCCTTCATCGCGCGCAGCCATTCATGCAGCTTGCCCGGCGGCGGAACGTGCCCCTCGGCCGATGTGTAGCCCTCGCTGATTTCCACCTTCCGGTCGCCCACATACATGCAGCGGTTGCCGTCTGCCGTGACACGGCTGGTAAACGACCAGTCCTTCCTGAACTTCTCGGGCAAATGACGGTTGAATGCGTCCTCGACTTCGTAGAAGTGCGTGTCGGCGTCGTAGATCTTCCCTTGATACGTTTGCATGGTCTCGCTCCTGATTGTGGGGAGCGCTTCAGAACGTGCGCCCTTGAGAGAAGTATCGGGTCAAGCCATCGACCAAAAAACTCTCATATCGAACTCGAAAACGTCGATATCGATTTGATATCGGGCGGTGGCCTCGCGATCCTTGCGGTCGGCATCGAACTCTCCAAAAACATCAATACGAACGCCGTTCGTATATAAGTATAATCGAAACGAAGACACACAACCGGAGACGTTTATGCAAGCCGAAGTACTCTCCCAGCCGGCACACCGAGCGCAACCCGTGGTGGGTCCGCCGCGCGGGTTCACGATGGCGATCCTGCTTGCCGCGGTAGCGGCCTCGTCCGGCATCACCGTCATCTACACCGTGCTGATCACGCTCTACAAGGCTTTTCCTGCATCGAACTCCGTGAGCTGGACCGTCACCGCATACTGGCTCGGCTCGGCCGTCTTTGCCGCCGTGAGCGGGCGACTCGGCGACCTGTTGGGCTACCGCCGCATCCTGCTCGTGGTGATGTCGGTCGCTGCGGCCGGCGCAGTCGTGGCCGCATGCGCGACCGATGTCGGCATGCTCGTCGCGGGGTGTGCGATGCAATCGATCGCGGCAGGCATTACGCCACTCTCCATCGGACTGGTTCGTGAGAATCTGCCACCCGCCAGGCTGCCTGCCGCGGTAGGGTTGATCAGTGCGGCAGGCATGGTGTCGGCGGGGCTGATCTACATCTGCGCGGGCGTTGTCGTGGATCACTATTCGTGGCAGGGCGGCTTCTGGTTCAAAGTCGCGCTTTGCGTCGTGGCCGTCGCGGCGGTACGCGCGTGGGCACCGCCGTCGCCACCGAATCCCGGCGTGCGGATCGACTACATTCGAGGTCTCGCGTTCGCTCCGGCACTTTGCGCCATCCTCTTCGCCGTGCAGCAAATCCGCACGTGGGGGCTCGGCGATCCGCGGCTGTGGGGCTTGATCGCTGGCGGGATGATCGTGCTCGGACTCTGGGCACGCCATCAACACGGGGCGCGTCATCCGCTCATCAATGTGCGTCTGCTGAAGACGCGCGAAGTCGTGTTGGCCAATGCATGCATGGCATTCCTCGCGGCAGGCGCCATGCAACTAGGACAGGTCTTCTCGCTGCTCGCCCAACAACCTGCCGGCACGCGCGCCGGATTCGGGTTGAGCGCGACGGCAGCCGGATTACTGATGTTCAGCATCAACATCGTCGCGCTGGTCGCGAGCCCATGGAGCGGCCGGGTTGCGGCCCGCTACAAGGCCCGGCCCGCTGCCTTGATTGGCATGCTCATACTGGCCTTGGGCTGGGCCTCGCTGATCGTGCTTCATCGCAGCCTGCTGCTCTTCGTTCCAGGTGCGGTGCTGTGCTCGTTCGGCCTCGCCTTCGCAAGCACGGCGCTGTACAACCAGATCGTGGAAGCGACGCCTGCACATCAGACAGGCGAGGCAACGGGCATGCTCTACGTTTTCTTCTCGTGTTTCTTCGCGGTAGGTGCCCAGGCGGTATTTGCGCTGCTGCGCAGCGCGACGGCGGGACACGACGGTGCATCGTTTCCGGCCGATAGTGGCTATGTTTCGGTATTCGTCTACATCGCCTGCAGTTCGATCGCCGGACTGCTGGTCGCCTCCATGCTGCCGAAGCGTCGTACACACTGACGGTCGTTGCGACCGATCCGTTGCGCGCGGGTACGACGCTTCTTCGACCGCACCGCGACCGCGGCGCATTGAAGCACCCGCTTCACTGCGCCGCCGATCGACTGGCGAGTCACTCCTCTTCTGCCTCACCCAACGCAGACGCCCGCTGGGCGACTCTGATCATGTTCTCTTCGAGCCGGTGACGTTCGCGGTCGAAGCGTTCGAGCGGCGCACCAATTGCCATCGCCGCGATGACATTGCCATTCGGTCCGAAGATCGGCGACGACACGCCGGCCGAATCCGGCAGTAGTTCACCGCGACTCACCGACAGGCCGCTTTCGAGGATGTGGTCGAGTTCGTCACGCAACGCCTTCTTCGTTGCGATCGTTTGCGGGGTGCGGCGCTCGAATTTGACCGTCTTCATGTAGTCGGTAACGAAAGCATCCGGTGCATGGGCGAGCAGCACGCGGCCCGCAGCCGTGCAATAGAGCGGGCGACGCAAACCGATGTGCATTGAATAGCGCACCGATTGCTCGCTCTCGATCACGTCGACATAGGTGATCTCTTTGTGTTCGACGTCAAGGACACCGACATACACGGTTTCATTGGTGCTCTTCGAGAGATCCACCAGGAACGGGCGCAGTATCTTCGAAAAATTCCACGCGGCCATCACGCCTGCCGACAACCGGAAGATCGACGGCCCCAGGCGATAGCGGCCTACGTCGTGCATCAAGTACCCTTCCGCCACCAGAGGTCGCAGCAGATTGAGCAGGCTGCTCTTCGGTGACTCGAGAGCGACATTCAGTTCTGCTAGCGACATCCCGTCCGGAGACTTCGCCAGCACATCGAAAATTCCGAGGAGTCGGGTCAGCGAGCGCGGCCCGCTGACGTCCCGGTCCGCCGGCGCTGAGGTCTCTTTCAACATGATTTTCCCCATGAATTGACTGTATCGATTATACGTGAACTATTCACATAGTTTTACATCGATCAAAATTTGGCACACTTTTGCACCACCCGAATTCGGGAATACGCCAGGGCGCTCCCTCACACAGCTTGAGATATATTTGAACATCGTTCGCAAATCTGAAATGCAGAAGCATCATCTTCCAGACCATTTACGCAATACGCTCGCGCGTCGAACAGCAACATCAACCTTCACTTCTGGATTCACTCATGTACACGAAAAAACTGGCAGAAAAGGTCGCCATCGTGACCGGAGGCGGCCAAGGCGTTGGACTCGGCATCGCCCTTGCGCTTGCCACCGAGGGGGCGAGCCTGGTCCTCACTGGTCGCACGGAGGCCAAACTCACGCGGGCTGCTGAGGAACTGAGCGCCCTCGGTTCGCAAGTGCTGGTCGTGCCCGGCGACACGCGCAATCGCGCCGACGCCGTGCGGACGGTCGAGCTGGCCGTCGAGCGATTCGGACGTGTGGACGCACTCATCAACAATGCCCAAAGCAGCAGCCCGGGGGTGCCGCTCGAATCCGTTACCGACGATGACTGGAGCAACACGCTCGAATCGGGCTTGTACGGCACGCTGTATTTCATGCAGGCCGCATTGCCGCGGATGAAGTCGCAGGGCCGCGGCGCCATCATCAACTTCGGCTCGCGCACCGGTATCGAAGGCCTCAAGGGATTCGGCGCGTACGCCGCAACCAAGGAGGGCATTCGCGGGCTCTCGCGTGTTGCCGCGCGCGAATGGGGCGTCTACGGCATTACCGTCAACGTCATTTGCCCGGCAGCGCTCACGCCTGCCGCCGAAGCCTACCTCGAAGCCAATCCTCAGGAACGCACTCGCTATCTCTCTGAAATTGCGCTTGGCCGCTTCGGCGATCCTCAGCGCGATATTGGACGAACAGTTGCATTTCTATGTAGTGACGACGCTAATTTCATAACCGGGCAGACTATCAGCGTGGACGGCGGACAGTCAATGCTCTAGTGCGTCTGTTTGAACACGGTGCAACATATGAAACGTCCAGTTGCATTATCGCGAGCCTCGATCCGAGGAGTGAGCTTCCCGCCGGGTGCGTACCACGAAGCTTGAAGAGCGATCAGGCGTTTCTCCTCTCACACACTTCGCGAGAGCGTGTGCGCCCACGGCGGTGTACGCGTCGTCGGGATAGCTCGCGCCGGCGCCCGCGTTTCCGCGGGTATTCCGATGTGCATCAAAGAACCTCTGATTACATAAGCGTGATACGAAAATACCGACGAGGCCGCTACGGGATGCGGCAATCATTCAACCGTCGAACGAAAAGCGCGTCCAGGCAAGTTGCGCGTCGCAGGCTTTGTCCTTTCTATAGAATTTTCTTTTCGCGCAGGATATCGATATCCGACTGCGACATACTCAGCACATCACGCAGCACGTCGTCGGTATGTTGTCCGAGCATCGGCGGCGCCCCGTACGAATCGATAGGCGTGCCCGACATCTTGACCGGGTTGGCGACCATCCGAACCGCCTTATCCGTGAGCGGGTGCGCAACTTCGACGCACATCGCGCGTGCCTGCACATGCGGATCTGCGAACACCTGCTCCAGATTGTTGATCGGTCCGGCCGGCACCCCGGCGGCGTCGAGCGCTGCGAGCAGTTCATCGCTCTGCCATTGAAGGATCAGCGGCTCGAACACTTCGCCCAGCGCGCGACGATTCTTCACGCGCAGCGCAATCTCGCTGAATCGTGGATCGCTGACTAGCTCGGGGTGCCCCAGAACGTTACACATCCGCGCGTATTGCTCGTTGTTGCCCGCCACGATCATGATGTCGCGATCGGCGCAGCGGAACATGCGGGACGGCATACCGCCGTTGCCCTCGGTACCGCGCCGGATGGGAATCTGGCCTGAAACGAGATACTGGCTTGCATAGTGCGATGTGGCAGCAATCATCGCGTCCAGCAACGCCAGGTCGATGTACTGCCCCTGCCCGGTACCGCCTTGCGCCGCGTCGCGATGATAAAGCGCTGCGATGATCGCCGAAGCGGCGTACTGACCACACAGGATGTCCGCAAGACTGGGCCCGGTTTTCATTGGCCCGCCGCCCGGCACGTCGTCGCCGTTTCCGGTCACGCTCATCAGGCCACCCATCGCCTGGAAAATCGAGTCGTACCCGGGGCGCGGGCTATACGGTCCGGTCTGACCGAACCCGGTTATCGAACAGTAGATCAGGCGCGGATTGACCACCTTGAGGCTGTCGTAGTCGAGCCCGTAACGCTTGAGGTCGCCAACCTTATAGTTCTCGATCAACACGTCGCAGTGCGCCGCCAACGAGCGGATCAGCGCCTGGCCTTCGGCCGTGGAGATATCGCACGTGATCGACTTCTTGCCTCGGTTCGCGCTGATAAAAAACGTCGACTCGCGCGTGACCTTTCCCTCCCGATCCATCAGGAACGGGGGGCCGAATTGCCGCGAATCGTCGCCCTTGCCGGGACGCTCGACCTTGATGACCTCCGCGCCGAGATCCGCCAGCATCTGAGCCCCCCAAGGCCCCGCGAGAATGCGGCTCAGGTCGAGTACGCGAACACCCGCCAACGCGCCTTTTGTCATAGCAAACGGTCCCCTTGAATTCACACCGGCTGCGCCGGAAGCCTTGCATCAGCGTCCGACGAACTTCGCCGTACGTTTTTCGATGAAGGACTGAACGCCTTCCTTCGCGTCTTCAGTGTTGTAGAGAAACTGCTGGGTCGACTGAATCGTCGCGTAAGCATCCTGCCAGCCTTGTCCCAGCGAAACGCGCGCGTTCTGCATCGTGGCCTGCACGGCTAGCGGTGCCTGCGCCGCGATTCGCTCGGCGATCCCGAGCGCCCGGTCGAACTCCTGCCCCACAGGCACGACATCCTGCACGAAGTTCATGTGCCGTGCCTCGTCTGCGGTGAATTCGTCGCCGGTAAGCAGTACCTTCATTGCGTTGCCCCAGCCGGCTCGCTGCACCATGCGAAACGTCGCACCACAACCTGCCATGATCCCCCGCTTGACTTCAAGCTGGGAGAAACGGCAGTTGTCGGCCGCAACAGCCACTTCCGATGCGAGCATCAATTCGACCGCGACCGTGAAGCAGATTCCCTTCAGCGCAATGACGACCGGCTTGGTACGCAGCGGCGCGCGCAAGTTGAACGGATCGACCTCGCCTTCAGGAAGCAGCGGTTTCCCTTCGCGGCGCAACGGCGCGACCTTTGGCATGTCGAGCCCTGCCGTAAAGTGATCGCCTTCGCCGTATACCAGCCCGCAAAAAATATCGCCGCTCTTCTCGAGCTGCGTGTAAGCCATCGCAAGCTCGGTGAACATTTTCGGCGTGAAACCATTGCGCTTTTCCGGCCGGTCAATGCCCATCAAGAGCAGGTTCCCACGCTGCTCAACGCGAATCTGTCCGTCCTCGTGACGAGTGGTCATGCAGTGTCTCCTCGCGGTGTTTTCCGTTAGCAATTCTGACCTCCGCTCAATTGACAAAGCTGGGTCGCACATTCAGAATCATAAACGTCGTTCACAAAATTGGCAACGCACGATACGCTCTGACGCTGCCGTGCGGCGCACCACAGACACGCAAATCATCGGCGAGCAGGCCCCATCCGGGTCTAGGTGTTCACCCTCATTCGTTCAAGGAAGAACCATGGCCTACGAGACGATCATCGTCGAAACGCACGGGAAAACCGGCTTGATCAGGTTGAACCGTCCGCAAGCCTACAACGCACTGAACAACCAGCTGATGGATGAGCTGACGGCGGCACTCGACGACCTCGAAACCGACCCTGCCATCGGCGCCATCGTGATGACCGGTAGCGAAAAGGCGTTCGCCGCCGGCGCCGACATCAAGATGATGAACGAATGGACGTACATGGACGTGTACAAGAATCAGTTCATCACGTCGAACTGGGAACGCACGTCGCGTTGCCGCAAGCCGGTCATCGCCGCGGTCGCGGGTCTTGCGTTAGGCGGAGGCTGCGAACTGGCCATGATGTGCGACTTCATTCTCGCCGCCGACAACGCACGTTTCGCCCTGCCCGAAATCACGCTCGCGACCATTCCCGGCGCTGGCGGCACGCAGCGCCTTACGCGCGCGCTCGGCAAATCGAAGGCGATGGAAATGATCCTCACCGGCCGCAGGATGGACGCCATTGAAGCCGAACGATGCGGCCTCGTGAGCCGCATCGTGCCCGCCGACACGCTCGTCGAGGAAGCGCTGAAAACGGCCGACGAGATCGCGCGATACTCGCAACCCGTCGTAGCGATGGCCAAGGAGTGCGTCAACCGCGCCTACGAATCGAGCCTGGCAGAAGGCATCCTGTTCGAGCGGCGTATGGCGTATTCGACCTTCGCCACAGAAGATCGAAAGGAAGGCATGGCAGCCTTCGCCGAAAAGCGCAAACCCCAGTTTCGCGATTGTTGAATGGCTAAAAAGCGCCACGCTGTCGTGGCGAACAAAGCCCGCCAGGTTACGCGCGTCACGCGCATTTCTCTGGCACCCATACTTCCTATCTAGGCTACAGGCGCGCGATGAAACCGTATGTCAATCGCATTACTGAATTACTCGGCATTCAATATCCCATCATTCAAGGCGGCATGCGCTGGGTGGCGCGGGCCGAACTGGCGGCGGCCGTGGCCAATGCGGGCGGTCTAGGCTTCATCTCCGCGCACACCCATGCAAGCGCCGATGCACTCGGGCGCGAAATCGACAGGGTGCGTTCGCTCACCGACAAGCCCTTTGGAGTCAACCTGACCGTTCTCGGCGCCAATGTCGGTCTCGACTATGACGCGTATGTGCGCACGATCGTGTCTCAAGGCGTCCAGGTCGTCGAGACAGCAGGCAGCAATCCGGCGAAATACATCGCCGAGTTCAAGGCGCAGGGCGTCAAGGTCGTGCACAAGTGTGTGACGGTTCGCCACGCAGTGAAGGCCGAATCGCTCGGCGCGGACGCCGTCAGCATCGACGGGTTCGAATGCGCGGGGCACCCTGGCGAAGACGACATCCCTGGACTGATCCTGATTCCCGCTGCCGCCGACAAGCTGAAGGTGCCGATTCTCGCGTCCGGCGGCTTTGCCGATGGGCGCGGGCTGATGGCGGCTCTCGCACTCGGCGCGGACGGCATCAACATGGGAACCCGATTCATGCTCACGCAGGAGTCCCCCGTCCACCCTGCGATCAAGCAACGGCTACTGGAAGCGAGCGAGCGCGATACGGTGCTGGTTGGCCGCTCGATCGGCGATTCAAGCCGGGTGGTCAGGAACAGCGTGAGTCTCGCCGCGCTCGAACTCGAGCGCGCCGGCAACGTGACGCGCTCGGACCTCTACGCGCTGACCGGAGCACAGCGCTGGATGGACGCATTCGTGACAGGAGAAGTGGAAGGCGGCGCCTTCCCCGCCGGTATCGTGACCGGTCTCATTCACGACTTGCCGACCTGTGCGGAATTGATCGGTCGCATCGTGAAGGAAGCCGCCGCGATTGCGCAACGCCAGCTCGGCTTCAGCGCTGCTCTGGCATGAAACTGACCGGCCTTCGCGTCGTGGATCTGTCGCAATTCATGCCGGGTCCGTTCCTCGCCGCCAACCTCGCCGATCACGGCGCGCACGTCGTCAAGATCGAACCGGTCACCGGCGACCCCACCCGCGGCGCACCCTGCACCGACGGCGCGTTCTTCGCCGCGATCAACCGCGGCAAGCGCAGCATCGCGCTCGATCTGAAACATCCGGACGCACGCGAGGTCGCGCTCAAGCTGATGAACGAGGCCGACGTCGTGATCGAATCGTCGAGGCCGGGCGTGGCCGCTCGGCTCGGCATCGACTACGACACGATCAGCCGGACGAACCCGGGAGTCGTTTATTGTGCGATTACCGCATTCGGCCAAACCGGCCCGCTCTCTCAATTGCCCGCACACGATCCGGTAGTTCAATCGCTTGCAGGCACGCTGCCGCGCGATGGCCGGGGAATCCCAATTGCCACGGGGCCGTCGCTCGCCGCGCTCGCCGGTTCATTGACGGCGTTGTCCGCCGTGTTGATGGCGCTGCTGCGCGCGCGGGAAACGGGGCGCGGCGACTACATCGACATGGCGCTTTTCGATGCGGCGCTCACCTCGCAGCCGTATCTGAGCGGCCGCTTGCTCAACGCGCCGGACAGCCAATTGCGAGGGCCGACTGAAGGCGACAGCGGGCTCGCGTTGCTCGACACCTATGAGACCGCCGATTCGAAGTGGCTCTGCCTTGGCGGCCGGGAACACAGCTTTGCAACCAACCTGCTGACACCACTCGGCCGTCCGGACCTCGTCGCCGACGCGATCGGCCCAGCCGGTGAAGGCCAGATACGCGTCCGGGCGTGCCTGACGCAAATCTTCCTGACTCGCACACTCGATGAATGGCTCTGCTGGTTCGAAGGCCGAAACATCAGTGCGGCGCCGGTGCTCTCGCTCGCCGAAGCGCTCGACCATCCGCATGCGCACGAGCGCGGGATGGTCCAGACGGATCCGTCCGGACGCAACCACGTTGCAAGCCCGATTCGCTTCCGTTTGGAGCCTGGGTCGCCACCGCTCGCCGTTCCACGCCTTGGCGAGCACACAGAACTCGTGCTGCGGAGCATCGGCTACAGCGACGAACGGATTGCGGAACTCGTCGCGACAGGCGCAGTACGTGGGCAGCACGACGAAGCCCAGGCCCTTGCGCAACCCGCCACCTGACGCAAACAACACCATGCCCTTACAGCTAAAGGCGGACGCCGTCGATTTCGCGTCCATCATCCGCCCCGGCGATACCGTCGCATGGGGCCAATCGAACGCAGAGCCCCTTGCGCTCACGCGCACTCTACTTCAGCAGCGGCACAGCATCGGCGCGTTCCGGGTCTTTCTCGGCGCCGGCAACTACGACACGTGCCGGCCTGAGCACGCGGACTGCATCGATTTCGTTTCGTACTGCGGGAGCGGCTCCAACCGCGCACTGGCCAAGGCTGGCGCGCTTGATATCCTGCCCTGCCATTATTCGCAGTTGCCAGAGATGATGGAGTCGGGTCAGCTATCGATCGACGTCCTGCTGCTGCAGTTGGCGCCACCCGATGCGCACGACCGCTACAGCTTGTCCGTCGCGCATGAGTATCTGATCCCGGCGCTCGAGCGCGCGCGCGTCATCATTGCGGAAGTCAACGAACACGCACCCTGGACTTACGGCGAGCGATATCTTCGCGACGACGACATCGACTTCATTGTCCCGACGTCGCGCGCTTTGCCCGAGAGTTCGCCCAGCGCCGTCGGCCCGACGGAGCTGGCGATTGCACGGCACACGGCCGCTTTGATCGAAGACGGCGCCACCATTCAACTCGGCCTCGGCGCGATTCCAGAAGCGATCCTCGCCTGCCTCGGCGATCGGCGAGACCTTGGGATCCATTCCGGCACGATCGGGGACAAAGTCGCCGATCTGATGGAAAGCGGCGTGATCAACAATGCGCGCAAGACCATCGACACGGGCAAGACCATTGCTGGCGTGATGATGGGGGGTCGCCGCATACACGAGTTCGCGCATCGAAACGACGCCGTGCAGTTTCGTTCGACCCGCTACACGCACGATCCGAACGTGCTCGCAAGCATCGACCGCTTCGTCGCCATCAACTCGGCGGTCGAGGTCGATCTGAGTGGCCAGATCAACGCCGAAATTGCCGGTGGCGTGTATGTGGGCGCGGTGGGCGGCGCACTGGATTTCCTGCGCGGCGCGCGGCGCTCGCGTGGCGGCGTTCCTGTCATCGCATTGCCTTCCACAGCGGGCAAGGGCGCGACCCGCATCGTCGCGTCGTTGAACGGACCGGTCAGCACGCCGCGCAGCGACGCCGCCATCGTGGTGACCGAATACGGCGTGGCCGATCTGCGCGGCCTGACGCTGCGCCAAAGGCGCGAACGCATGCTGGCAATCGCCCATCCGGACCATCGCAGCGCTCTCGATCAGATGGCGGGCGTCCCGCCTTCCAATCGCTTAAGAAGCGCGACGCTCGTCGGCTGATTGCAACCGCACCCGAATCAGAACTTCAAACCTTGCGAGGAAACGTCCGATGAAACGCGCGGCAATTGTCTCCCCTGTACGAACGCCCGTCGGCACCTTTGGCGGTAGCCTGCGCGGCGTTTGCGTCGAAGATCTCGGCGCGCTCGTCGCGAATGAAACGATCCGGCGCGCAGGACTCGAACCCGCTCGCATTGACGACGTCGTCTTCGCGCAAGCGTACGCGAACAGCGAAACACCTTGCGTGGGCCGCTGGATTGCGCTGCAGGCGGGCCTGCCCGTGGAGGTGCCGGGCATGCAGCTTGATCGACGTTGCGGCGGCGGCCTGCAGGCGCTCGTCACCGCCGCGATGATGGTGCAGACCGGCGCCGCCGACGTGGTGTTGGCCGGCGGCGTGGAAAGCATGAGCAATATCGAGTACTACAGCACGGACATGCGCTGGGGCGCACGGTCGGGCTCCGTCCAGTTTCACGACCGGCTCGCGCGGGGCCGCGAGCGCTCACAGCCGGAATCGCGCTTCGGCTTTATCTCCGGCATGATCGAGACCGCGGAAAATCTGGCCACCGACTATGGCATCAGCCGCGAGGCCGCCGACGAGTTCGCGCTGCGCAGCCATCAGCGCGCGGCCGCCGCATGGGAGTCCGGCCATATGGCCGAAGAGGTCGTGGCGGTCAGCGTTCCTCAGAAAAAAGGCCAGCCGCTTCTGTTTTCCAAAGATGAAGGATTCCGCGCCGACGCCAGCATGGAAAGCCTCGGCAAGCTTCGCGCGTTGATGCCGGGCGGCACAGTCACCGCAGGCAACTCCAGCCAGCAAAACGATGCCGCTGCCGCTTGCCTCGTCGTCGCGGAAGACCGCCTCGAAGCGCTCGGACTCGAACCCATGGCCTGGCTGACCGGCTGGGCCGCAGCCGGATGCGAGCCATCACGCATGGGCATTGGGCCCGTGCCCTCAGTGCAGAAGCTGATGACGCGCATCGGGCTTACGCTCGAGCAGATGGATCTTGTCGAAGTAAACGAAGCATTCGCGTGTCAGGTGCTGGCAGTCCTCAAAGGCTGGAATTGGCACGATACCGACCGGCTCAACGTGAACGGCTCTGGCATATCGCTGGGCCATCCGATTGGCGCAACGGGCGTGCGCATCATGACAACGCTGTTGCACGAGTTGACGCGCCGGAAAGGACGTTATGCACTCGAGACCATGTGCATCGGCGGTGGCCAGGGTATTGCCGCCGTGTTCGAGCGCGCCTGATCCTGAGCGATGAAGCGCACGGCCTTGCGCCGTGCGCGCGCCCGCGCTCAGGCCTCCACTTCGAACATCACGAAGTCGGCCTTGGTCGCACCGCACTCGGGGCATGCCCAGTCATCCGGGATGTCTTCCCAGCGAGTGCCAGGCGCGATGCCCTCCGCGGGAAGTCCCGCTGCTTCGTCGTAGTAAAAACCGCAAAAAATGCATTGCCACTTTTTCATGATCGTCGATGAGTCGTTGAGGGTGGGGATACTTCAGGGCGCTACGTCCCAGACGAGCGGCAGATAGAGCATGCCGTTGACGGAGCCCGAGCCGCATCGGGGCTTGTCGCCCTCGCGAATGCGAAAATCGGGAATGCGTTTGAGCCACTCCTGGAGGAAAACCTTGATCTCCGTACGCGCAAGGAACGACCCCGGGCAGCGATGCGGGCCGTTGCCGAACGCGGCGTGCAGCACCGGCTTGCGCGTCAGATCGACGGCGAGCGGATCGCTGAACTTGCGCTCGTCGAGGCCAAACAGGGAGTTCGGCAATTGAATCTGGTCACCCTTCCTGAACTGGATGCCCTTGTATTCCATGTCCTGCGTGATGAGCCGCGCGGTGTTCGCCACGCCAAAGCGCCGGATCAGTTCGTCGACCGACGACACCATCAGATCGGGATTCTCGATCAGTTGCCTCCGGTGCGCCGGATTCTCCGCCAGAAAGCGCGCGATGAAACCCATCATCGACGCGACGGTATCGAGGCCGCCAAACAGCACGACGATAAACATCCCGAACATCCGCTCGGGGCTGATCGGCTTGCCGTCGATCTGCGCGTTGACGATGAGGCTGACGAGATCGCCGCCCGCCTCTGCCTTGCGCTTCTCCACCCAGGTGGAGATATAGCCAATCAGCCGGTGCTGGGATTCGTTGCGCTGCTCGACGTTGCCGCGCACGGCCCATTCCGCCCATTCGAGCAATTGTCCTCGATCGCTCAACGGAAGATCGGCAAGACGCAGGAAAATCACGATCGGCAGGATCTTCGCGAACTCCGAGACGAACTCGCATTCGCCGCGTGGAGCGATTTCTTCCATCAGCTCGATTGCGAGGCTGCGCACGTCGCTTTCCAGCGAGGAGATAGCTTGCGGCAGGAAAGCGGGCGTGATCAGGTTGCGGTACGCGGTATGTTCGGGCGGGTCAAGCTCGAGCGGCACGAGCTGCGTCTCGTTGAGCGGCGGGATGTTGACACTGCGATGCGAAAAACGGGTGTGGTCCTTCTGCATCGACTCGATGTCTTCGCCGCGCGTGGCGATCCAGTGGCCGCCATGATACGGGGACCAGACGATATCGGGCCCGGTGTGCAGCGTCTTCCACGCCATATGAACATCGTCTTGCACGCCTGGCGGATTCATATAGTCGAAATCGACCACGAGTTCTCGCGGAACATGGTCCGGCACGGTCCAGTCTTTCGTAGGGTTCATCTCGCGTCTCCTATCATTTGGTCGTCTTCGAATGGATGAGTCGTCACACTTTGCATCAACGTGCTAGCGTTCATATTATGCAACGCCGTTCAGTTTTGATATTATACCGAAGCGAGCTTTTTTACATCAACGCCTATCGAACGGAGACAAGAGTGAGCGATTTCGTCAAGGACAAGGTGGTAGTGGTAACGGGTGCGGGTGCCGGCATCGGGCGCGATTTTGCGTTGCAATTCGCGGCGAACGGCGCAAAGGTCATCGTCAACGACCTGGGTCGCAACGCCGAATCCGGCCAGTTCGCCGCAGAGCGCGTCGTCGAAGAAATCAAGGAGGCCGGCGGGCAAGCGCTTGCCTCGACGGATAGCGTCGCCGAATGGGATTGCGCGCAGAAGATCGTGCAGGCCGCGCTGGACACGTTCGGCCGCGTCGACTGTGTGGTCAACAACGCCGGCATCGTGCGTGACCGCATGTTCTTCAACATGAGCCTCGACGAGTGGAAGGCCGTAGTCGACGTGCATCTGAACGGGTCGTTTTTCGTGGCACGCGCGGCGGCTCCGCATTTCAAGGCACAAAACGGCGGCAGCTTCGTTCACATGACCTCCACCTCGGGTCTGATCGGCAACATCGGACAGGCCAACTACTCCGCCGCCAAAATGGGGGTCGTCGGTCTGTCGAAGTCGATTGCCCTCGACATGGCGAAATTCAACGTGCGCTCGAACTGCATCGCACCATGGGCATGGACCGCGATGACGGCCTCGATCCCCTCGGAGACGCCTGAGCAAAAAGCACGCGTCGAAATTCTCAAGCGCATGGAATCGCGCAAGATCGCGCCGCTCGCGGTCTACCTTGCGTCCGACCAAGCCGCAAAGGTTTCGGGTCAGATCTTCGGCGTGCGCGCCAACGAGATCTACTTCTTCAACCAGATCCGCATGATCCGCTCGCTGCATCGCGACGGCGGCTGGACGCCCGAAGCGATTGCCGAGCAGGTCATGCCGGCGTTCGAATCGAGCTTCTTCCCGAACGTGCCGTCCATGGCGCTCACGCCCTGGGATCCGGTGTAAGCGATACCGTGTCACGCCTGCGCCACATGATGCGGTGGTTGCGCGGGCGGTGCGGCGCTCACCCGCCACACCACTCACCCTTCCTCTGAACCTCGCACGCTTTCAGACAAGCCAACGATGCGTCTCGCCTTGAGCAATACCGGCAAGTCCACCATCCGTCCATCTACGGACACCGCCCCGCCTTCTGCCCGCTCATACGCGTCGACGATTCGCCGCGCCTTGGCAATTTCATTCGCACTCGGGCTGAACGCCGCATTGACCGCTGCAACCTGGCGCGGATGAATACATAGCTTCCCGCCAAAGCCCAGCGATCGCGCCTTCGACGAGTCGTGCGCGAGCAGTCGTTCGTCATCGATTGCCACGCTAACGCCATCTACGGGAGACTGAATGCCCGCTACGCGGGAGGCCAGCACAATTCGCGAACGCGCGAGCAGCAACGCGTCCCATGAACCGTCACAATCCAGATCGAGCTCGAAGTCAACCGAGCCGAATATGAGTCGCTCGACGCCGGGCGTGCGCGCCACGTCCAGTGCGTTCCAGACGCCCTCGGCAGATTCGATGATCGGCAATATGGGTTTCGCCGTTGCCGCCGCGACAGCGGTCAAAGCAGCCGGATTCTCTGCCTTTGGCAACACCACGCCATCGATACCATCGAACGCTGCGAGCGAAAGGTCCTGCTGGAACCACTGCGTACCCGCTCCATTGATGCGCAACAGTACGCGAACCGCCGATGCCGAAAATGTACGTACCGCGTCGGCAACATATGCACGCGCCGACGCTTTGTCCGCATCTGCAACAGCGTCCTCGAGGTCCACGATCACCGCATCGGCGCCTGCCGCGAGCGCCTTGGCGAATCGTTCAGGCTTGCTGCCCGGCACAAAAAGAAACGAACGCATAAGTCTCCCATTCAGCGTCAGGTCCGGCTATGGCGACCCCGCCAGCGGACCGGCTCGACGATCAGACCAGAATAGCCGTGGCTTCCATGCGCAACGATCCGTCGCTGCCGGCGATCCACAAGCGCACCTTGCTTTGGTCCGATTCGTGTTGCTTTCCGCAAACGTAGAAAGGCGAAGTGTCCACCACCGGTTTGATCGCGCGGAACGAAAACGCTCCGACGCGCGCGCGCGGCAGCTCCGATCCGAGCGAGTCCATCAGTAGCGTGGCGAGCAGCGGGCCATGCACGACGAGTCCCTCGTATCCCTCTGCGCCGATCGCGTAAGGCCGATCGTAGTGAATGCGATGACCGTTCAACGTAAGCGCTGAGTAGCGAAACAGCAGCACCGGATCGGGATTGACCTCGCGTGCCCATTGAGCGCCGATGGGCGCGGCCTGGAATGCTGCAGGCTTTTCGCTGGCGGCCGGATGATCGCGATACACGATATCCAGGCGTTCGACGATCGCAAGGCCAGCAGCGTCGCTGACCTCGTGCTTGACCTTCACGAACACGAGATCGCCGGTACGTCCATGCTTGTGCGTAACACTCTCGATGCATGAAAGACGCGTGATCGCACTCCCTGCTTTCAGCGGCCGTAGAAACTCGAGTTGACTGCCCGCCCACATGCGGCGAGGCAAATCGACCGGCGGCAGAAAGCCGCCGCGTTTCGGATGACCGTCCGCCCCCACCATCGACTGGCGATGAACCGGCAGAAAATAAAGCCAGTGCCACAACGGCGGCAAGTCATCGCCACGTGCTGAAAGCGCGTCATCGTGGTCAAGCATGGCGCTGAGAGCCGCCATCGGCGTGGAGGTGACCTGGTCCCGCACTTCCTCAGTGCGCCCAGTCCATTGCTGCAAATACTCGATATCCATGCGCATCGTGCCAATCACTTCAGATCCAGTGCGTCGCGAATCGCCGCAGCGATCGGAAGCAGCGGATCTTCTTCCGGCGTGGCCGGGTTGAACAGCTTGTTATGACAGATCGCGACGGCGAGCCCGGTATCCGGGTCCGCCCAGCCGATCGAATTGCCCTGCCCCGGATGGCACAAAGCGCGCGGCGAGCGTGCCGCCGTCACCGGCGGATGGTTGCCGCCGAACCAGAAGCCACCGATCGTGATTGGAATCGGAAAGCCGAACATCACCGGGTCGGGCTCCTCGCTATTGGCGCGTGGAGTGTTCAGCGTGGCGACGAGCTCCTTGGAGAGTATCCTCACGCCGTCCAACTCGCCGCCGCATGCCAGCATTGCCCAGAAGCGCGCCTCGCTGCGCGCGTTGAAGATCCCGCCAACGCCCGCCACTTCCGCGCGCCGCACGTCCGGACGCTCGAACACTTGCGGCGCCAATGCGACCTGTTGCGGCATCGAGCGCAGGAACAGCGGCGGCAGGTATTCCGCGGAAACCGGCACCATTGCATCGGTGAGACGTGCGATGCGCGGTTCGACTTCGTCGGGAATGCCGATCCATAGATCGTCGATGCCGAGTGGCATTGCAATCTCCTCCCGGACAAAACGGCCCAGCGAGCGCTTCTTCTGATCGGCGCGTCGCACCAGTTCGCCAACGATCCAGCCGAACGTCATCGAGAGGTACAGCGTCTTCGTCCCCGGCTCCGCAAGCGGCTCAAGGTTGGCGATGGCGCTGGTCATCCACTGCCAGTCACACATCAGTTCCGGCGTGACGCCTTCGGGCATTTGCGGCACACACGCGCGATGAGTCAGCACATCGCGCACCGTCGTTTTCTGCTTGCCGTGGGCACCGTACTCCGGCCAGTAGCGTGTCACCGGCGCGTCGTATTCGATGAGCCCGCGGTCGGCCAGGATATGCAACGCAGTTGCTGCAACGGCCTTCGTCACCGAATACACATTGAACAGCGTTTCGCCGTCGACCAGACGGCCGGTGGACGGATCGGCCACGCCGCTCCATGCGTCGATCATCAGCTTGCCGTTCAGATAGGCCGCCACCTGCACGCCGACCTCACCGCCTTCCCGCGTGGCGCGGTCGAGCGCCTGCTGAACGATCGCGTTGCGCTCCGTTGATGCTTGCACTACCAAGGTCATATCGTGTCTCCCATTCGTGAACATTCGCGTTGACGGGCTACCTCTTGCCGGACTGCGCGGCAATGCCGGCCAGTCCTTCGAGCGCGAGCCCGTAGCCCAGTTCGTCGACCATGCGGCGCTTGAACGGCTGCGTGAAGACCGCGCGCGTGTATCGCAGCGTTTCGATCGGCTTCGCCGCGAGTTCGTGCGCCATTTGCCACGCACGTTCGAGCAAGGTGTCGTGCGCGACGACTTCGCCGACGACGCCAAGCTCCCACGCGCGTTGCGCCGTGATGCGCTCGCCGCTGAGAAGAAAATAGCGGGCGCGGTTGTGGCCAATCAGCATCGGCCAGACGATCTGCACACCGTCCGCCGGCACGACGCCGCGAACGAAGTGCGCCTGGTCCGAGATTTCGGCGCGACTGGAGGCCGGCACGATATCGGACAGCACGAGCAACTCGGCATGAATGAGTGCCGGCCCGTTGATCGCGCCGATAACCGGAACCGGAATGTCCAGCAGTTGCATCAGCAGGTCCTGCCCCTCGCGCTGCAGGCGCGGCCAGCCTTGCGCAAGCGGCTCCGCCGGCAACTCGGCGTCATTCATCGCGTCGCAGAACGAATCGCCGGTGCCGGTCAGGATGACTACGCGATTATCGAGGTCGCGTGCGATCTGGTAGAACGCCTCGCCTAGCTGGCTGTGAATGCTGCGATCGAGCGCGCCCCACTTGAGCGGGCCGCCATCGGTATGCAGGCGCACTTGCAAAACACCGTCGCGTCGCTCGAAGTCGATGTTCGTAAAGCGCCCACTGTAGTCTTCAAGGCGGCTCATCGCGCGTCCTCCAGGATCAGGCCGGCGGCGCGCCATGCCATCGCCATCATGGGGCCATTCGTGTTGCCGGAGATCATCGTGGGTGTTACGGAGAGATCCATCACGCGCAGGCGTTCGACACCGCGCACGCGCAGCCGCGAATCGAGCACGGCAAGCGTGTCCGATCCCATCTTGCAGGTACCGCAAGCGTGATAGCCGGATTGGCCTTCACGCCGGTAGAGGTCGAGAATCTCGTCATCGGTCTGGACGGCGGGGCCTGGGCGCGTCTCCCCTGCCAGCAGGCTGGCAAGCGGCTCGGCGGCCAGCACGCTGCGCATGAACCGGAATGCGTTGACAGCCATCTGCCGGTCGTACGGATCGGCAAGGTAGTTCGCGACGACTTCGGGCGGCACGCGGGGGTCCGCGGACTGGATCCTGACGTGCCCTTCGCTGCGCGGGCGCAGCGGGTAGCTGAAGAGCTGTATGCCTGGGAACGACTCGAACGCGTAACCGGCCGCGCCGAAATCCATCGAGTACGGCGCCATCATCAGTTGAACATCGGGACGCATCGCATCTGCCGCGGTCTTGACGAAGCCGCCCACCTGGTACGAGCCGAGCGACATCACGCCACGGCGGAACAGCAGATATTGCATCGCGTTGCGCCATAAGCGCATGCCGCTGAACTGCCGGTTCTGCGAATCGCGCCAGTGCCGCAGGCGGGCCTGCAGCATATATAGATAGTGCTCGCGCAGGTTCCGTCCGACCCCCGGACTCGCCGCCACGACAGGAATGCCAAGCGACCGCAGATGGCCGGGATCGCCAACGCCCGACAACTGCAAAAGCCGCGGCGACCCGATCGCGCCCGCCGAGAGCACCACCTCGCGACGCGCACGGTAAGCGATCTGCTGCCCCGCGCTTTCACACTGCACGCCGACGGCGCGCGTGCCGTCAAACACGATTCGCGCGGCTTGCGTGCCGGTAGCGACTGTGAGGTTCTTGCGCGCCCTCGCAGGCTTCAGAAAGGCTTCGGCCGAGCTTTGCCGACGACCGTTGCGTATCGTATAGATCAGATAGGCCACGCCCTCATGATCGAGCCTGTTGATATCTTCCACGCGCCGCACGCCGAGCGACCGGCACGCTTCGAGTACGGCATCGCCGATTCGATTGCGCTGCGCGTACGGTGACACTTTCAGCGGGCCGCCCTCTCCACGCAGCTCATCGGCGCCGAGCGCGTGATCTTCGATGCGCCGGAAGCAGGGCGCCAGGTTCTGCCAGCTCCAGCCCTCGACACCCAGTTCGGCCCATCCGTCGTAGTCCTCGGGATGACCTCGCATATACACCATGCCGTTGATGCTGCTGGAACCGCCGAGCATCTTGCCGCGAAGCCAGATTTCGTTGCGATGCCCATTGCCGTGATCGGGCTGCACCGGAATGAACCAGGCATGAGCTGGGTCGCCCAGCAGCTTGCCAAAGCCTTTTGGCATCCGGATCAACGGATTGCGATCTTCCGGTCCTGCCTCGATGAGTAGCACGGTATGGTGCCCGCTCTCCGAAAGACGATTGGCTAGCACGCAACCCGCCGCACCCGCGCCAATCACGATAAAGTCAAACTCGGTCATCTATGCGTTCTCCACCGTCCGTGCCTTGTCGGCCAGCCCCATAGCACGCGAGGCCGGCGTTGTTCCTGTTAGCCAAAGATGACGGGAATCGAATGCGGAACCCGCATCATGATCCCGTTGATCGGTGGAGCTGGCGCGGCCGGATCGAGCCGAAGATTGGGCAGGCGATCGAGAATCGCGTTGAGCGCGCGCGTCATTTCCACGCGCGCCAGGTGCTGGCCGATGCACACGTGCGGGCCATAGGCGAATGCAAAGTGCCGGTGACCGGCCTTGCGATAGATGTCGAACCTGTCCGGATCGGCGAAACGGCTGGGGTCGCGATTGGCGCTGCCCGCCACCACGTCGAGAAATGCGCCGGCAGGAATCTCGACACCGCCGAGCGTGACATCACGCGTCGCCATACGCGACTGCATCAGCACGGGGCCGTCCCAGCGCAGAGCCTCTTCGATCGCCGCCGCGACCAGCGTGCGATCCTGGCGCACCGCTTCGAGCTGTACCGGATCGCGCAGCAACGCAAGCAACAGTACGCTGGTCGCGCGATAGGTCGTGTCGCCGCCCGCATTCACCAGCTGGCGAAGAAACGAAATGACGACCTCGTCCGGTAGCCGCTCGCCGTCCACCTCCGCGGTGGCCAGCGAGCTCACCAGATCGTCGCCGGGATTACTGCGGCGCTCGTCGACGAGCCGCGCGAAATAGGTGCCCAGCTTCGTCGATGCCTCCACGCCATGCTCGACATCGATCGAAACCAGCGTCTGTGCGATGGCGAGCTTGTGAAAGATCTTCACATCTTTCGGCGGCAATGCCAGTTGCCGATAGATGATGTTGAACGGGTAGTGAAGCGTGAACTCGTTGACGAGATCCGCATGTCCGCGATCCATGAACTTCGACATCAGCTCGCTCACCACTGGGTCGACCAGCGTATCGCCCCATGCCGCGACGGTGTGCGGCAAAAAGGCCTTCTGGAAGATGCGGCGGTAGCGCGGATGCTCGGGCGCATCCATCGTCGAGATACTGCGCCCGAAGCTGATGCCGAGATTGCGCTCGTAAGACTTGTTTGAAAACGTTGCCGGGTCGCCAAGCACCTTCGAGACTTCGTCGTATCCGAATACGGAATAGTGCGCGACATCGGACATAGTCAGGTCCGCCGCGCCGCCCATCAGCACACGGTAGTCGCCTTCCTGAACCGCAGCCTTTTCCCGCAGTTCCGCAATGCGTGGATAAGGGTCCGCATCGGCACCGTAAGCGAGTGAATCCTCGAAAAAGGGGTTGAACTCAGGATCGTCGAAGTCCTCGAGTCGCAGCGCGCCGGCCATGGTTCCTGTCTCCATTATTCGTTTGTTTGCAGGCACCTCTGCTTTTGCGCGAGGTACCAATATTTGAACTATGTTCTATTTTGCACAAGTGTGCAAGATCGATTTATCATTCGCGGAAGGGGATGTTGCGCGCTTTCTGGCTCGCGCCCCGCCATCAAAGGGAAACCATGCCGTCCAGCACCACGCACGCCGCCAGCAGACGGGCGACTGCCGACAATGAGCCGCGTGCCACGGCGCGCAGCACGACGCCAGAGCGCATTCTCGATACGGCCGAGCGGCTGTTCGCGATGCACGGCTACTTCGGCACGTCGATTCGCGACATCATGCAGAGCGGTGGCATGGAGCTGAGCCTCGCGCGGTACCACTTCGGCAGCAAAGACGCGCTGTTTCAGCAGGCGATCGGCCGTCGCGCCGCGGTGATCAGCCGGCAGGTCATCGAATCGCTCGAGGCCGAACTGGCACCGCTGCAAGGCAAGCGCCCCGACGTGGAAGCAATCGTGACAGCACTTTCCGCACCGGCCTTCGCGCATCTGAAGAGCGGCGATCCGGGGTGGCGAAATTACTTGCGCCTGCTAACCCAGATTGGCTGTCTTCTGGAGCGCCCCGATCTCACGGCGCCGTTTTATGACCAATACGCGCCTGCGGCCGCGCGCTACCGTGACGCCTTCGCCAAGGCACTTCCCCGCGTCACGCGGGAGACCGTCGAACTGGTGCAGCATTTCGTCGAGTCCGTGTTCCATCTCGTGCTCAACGAGCTTTACGCGCAGGAAGCGCGCTCCGGAGCCAAGGCACTCACGACAGCACATATCGAGCGCATGCGCACCTATTTGATTCGTTTCGCGGTTGGCGGCATCGAGGCGATGGTCAGCTCCGCCTCGGCCCAGCGGGGTTCATGAGCATTGACAGTCGCAGCGACCGTCGTTCACAATTTAGAACATTATTCAGACTTACTCTGGCCGCAGCGAGCCTGCGGCCGTGCGAGATGGAGTTAGCCTCATGACAGCTGGAGACGCAGAGAACATCGCGCTGATCGTCGGGGCGGGTCACGCAGCAGGAGAATGCGCGACCGCGATCCGCGAACAGGGATGGACGGGACGCATCGTGATGGTGGGAGAAGAACCGCATTTGCCCTACCAACGGCCGCCGCTCTCCAAGGCATTCCTGTCGGGCGAATCGACCGCCGAGCAGTTGTACCTGAAACCGCTGTCGACGTACGACAAAGCGCGTGTCGAGTTCATCCCGAACACGCGCGCGCAGCGCATCGACCGTGACGCGAAACAGGTCACGCTGTCCAACGGCAGCGAAATCAGCTATACGAAACTGGTTCTGGCCACCGGCGGCCGCGCGCGGCGCCTCGCGTTGCCGGGTATCGAAGCGACCGAGAAGCTGCAGAATTTTCACTACCTTCGCACACTCGATCACGTCGCGCGCATTCGAAACCAGTTTCATGCCGGCTCGCGCCTCGTGATCATCGGCGGTGGATATATCGGGCTGGAAGTGGCTGCGGTAGCCGTGAAGCGTGGCTTGCGCGTCACCGTGCTCGAAGCGTTGCCGCGCGTCCTCGCGCGCGTCACGGCTCCCGAGCTTTCCAGGTTCTACGAGGAAGTTCACCGCGAAGCCGGAGTCGACATCCGTACCAACGCGATCGTGAGTGGGTTCGAACTCGACGCATCCGGCGACGCCGTTGCCGCCGTGTGCTGCGCGGACGGCACGCGCGTCGCCGCGGATCTCGTCATCGTCGGCGTGGGACTGGAGCCCGCCACCGAACTCGCGCAAGCGGCCGGCCTTGCTGTCGACAACGGCATCATGGTCGACGAACACACGCGCACGTCCGACCCGGACATTTTTGCGGTCGGGGATTGCACCAACCACCCCAACCCTTCCCTTGGACGCCGCCTGCGTCTCGAATCGGTCCCTAACGCGCTGGAGCAGGCCCGCACCGCCGCTGCGTCGTTGTGCGGCAAGGAGCGTGTCTACAACAGCGTGCCGTGGTTCTGGTCCGACCAATACGATCTGAAGCTCAAGATGGTCGGCTTGTCCCACGGCTACGACGAGTTCGTCCTGCGCGGCGATCCCAAAGCCCGCTCTTTCTCGGCGTTTTATCTCAAGGACGGCGTCATGCTCGCAGCCGATACGGTCAGCCGTGTACCCGAATTCGTGCTGGCCAAGCGTTTCGTTGCCGAGAAAATTCCGGTCCGCGCCGCCGATCTCGCCAACGAATCGATCCCGTTGAAAAGTCTGCTTCCCTAGTCCAATTCATTTTTCATGAGGTTCACAAGCCATGCCGCTCATTCGATTCATCCAGCCGGACGGCAGCGAGGCCGCCGTAAGCGCCAACGTTGGCGATTCAGTCATGCAAACAGCGGTGAACAATCAGATCCCGGGCATTCTCGGCGATTGCGGCGGCAGCTGCAGCTGCGCAACCTGTCACGCGTATGTCGACGCCACCTGGAGGAGCCACATGCCAGCGGCGGAATCCTATGAAGTCGACATGCTCACCTGCGCGATGGACGTGCGCGAAAACAGCCGTCTGACATGCCAGATCTTCATGACGCCGGAACTGGACGGGCTGGTGGTGCGTCTGCCCGATCTGACGGCGTAAGCGCGAGGAGCACGGAGGCCTGCCGCACGACGTCGATCTCCACGATGCGGAAGTTTGCGCGGCCCTCACTCCTTGCATTCCTCGCCAGTCCCACGAATGGCTACGTGGCGGGGCCAGGAGCCGAAGACGAGACCTCGCTTACGGCGCTTTCGTCAACGCGTCGATCGCGGGCTGTTCGCTGTTGCTCCAGAACGCCGCCCACGTCGGAAATCCTTGCGGAAGACGCGGCTGATACCGATCGCCTTCATACTTGCCGGGCCAGTTCTGCAAGCGCGGCGCACCGGGGCGAGCGAGCCAGTCCGTCGAATACCAATGCTGTTCGTCGCGACGCTCGAAGCACCATTGCCCGTCGCGCCGCACATAGTGATCGAAGTAGCAGATCGCCATCACCACCCACGCTCCGTTGTCCTCGTGCTCCGCGCGACAATAGACGCTTCCCGTCGCATGGTCGGCATCGATGAAATCGACGACGTGGCCGCAGATCTGGTGAATGCTGCGATAAAAGCCGCGCAGAATATGCTCGGACCCGTAGAACGTCTTCAATGCCGCGCGCCCTACGCCCCATCGGCCGCAATCGACGTCTTCGGCGAACAGTTGCACCAGGCTGTCCAGATCGCGCGAATCGACCGCGAGCGCGTATCGGACGGGCAATTGTTGGATGGCGAGCTGCGCCTCGATGCGCTCGATACGCGCGAGCAGCGCTGATTCCGTCGTCATGCCTTCCCCTTCGTAGCGTTGGCCATCGCGGCCGGGCGCGCGCGGATTTCGTCGGCATAGTAAGGCTGGTGTGAAAGAAGTCCGCCATCGACGTTGAACACCTGGCCCGTGACGAACGCCGCCTCATCCGAAGCGAGATACACCACCGCGTGTGCAATGTCTTCGGGCTGCCCGAGGCGAGGCGTGAGATGGTGGCTCAGCATCATCGCTCCGGTCTCCCCCGCGTAGTACGCCTGGGTCACCGGCGTGACGATCAGGCCCGGAGCGATCGCGTTGCAGCGTATCCCCTCCTTGCCGTGCTGCGCGGCGACGTAGCGCGTCAGCGCCTCGATACCGGCCTTGCAGACACCGTACGCGCTGTACCCCAGCGCGCCCGCCTGAGCGGCACCGGAAGAGGTATTGATAATCGAACCGCCGCCTCGTGCGCGCATCAGCGGCAGCGCGCACCGCGAGGCCAGCATGGTGCCGCGAAGATTGATGCGCATCGTGTCGTCCCAGACGCCGACGTCGAGTGCCTCGACTGCCGCATCGACCGTACTGGAAAGCGATGTGGCCGCGGCGTTGTTATGCAGGATATCGAGCCCGCCCCAAGTCTTGAGCGTCAGATCGAACAATGCATCGATCGAACTTTCGTCGCCGATATCGACCTGCGCCGGGACCGCGTGCCCCCCCGCTTCGTTAATACGACGAACCTGTTCCTGCGCGCCTTCGAGATTCAGGTCCGCCACGACGACCAAGGCGCCCTCCTGCGCGAGCCTGGCGGCACAGGCAGCGCCGATACCGGATGCGGCCCCGGTCACGATGGCAATCTTTTGCTTCACGCGTTGCATGATCTGCTCCCTGTCTCAGGCCGTTATCGGTGTCCGGCCGCCTGCTGCAACGCGGTCGAGATGAAAGTCGATATCGCCGAACATCTTCTCCATCATCGTCATCTTGCGGAAGTAGTGCCCTACCGGATATTCCTCGGTAAGCCCCATGCCTCCGTGCAACTGGATGCCCTGCGCGCAAACGAAGCGATTGGCGCGCGCGGCAACGGCTTTGGCCGCCGAGATGACGCGGCTGCGTTCGGCCGCCGGGCCGTTCAGGTGCGCGATCCCGCAGTACAGCATCGAGCGCGCTTCCTGCGTGGCCACGAACATCTCAGCCATGCGATGCTGCAACGCCTGGAACTTGCCGATCGGCTGGCCGAACTGCGAGCGTCCCTTGATGTACTCCGAGGTGATCGCCATCACGGCTTCCATCATGCCAAGGCTCTCGGCCACGCTCGCGAGACTGGCGAGTTCCGTTGCCTGCGTGAGCACCTGCAGCGAGCGTTCAGGTCCGACGATCAATGCATCTTCACTGAGCTCGACGTTGTGCAGATCGATATCCGCGGCACGCGATCCATCGAGCAAGCGGTACGACCGGCACGTTACGCCCGCGGCCCGGCGATCGACAAGAAAAACGCCCACGCCTTGCGACGCGCCTTCGACTCGCGCGGTCACGAGCAGCTGGTCCGCCGACGCGCCGGCGATCACCAGCGTCTTCGCGCCGCTGATCAGGTAACCCGAGGCGCTCTCGAGCGCGTGCGTTTGCGCGTGGCATCCCAGCTTGTACCGGCTTCCCGCTTCGCTGTCCGCGAGCGACAGCAGCAGCGTGCCGTCGATGACGGCGGGCAGCAGCGTCTCACGCCGGCGCCGCGCATCGCCTCGTTCGACGATCGTGGCGCAAAGCAGCGCCGTCTGCACGACCGGCTCGAGCGCCATACCGCGGCCGAGCGCCTCCATCACGATCGCCGTTTCGACGAACGAGCACCCGAGACCGCCGACGTCTTCCGGCATCGTCAGCCCGAGCCAGCCAAGTTCGGCATAGGCGCGCCAATGTTCGCGGCTGAAACCCTCTTGCCCCGATGCGATGCGCGTGCGCGCCTCGAATCCATACTCCTGCTGAACGTAGCGCTCTGCGCCGTCCTTCAGCATCGATTGTTCTTCGGAGAAGTTGAAGTCCATGGCTACAGTCCAAAAGCCAGCTTGGCAATGATGTTCTTCTGCACTTCGCGCGCGCCGCCATAGATCGTGGAGGCGCGCGCGATCAGATAGCCCGACGTGCGGCCGCCCATGTAATCTGGCCAATTCTCGTCGACCGCCAGATCGCCCTGCGGCTCGCCGTGGTCGTCGAAACGCATCGCGCGGGGACCGAGTGCGTCCATTTGCAGCTGCGTCACGCGCTGTTGCATCTCCGACCCACTGATCTTCAGCGCAGAGACGACCGCATCGAGATTGCGCTCGCTCTTCTCTTCCGCAAGGATGCGGAGCACCGACCATTCGAGCGCCATCAGGTCCGCTTCGACCTCCGCGACCTTGCGCGCGAAGCCGGGTGTATCGATGAGCCGCACGCCGTCCTCCCGCTCCTGCCCCGCGATGTCTTTCGCGCGTTGCAGCTCGCGTTTGTTGAAGTACAGGAACGCGCTCGCCGTGCGCTCCTTCTCGAGGAGGTACTTCGCATAGGTCCATCCCATGCCGGCCTCGCCCACGAGATGCGACTTCGGCACACGCACGTTTTCGAGGAACACTTCATTCAGGCCCTTGCCGCCCTCGATCGAAACGATCGGACGCACCGTGATGCCCGGTGTGTCCATGTTGACCAGCAGGAAGGAAATGCCTCGTTGCGGCTTGACGCTCGTATCGGTCTTGACGAGGAAGAAGCCCCAATCGGCAATCGTTGCGTCGCTGGTCCAGATCTTCTGGCCGTTGATCACGTACTCGTCACCGTCGAGCACGGCCGTGGTCTTCAGTCCAGCCAGATCCGAGCCCGCGTTCGGCTCCGAAAAGCCCTGGCACCAGAACTCGTCGCCGCGCAGAATAGGCCCGAGAAAACGCTCCCTCTGCCAGTCCGAACCGAACGCGATGATGACGGGCGCCACCATCTGCGTCGACTGCCACCCATAGTCCATGGCATCGGCGTTGTACAGCTCTTCCATGAAGATATGCTTGCGAAGCGCGCTCCAGCCGGTGCCGCCATGTTCGACGGGCCAATGGGGCGCACCCCAGCCGCGCTCGTACAGAATGCGCTGCCATCTGCGGATGTCATCGCGCGCAGGCGGATGCACGCCGACACGCCAGCGGCGTGAAATGTCGGCCGGCGCATGCTCACTGAAAAACGTTCTGACTTCCCGACGAAATGATTCGTCTTCCTCGCTATAGCCGAAATGCATGCCTGACTCCTGAATCTCTTGCGCCCTCGTTGTCTGCTCTGTCGCGCCACTGCGCCGCGCTTGTGCGGGTGCTCCGCCTAGCGGCCTCTGAAAGCCGGGGCGCGTTTTTCTCTCGCGGCGAGCCGGCCCTCCGCGGCGTCCTCGGAGTTCACCGCGAGCGCCACCGCGTTCAGTTCCTGCGCAAGAAACTCTTCCATGCCACCGGGGTTCAACCTGAACAACTGCTTGGTCAGCCCGAGCGAGAAAGTCGGGCCAGCCGCCAGCTCGCCAGCCAGCTTTTCGGCGGCCACGTCAAGCTCGCCGTCCTCGACGAGATGGCTGGCAAGACCCATATCGAGTGCTTCCTTGCCGCTCAGCCGGCGATTCAGATACATGATTTCCTTGGCGCGAAACTCGCCGCAATGACGCGCAAGCAGATAGACCATGCCGCCTTCCGGTAAGGTGGCGCGCATCAGGAAGGCGGGAATGAACTGCGCCGTATCGGAAACGATGAGCTGGTCCGCGCACAGCGCAAAGCTCCAGGCAATTCCCACGGCAACGCCTCGTACCGCCGCGACCACTGGCTTGTTCAGGTTGTACAACCGAAGCGCGATCTTCTGATACACCGCCATCGATGCGCGCGCGTGCGCCACGCTCATCTGCGGTGGCGCGGCGCCGCTGCCCTTGATGTCGGCACCGGCGCAAAATGCGCGGCCTGCGCCAGTGAGAATCACCGCGCGAATCTCCGGATCCTTTTCGATGCGATCGAGGTGGCCGAGAATCAAATCAAGCATTTCCGGCGTCAGCGCGTTGAGCTTCTCGGGGCGGTTCAGACACAGCGTCGCAACCGCGCCGTTCAAAGTGAGTTCAACATCCATGATGGTCGGATCTTCGTCTGAGTTTGGTTCGTCCGTTCGACGGTCTGGTCAACTGCCGCGAGCATGCAGGCGGATCATCCCGTCGCCGAACGGCTCGTCGCGGCGCTTGAGCGCTTCCTTAAGCCCAACCGCTTCCATGTCCGCCTTGAACTGCGCGCGGCGCGGCCCCAGGCTCTGGTGAGCCCGTGAGTCGTTTTCCACCGCGAGCCGCTGAAGCGTGCGCGAACCGGCCAGCTCCAGCCCGATGTTGACAATGCGCTTGTTGGCCGCAAGCAGATCGGCATCGACAAACGACAGACGGCGTGCCAACTCGCCCACCTCCGCTTCGAGCTGCTCTGCCGGCACCGCATCCATGACGAGCCCGATCTTCGCGGCATCGCGGCCCGTCAGCGAGTCGCCAGACAGCAGCAGACGCTTCGCCCACTGCGGGCCGACGTGATAGAACCACATATGCGCAGGCGGCGAGCCGTTCGCGCGCGTGGCGGGAAAGCCGATCCTTGCGTTGTCGGCGGCGATCACCATGTCGCACGCCAGCGCGAGATCCGTGCCGCCCGCAAGACAGTTGCCATGCACCTGCGCGATGATCGGCTTGTGGATATCCGCCATCAGATTGACCGTCTCCGACTGCCGCTCCATCGACCAGCAGTCGTCGTCGAAGCTGCGAATCGTTCCACGATAGTCACCCGGATCAGCGGCGTCCGCGGCCCGATCCGAATACGTCGTCACCAGATCGTAGCCTGCGCAGAAGTCGCGGCCAGCTCCCGACAGTACGATCACGTTCACCGATTTGAGGTCGTCGGCTTCGAGCAACGCCGCCTTGAGTTCCTGCAGAAGCGGATTGTTGATGGCGTTGCGCTTGTCCGGACGACTCAGCGTGATGCGCGCAACGCGTTGCGCCACTTCAAACTTCACGCACTCCGATGTTTTCAGCCATTTGGCCATGGTCGATTCCCTCCAATTGAGGCGATTGCCGTTCACCGGGCAAACTGCGCGCGCAGACTCACCTTGCTGATCTTGCCCGTCGGCAGCCTCGGCAATTCGTCGACGAATGCAATGGCTTTCGGACATTTGTAGCTCGCGATCAAGCCGCGACAGAACTCGATCAATTCGGCTTCGCCCGCTTGCTCGCCACGGCGCAACACGACGATCGCCTTGACGCACTCTCCCCACTTCTCGTGCGGCGCGCCGATCACCGCCACGTCGATGACTGCCGGATGCTGGAGCAGCGCATCTTCGACTTCACGGCTGTAGATGTTCTCGCCGCCGGAAATGATCATGTCCTTCTTGCGGTCGACGAGGAAAATGTAGCCGTCCTCGTCCTGGTAGCCCATGTCGCCCGAGCGATACCAGCCATCGCGCAGTGCTTCCACCGTCGCCACGCTGTTGTTCCAGTAGCCACTCAACTGCGTCTGCGAGCGCAGCCAGACCTCGCCGGTCTGGCCTTGCGGCAGATCGTTGCCTTGATCGTCGACGATGCGCAGGTCGATGCCGGGGCACGGGCGCCCCACCGATGCGAGACGCCGTACCTGTTCCGGAGACCCTTTGGGCTTGACCTCGTGCGCAGGCAACCAGCAGGCGTTGCTCTCGGTCATGCCGTATTGGACCGAAAACACCGGGCCGAGCACCTGAATGCCGCGCGACAGCAGCGGTGCAGGCACCGGGGCTGCCGCCGTGACGATGTTTTCGATGCTGGACACGTCATAGCTCGACAGTTCGGGCACATCGAGGACCGCCTGAAGCATCGCGGCAACCATGAACGTGAAGGTGATGCGTTCTTCGGCGATCGTCTCGAGCATTTGCTTCGGCTCGAAGACGCGATGCACGACCGTCGTGCCGCCCATCCAGGCCACCGAATTAACGAAGCCAATTCCACCGACGTGGAACGCCGGGGTCGTCTGTAGCACGCGGGTATTGCCCGAAAACTCCGTCACCAGCGCGCAGCTTTCGGCGGTGACGCACATGGCATGGTGCGTGCGCACGACGCCCTTGGGACGCCCCGTGGTGCCGCTCGTGTACATCAGGTACGCGTAGTCTTCCGGTTTCGAACGGATCGGCGGCCCTTCCACTGGGCCGGCTTCCATCACCGCCTCGAATGAAACGGCCCATTCCGGCGCGTCGCCAATGCAGATGTACTGCTCGATTTCGGGCAGTTGCGAACGCAGTCCGTTCACGACATCGGCATACTGAGCCTCGAATACGAGCGCCTTTGAGGCCGCGTCCTTAAGAATATAAAGAATCTCCGCGGGGGCCAGTCTGAAATTGACGGTTGCCAGAATGAAGCCGGCCCACTCGCATGCACGGTAGCTCTCGTAGTACTCCGCGCAATTCATCGCGAGGATCGCAACCCGGTCCTGACGCCGCAGGCCGCGCTCATATAGCGCTCCCGACAAGCGGCGTGCACGCTCCGCCAACTGACTGTGCGTCAGACGCCGGTCGCCGTACACGAGCGCAGTGTGGTCGGCATGCAAGCGAGCGTTTCGCTCGACCATCTCGCCAAGGGTTCTCATCTCAATCCCGTCGTTGTTTTGTCAGATCGACTGTTAGCCAGCGAGCGTCTGCGGATCGGCCAACACGGTTCCAATGAATGCGGCGAACCGCGCTGCGTCGGCTCCGTTGATCACTCGATGGTCGTAGCTGAGCGACAGGGGCAGCATCTTGCGCCAGCTGACGCCGCCGTCGTCCGCCGGCGCGGCTGCCAGCCGGGTTTTAGTCACACCGAGAATCGCCACCTCCGGCGCATTGACGATAGGCGTAAAACCAGTACCGCCAAAGCCGCCGAGCGAACTGATCGAAAAGCAACCGCCCGACATCTCTGCCATCGATAAACCCTTTTCGCGAGCCTTCTGCGAAATTGCCGCAAGTTCCGCCGAGAGTTCTTCGACGCTCTTCCGGTCGCAATCGCGCAGCACCGGCACCAGCAATCCGAAGCGCGTGTCCACGGCGACCCCGATGTGGAAGTACTTCTTCAGAACGATGTTTTTGCCGTCACCGTCGAGCGACGCGTTGAATTGCGGGAACTCCTGCAAAGCCCGCACCACTGCTTTGATAAGGAAGACGAGCGGCGTCAGCTTAACCGCCGTGCCCGCCTCGTTACGGGCCTTGCGATAAGTTTCGAGCGACGTAATATCAGCGTCGTCGTGGTGGGTCACATGCGGGATCGTCAGCCAGTTGCGCGACAGGAAGGCTCCTGTGAGCTTCTGGATGCGCGACACCGGCTTGACTTCCACTTCGCCGAATTCGGCGAAATCGACCTGCGGCCAAGGCGGCAGATTCGCGCCGAAAGCGGGGACTGCAGCCTCGCCGGGGCCGGTATTCACATCGGACTGCGGTCGCGTAGCAACGGATTCGACACTCATCGCGGATGCCTCTTCGAACGACTGTTGGACAGCGTGACGGCCTATGGCCAATCAGACGATTTCGGCCAGCACCGTGCCGACGGGATACACTTCGCCAACCTGGGCAACGATGCGCAGCGTGCCCGACGCGGGCGACTCGACCTCCTGAATCGATTTGTCGCTTTCGAGCGCGTAGAGAATCTGCCCTTCGCTCACGGTTGCGCCGTCGTCCGCCAGCCATTCGGCTAGCGTGCCTTCGTTCATGGAAAAGCCCAGTTTGGGAAGCAGCACTTGTGTGGTCATGGCCTTGCTCTATTGATGATGGAATTCCGGGTGTTCGTGCTGGTCATTTCAGCGTCGCGCGAACCGCCGATTCGATTTCGGCCACGCCCGGTACGAACGCGTCTTCGAGCGGCTTCGAGAACGGCACGGGGCAGAATTGCGCGCCTACGCGCTGCACGGGCGCCTTGAGCTCGCGAAAGAGGGCTTCGTAGATACGGGATGCGATTTCCGCACCCACGCCGAACGGTTTGACGGCTTCGTGCACGACAACGGCGCGCCCGGTTTTTGCAACCGAAGTCAGGATAGTTTCGGTATCCAACGGAGAGACAGTGCGCAAATCGATCACTTCGCAGACGACACCATCTTTGGCCAGCACTTCGGCAGCAGCCATGGCTTCCTGCACGCGGCGGCTGTAGCTGATCACCGTCACGTCGGTACCCGCGCGAATCACGTTGGCTTTGCCAAGCGGAATCGCCACGCCGCGCTCCGGCGCACTGCCCGGATTCCAGTAGGTCGGCATGTTCTCGATGAAAAGGCAAGGGTCGTCATCACGGATGCAGGACAGCATCAGGCCATACGCATCGGCAGGATTCGACGGTGTGACGACCTTGATGCCGGCAACGTGCGCGAACCAGGCCTCGAGGTAGTCGGCGTGCTGGCCACCCGTGCCGAAGCCCGCGCCCGTCATGGTGCGGATGACGATCGGCACATTGGTCTGTCCGCCCGACATGAAGCGCAGCTTCGCGGCGTGATTCACGATCATGTCCATCGCGACGGTCGTGAAGTTCATCAGCATGATTTCCGCCACAGGACGCATCCCGACCATCGAAGCGCCGATTGCCGCACCGATGATGGCCTGCTCCGAAATCGGCGTCGAACGCACCCGCGACGTGCCGTATTTCGACGACAGTCCCTTCGTTACGCCGACAATGCCGCCCTCCTGGCCGTCGGCAACGTCTTCACCCAGCACGATTACGTTGGCGTCGGCGGCCATCGCGTCGTCGAGCGCGAAGTTGACCGCCTGGATGGTGTTGATGTTGGTTGGCTGCTGGCTCATGCAAGCACCTCGTCCTTGAAGATGTCGCGCCGAAGCTCCGCGACACCGGGATATTCGCTCGACAGCGTGAATTCGACCGCGGCGTCGATCTGCGCCTCGTGTTCGGCTTCCATCGCAACCAGTTGCTCCTCGGTCGCATGCTTCGCATCGATGAGCCACTGACGGAACAGCGGCACCGGATCCTTCGCGAGCCAGGCGGCCTTTTCGTGCTTGTCCATATAGGCGTCCGGGTCGCCGAACACGTGCCCCTGAAAGCGGAACGTGTTCGCTTCGATCAGCGTCGGGCCGCCGCCGTTGCGCGCGCGTTCGACCGCTTCGTGCGCCGCCTTGTGCATCTGAATCGGATCGTTGCCGTTCACCGTGATGCCCGGCATCTGGTACGCGACGGCGCGCTGGGCGATGTTCGGCACGGACGTGCCGTACGCGTATTTGGTGTGCTCGGCATAGCCGTTGTTCTGGCAGACGAAAATCACCGGCAACTTCCACACGGACGCCATGTTCAGCGACTCGTGGAAGGCGCCAATGTTTGATGCGCCGTCACCGAAGTAGGCCACGGCCACGCGCGACTCACCGCGAATCTGCGCGGCGAGCGCAAGCCCATTTGCGATCGGCATCGAACTGCCGACAATGCCGGTCGTCACCATGACGCCCGACGCGGGATGCGTGACGTGCATCGGGCCGCCCTTGCCTTTGCAGGTGCCCGTCACTCGCCCTCCGAGCTCGGCCCAGAGTTCCTTGAGCGGCACACCTTTGGCGATCATGTCGTGGACGCCGCGGTAGATCGTGCAGATGTAGTCGTCGTCGCTGAGACACACCGACATCGCCGACGGAATCACTTCCTGGCCGCGCGGCGAGTAGTACGGCATCACCAGCTTGCCGGCCTTGATAACGGCGCGAAAGCGCTCATCGTTCTGCTTGATGAGAGCCATGCGCCTGTAGATGTCGACCAGGACTTCGCTGCTGGGCGGCTGATAGGCATTCATTCGTCACTCTCCTGTGTCACCAGATCTTTTGCGCGCCGCTCGCATGCAGCGCCGCGATGTAACCGAACACGAACGATGCGCCGATGCTGCTGCCGGCGCCCGGATAACACCGGCCAACCACGGATGCCGTGCAGTTGCCGGTGGCGTACAGCCCAGGGATTTGCGAACCATCGTCCTTCAGCACGCGCCCGTATTCGTCGGTCACGAGACCGCCTGCCGTGCCCACATCCCCTGGATACATGCGCACGGCGTAGAACGGCCCCTCCTCGATCGGCCCGAGATTGGGGTTCGGTTTGATGGTCGGGTCTCCATGACAGCGATCGAATGCGCGCGAGCCGCGACCGTAATCTTCGTCGACGCCCGTTTCGCAGAAGCCGTTGAAGCGCTTGACGGTCCCGAGCAGCCCAGCACGGTCGATACTGCATTTCGCGGCCAGTTCTTCGAGCGTGTCAGCCTTGATCATGTATCCACTGTCGAGCCACTTCTGCGGAATCTGGCCCGGCATCGCCGTGCCCCACGGGTAGTACTTACGCTGCCGGCTGTCCATCACGACCCATGCGGGAACGGCCTTACCCGTCTGCTTGTGGCGCTGGTACATGCGTTGACCGATTTCCATGTACGCTCCCGCTTCGTCGCAAAAGCGCTCGCCGTCCTGATCGACCATGATCGAAAACGGCAGCGACAGGTCGAGGTGATGCATGAACGGCAGCGGCGAGCCATCCGGCGCGCGTGCACCTTCGGGCAGTTCCTCGTTGGGACCGAGCGACGTCACGACCCACCACGCTTCCTCCATGCAGTCCACTGCGCCGCCGAGCGCAATCGCGGCTTGCAGGATTTCACCGGTATCGCCCGGATTCGCATTGGTCCAGTTCGCGGACGACGGCTGCGGCTGGTACCTGCGGCGCATTTCCGCGTTGTGTGAAAAGCCGCCGGTATTCAGCAGGACGCCTTCGCGAGCGCGCACGCGCAACTCGCGGCCGCTGCGTACCGCGACGATGCCGGTCACGCGTCCGTCCTCGACGATGAACTCGCGCACCGGCGTGTCCGTCCAGATCGGCACGTCCGCGCGCAGCGCCATCTGCAGCATGCGCCCCTGAATCGCCGCGCCGTTGGCCACGAGCTCCTTGCCGGTAATCTTCTGATAGAGCATCCGGCCACCCAGTTGCATCGCCTTGCGCTTGCCGCCCCACGTCCGCTTCATCAGAAACAGTTGCGGATATTCGTCCGAGTTGGCCGGCATCGACGGGCCCTTGTAGCGCGACAGACGCGGCGCCCATTCGCCCAGTTCCTTCACGTCGAACAACCTGGCCAGCAGCGACCGGCCACGCGGCTCGCCACCGGGCAGCGTGTCGTAGTAATCGGACCAGCCGTCCGCGTACACGAACTGCATCCCCTGCTGCTCGAGAAACTCGGCCATCTTCGGGCCGGTGCGCAAGTAAGCCTCGCGTCGCGCGTCAGAAGTCCCCGGCCCTTGATAAGTAACCGCCGCATCGAAGTACTGGCGCGCGCGTTCATAGGAATCGCTGACGCCGTGACGCTTCATCACATGATTGTTCGGAAGCCACCAGACCCCGCCCGAATATCCGGTCGAGCCGCCGACCTTCGCCTGCTTCTCGATGATCAGTGCTTCTTTGCCCACCGACTTGCAGGCAAGCGCCGCACACATCGAACCCCCGCCGCTGCCGACCACCACGAAGTCGTAGGTTGCGTCCCAGTTCGTCGACATCACTCATCCCGCGCGATGAATTCGCGCAGCGCGCGATGGAAGTTCGAAACCGACGATTCCTGCAGCGGATTGGTGCGCAAACCCTTGAAGCCGCGCGACTTCATGCCCTGCTGAACGTTGGTCATGTTCTGGAAGTCCTGCCACAGGATCAGGCCGAAGTTCTCCTGCGCGTTCTCCTTCCAGTCGTCCACGCCGTAATAGAACTCGCGCTTCAACGGCGGCTCCGCCCCAGGCGCGAAGCGCTGCAGCGACCAGATGTCGTAGATGCACGAATCCGGGTTGTCGCCATCCGGCCGCGCGCGATAGAACAACGCGCCGTCCGGGTACGGCAGGAACACCAGATTCGGAAACACGTGCCAGTCCGCTCCCGCGCGACCCAGTTGCTCGAAAGAGATCTCGGGCCAGCCCGCACCCTCGGCGATGGCCGCCTCGCGCTGAAATTCCATCGCCTTCCCAAGGACTTCGAACTGGTTACCCGACGGCGACATTTCGGTCATCAGGCGCTTCGCGGCTTCGTAATCGCGCGCGGTATTGATCGCCTTCAGAGTCTCTTCCATTACCCGGAAAAAGTTCACGAGCCCCTGGCGTACGTCTTCCGGCATCGGCTTGCCGGTTCGCGGCGAGGGCGCGCCGATCATCCGCGTAGCCGTCGAATAACCAAACATCCCATGGCGGCCATAGGAGAAACTGCGCGTCACGTCATCGCCGGCGACGTCGAGCAGTTGCGGATGGGTTGCCGCTACGTGATAACCCTCGTTGAACGCTTCGAGTGCAACCTTCCAGTTGCACGGCAGACGAATCGACTTGTACCAGCGGTAGCGCATCTTTTCGAACTCGAAGCAGTTCGTGATCTCCGGCACCGGGTCGAGAAATTTCGCGAGCGGCTCTGCGTCCGGATCCATATTGATGAACACGAACCCGCCCCACGTATCGACCAGCACGTCCGTGAGACGAAGGTCCCCGTCAGCCATGTCCGGGCAACCTTCCCAATCTTGCCTGTCGAGCACACGCGCAAGACTGCCATCCAGATTCCACTGCCAGCCGTGATAGGCGCAGTGAAATTTCGCGGCCTTGCCACAGCCATTAGTCAGGCGCCGGCCACGGTGCTGGCAGACGTTGAAGAAGGCCTTGATCTGATCTCCCGCGGTTCGCACCACGATGATCGATTCGCCGGCCACGTCGAAGGTCACGAAGTCGCCCACGTTGGAAATCTCTTCCAGACGGCAGGCGACCTGCCAGATTCGCGGCCAGAGGCGCTCTTTCTCGCGCTCGAGAAACTGCTTCGACAGGTAACTGTCCTTCGGGACAAAATCGAGGCGGACAGTGTGCTCACCCGAATCGGGACTGGTGTTACCCATTGTTATCTCCTTCGTCATATGGCCGGCGTAGGCACCGGTTCCGGCTTTTTATGTGGCGGCCGCGCGGTCGACGGCCATATTGCAACTAGCTGTTCAATTATCTTGAACAGCGTTCTGGTCGGTGTCAATCCGGGCGAACGTCAATCGAGCGCCGCGGTCAGTGCCGGGACAGCGTCGAAAAGGTCGGCGCTCAGACCGTAGTCGGCCACCTGAAAGATCGGCGCCTCGCTGTCCTTGTTGATCGCGACGATGACTTTCGAGTCCTTCATACCGGCGAGGTGCTGAATCGCGCCCGAGATACCCACCGCGATATACAACTGAGGCGCGACGATCTTGCCGGTCTGGCCGACCTGATAGTCGTTCGGCACGAAGCCGGCGTCGACCGCGGCGCGCGACGCGCCGACCGCGGCGCCAAGCTTGTCCGCGAGCGCGTCGAGCAGTTTGAAGTTGTCGCCGTTCTGCATGCCTCGGCCGCCCGACACCACGATGTTGGCTGCCGCAAGCTCCGGCCGGCTCGATTTCGTCAGTTCCTGGCCGACGAAACGGGCCTTGTCGAAAGCCGCTGCCGATGCGACTGCGCGCGACGGCGCGGCGGCCGAACCGGTAGCGGCCGCATCGAAGGCAGTCGGACGAATCGTGACGACCTTGATTGCGTCGGACGATTGGACCGTGGCGAGTGCATTGCCGGCGTAGATCGGACGCACGAACACATCGGGGGCCTTGAAAGCGATCACGTCGGAAATCTGCGCGCTGTCGAGCAGCGCGGCTACCCGCGGCATGAAGTTCTTGCCCACGGCCGTGGAGGCCGCGATCACGTGCGTATAACCGCTAGCCAGCGAAACGACGAGTGCGGCCAGATTTTCCGGCAGCCCATGCGCGTATTCGGGTGCATCCGCGACGAGCACTTCGGCGACGCCGGCAACGTTCGCGGCCTGCTCTACCACCGCCGACGCGCCGTGGCCTGCGACCAGTACATGAATGTCGCCGCCGGCAGCGCCCGCCGCCGTGATGGCGTTGAGCGTGGCGCGCTTGAGGCTTGCGTTGTCGTGTTCGGCGATAACGAGAATAGTCATGATCAGATCACCTTCGCTTCGTTACGAAGCTTTTCAATCAGCGCTGCAACATCGGGAACCATCACGCCGCCCTTACGCGCCGGCGGCTCGGTCACTTCGAGAACCTTCAGACGAGGTGCAACGTCGACCCCCAGCGCGTCGGGGCTCAGCGTCTCCAGCGGCTTCTTCTTCGCTTTCATGATGTTGGGCAGCGTCACGTAGCGCGGACTGTTCAGACGCAAGTCCGTCGTGACCACCGCCGGCAGATCGAGCGCGACACGTTCGAGTCCGCCATCGATCTCACGCGTGACGAGTAGTTGTTGACCGTCCACTTCCGTCTTGAACGCGAACGTGGCTTGCGGCCAGCCGAGCAACGCGGCGAGCTTCTGGCCGGTTTGTCCCGCGTCGTTGTCGATGGCCTGCTTGCCGAGCAGCACCAGTTGCGGAGTTTCCCGCGCGGCCACGGCGGCCAGCAGCTTGGCGACCGCGAGCGGCTGCAGATCCGCATCGCTTTCCACCAGCACCGCGCGATCAGCCCCCATCGCGAGCGCCGTACGCAGCACCTCCTGCGATTGCGCGGTTCCCGCCGACACCACGACGACTTCACTCGCCACGCCCGCTTCCTTGAGGCGCACCGCCTCCTCCACCGCGATCTCATCGAATGGGTTCATGGCCATTTTCACGTTGGCCAGATCGACGCCCGAACCATCGGACTTCACCCGAGGTTTCACGTTGTAGTCGATCACGCGCTTCACCGCGACCAGTATTTTCAATTTGACGCTCCGAACGCTTTGTTGAACAATGTTCTATATTCTGAACTCATCTTTTTGTAGCTGTCAACGAGAAGAATGAGGAGAACGTCGCTTGTCGCTCAATTCGACGCCCTCGTTCGACACCATGGAGACGACCAATGAAGCTCTATCGATGTGAACGGTTTGAAGGTATTGCGGGTCTGGCATTGCGCGAGGAACCCGATCCGGCGCCGCCCGGCGCTCATCAGGTCCTGGTACAGGTCAATGCGAGTTCGTTGAATTTCCGCGAGTTGCTGCTGATCAACGGTGCGTATCGCGACTGGATGGCGCCCAACTTCATTCCGGCCTCGGACGGCGCGGGCGTCGTGCTTGGCGTCGGCCCAGGCGTGCGGCGCTTCCGACCCGGCGACCGGGTGATGGCCAATTTCGCGCAGAACTGGCACGGCGGCACCCGCCCGCAACACGCGGATACGCTGGGCCGCGGCGCTATCGTCGAAGGCATGCTGCGCGACAAGGCGGTGCTGAGCGAGGAAGAACTGGTTAGCGTTCCGGATCATCTTTCCGACGAGGAGGCCGCAACGCTGCCTTGCGCCGCGCTCACCGCATGGAACGCGCTGTGCCAGCATGCGCCGCTGCTGCCGGGCCAAACCGTGCTCGTACAGGGCTCTGGCGGGGTATCGCTGTTCGCTCTGCAGCTCGCCCGTCTGTTCGGCGCGCGCGTGATCGCGACTTCGTCGAGCGAAGCGAAGCTCAAACGGCTTGCCGAACTCGGCGCCGACGCCACGATCAACTACCGCGACACGCCGAATTGGGATGACGCCGTGCTGCGCCTGACCGATGGCTTTGGGGTCGATCTGGTCGTCGAGGTGGGCGGTGCCCAAACCTTCGGCAAGTCCATTGCCGCCGCTCGCGACAGCGGGCGCATCAGCGTGGTCGGACTGCTGACCGGCGCCCCTTCTCCCGGCGAAGGATTCTTCACGCGCGGACTGTCGATCGCGCCGATCCGCGTCGGCTCCCGTCAGGATTTCGAAGCGATGAACCGCGCGATCGGACTGCACAAGCTCAAGCCCGTCATCGACTCGGTTTATGACTTTGCGCGCGTACCGGATGCGCTGCGGCACCTCGAAAGCCAGCAGCATTTCGGCAAGATCGTCATTCGCCACCGGTAACCAGCCTTCGCATGATCCACGGAGTCAGACTATGAAACTCTTTTCACTGGAAGGACAGATTGCGCTCGTCACCGGCGCGTCGCGCGGCCTCGGTTTCGCCATGGCTAACGCGCTGGCTGCAGCGGGTGCGACGGTAATACTGTGCGCGCGTTCGCGCGCGAGCCTCGAAACCGCTGCGGAATCGATTCGTAAAGCGGGCGGCGACGTCGATATCGAACCGTTCGACCTCACCGATCAGGGCGCAATCAGAAACGGCGTTCGCAACGTCCTTGCACGCCACGGACGCATCGACGTCCTGCTCAACAATGCCGGCATTTGCGAGTGGAGTGATTTTCTGCAGTCGAACCTCGACATGTGGCAAAGAACGATGGATACCAACGTTACGGCCGCCTACGTGCTCGCGCAGGAAGTTGCGCGCCAGATGATCGAACGCGGACACGGACGCATCATCAACGTCGGGTCTTATGTGTCGGTGCTCGGTCGCGAGAAGCTGCAGGCATACGTGGCCAGCAAGCACGCGATTGCCGGACTGACGAAATCGCTCGGCGCGGAACTGGGCCGACACGGCATTCGTTGCAACGGCATCTGCCCCGGCTACTTCCTCACCGAAATGGCCGAGCCTGTCACGTCCAACCCGCGGATGAAGGAAATCGTGCGTTCGCATATCTCGGTGGGACGCTGGGGGAATCCCGAGGAACTCGGCGGCGTCGCGGTTTTTCTCGCCTCCGAAGCGAGTTCCTACATGAATGGGCAAATGCTGATGGTCGACGGCGGGGTCTCGGAGATCCTGAGCTTCTCGATGTCCGTGGTGTAGCGCAACGAGCGGTTCGCCCCAACGCGCCGCGTGACCTGCAGGCAAACCGGCCCGCTATCTCCACAGATAGCCGGCCAATTCTTTTGTCCTGCCAGGGTGCCGCTTGAAGAGCGGCACCCGTTCGCAGTCACGACCGCAGCGTTGCCTCACCGCTACAGGCCTCGACCTTCGTGGAACCGGCGGCGCCGCCCTTCGCCACAGCTTTACGCGAAATGCCTTGCAGCAGGAAATGCGACAGCGCCGGAATGAGGATCAGCGCGCCGATCATGTTCCACAGGAACATGAACGTGAGCAGGATGCCCATATCGGCCTGGAACTTGATCGGCGAGAACGCCCACGTTATGACGCCGGCAGCCAACGTCACACCGACCAGCGCCACGACCTTCCCGGTGAACTGCACCGCGTGCCGATAGGCTACACGCAGCGGCTGCCCAGCGCGCTGATACGCGAGCTGCACACTCAGCAGATAGAGCGCATAGTCGACGCCGATGCCCACGCCCAGCGCGATCACCGGCAGCGTTGCCACCTTCACGCCGATGCCGAGCTTGACCATCAGCGCCTCGCACAGCACCGACGTGATCCCGAGCGGCACGACCGCCACCACGACCGCGCGCCAGTTGCGGAACGTGATGAAGCACAGCAGGATCACCGCTGCATACACCATCAACAGCATCGTGCGGTTCGCCTTGGCAACAACGACGTTCGTCACCGCGTCGATGCCCGCCGACCCGGCGACCATCAGGAACTGATGATCGGCGTCGCTATGGGTTTTCGCGAACGCCTCTGCAGCCTCCATCACGCGCGACAGCGTCGCCGCTTTGTGATCGGTCAGATAGGCGATGACCGGTGCGGTGCCGCAGGTCTGGCTCAGCAGATCAGGATGATCGAGCAGGATCTGCCACACCGTCTTGTTCACGATCGAAGGCACGCGGTCGATCGTGTACCACTTCGGGTAGCCCTCGTAGAACCCGGCCGTCACCCAGCGCGCGAGACCGCCGACCGAGGTGGTGGTCTGCACCCCCGGCACGCCCCGCAGTGCGGTTTCGAGCCGATCCGCCTCGAGCACCAGCGGGAAGTTGTTGGCGTCGCAGGTGCCGTGCGACGACTTGCCGATCACGACGAACAGGTCGCTCGACAGACCGTAGTGCGCGTTGGTGTACGCGTTGTCGAGGTTATAACGCGACTCCGGCCTGAGTTCCGGCGCGCCCGAATCGAGGTCGCCGATCTGCAGGTGCTGACTGATCGACCAGCCGAACACCGTGAGCGCCGCCGCACAAACGATCGCACCGACAGCCCAGCGGCGCTCGGTGAAGCGATCAAGCAGATTCCACAGCGCGCCCGCCGACGAGGTGCCGCGCGCGTCGTTCTGCTCGCCACGCACGCTGCGTCGTGCAGCCGACGGACTCACACCAATGTATGACAGTAGTACCGGCAGCAGCAGCAGGTTGGTGAAGACCAGCACGCCGACGCCAACGCTCGCGGTAAATGCCAGATCCTTGATTACCGGAATGTCGATCACCATCAGCACGGCAAAGCCAACCACGTCCGCGAGCAACGCCGTGAGACCGGCGAGGAAAAGCCGCCGGAACGTGTAGCGCGCCGCCACGTAGCGATGCGTGCCACGCCCGATGTCCTGCGTGATCCCGTTCATCTTCTGCGCGCCGTGCGAGACGCCGATCGCGAAAACGAGAAACGGTACGAGCACCGAGTACGGGTCCAGCACATAGCCGAGCGTGCGAATGATGCCGAGCTGCCAGACCACCGCAATCAGCGAACACCCCACCACCAGCAGCGTGCTGCGATAGCAGCGCGTATAGAGAAAGATCACGACGAGGGCGATCCCCGCGGCCGCGCCGAAGTACATCGCTACCAGCTTGAGTCCGTCGATCAGGTCGCCGATCAGTTTCGCGAAGCCCACCACGTGAACCCGGACCTCGCCGCGGCCCTCCGCTTTGATGACCTCGTCGATCCGGTGCGAGAGCTTCGCGTAGTCGAGCGGCTTGCCGGTATCGGCGTAATGATCGAGCAGCGGCAGCTGGATCATGCTCGAATGCAGATCGTTCGACACGAGGCTGCCCGCGATGTTGGCGCGGGCAACGTTGGTGCGCAGCTGTTCGACTGCCTGCGCGGACCCGTCGAAGCCGTCCGGCATCACCGGTCCCCCTGCGAAGCCGCGCTCCGTGACCACGTTCCAGCGCACGATCGGCATCCAGAGCGACTTCACGCCAGGCCGGTCGACGCCCGGAATCAGGAACAACGCGTCGTTGATACGCCGCAGCGCCGCGAGATATTTCGGATCGTAGATGTCACCCGACGGATTCTCGACGACGATCCGCAGCGAATTGCCGAGTCCTTTCAGATCCGCCTTGTTGGCGAGGTAGTTTTTGATGTACGGATGCGACAGCGGAATCATCTTCTCGAAGCTCGCATTCACATCGAGCCGCAGCGCCTGAAATCCCAGCACCGCCGTGATGATCGCGCAGATGATGATGAGCCACGGACGCTGGTTGAATATCAACCGCTCGAGCGCGTTACCCGAGCGCGTATCGAAGCTGGCAAGATCCGCCACCACGGGCATCTTGTCGAATTGGGCATTGTTGCCGCCAGCCATGTCTGCTCCCCCTAGTGCAACTTCGACAATGCGATCCGCGACAGGCCGGCCGCACCGGCCAGCACCGCGGTGTCGCCGCGCAGCGCCATGGCGAAGATGCCGCCTGGCTGGCTCGCGCCGAGTGTATGAAACGTTGCCCCCTGGTCGACGCTCTCGAGCAGCTCGCCCGCCTGGGTCGCGAGAATAAGGTGGCCGTTCGGCAGTTCAGCCGAAGCGAGAATGCTCGCGCCGGTCGGCAGCGTGATCTTGTCCCACGTCGCGCCGCCGTCGGTGGAGCGATACGCGTTGCCGAGCAGACCGTAGACGATCAGCGCATCGCCCGACGAAGCGAGACCGAAGAAGCTACCCTTCGACGGCGTAGGCACCGCGACGAAACGCTGCTTGTCGGGATCGAGCTTGAGCAGCAGCCCCTGTTCGCCCGCGATAAAAAGCGTGCCGTTGATGCGGCGCATCGCATGCAGATTCAGTGCGTTGGGATTGTCAACTCGATCGAACCAGGGCACCCAGCTGTTGCCGCCGTCGTCGGTATGAAAAATGATGTTGAACGAACCGATGACCCAGCCGGAACGCTCGTCATCGAACCAGACGTCGAGAAACGGACGGCCTCCCTGGTCCGCTTCAAAGCGCTCGGCCTCTTCGCGCGATGCCTTGAGATCAGGTGAATCGCCCTGTTGCTTCGCGTAGTACTCGCTCATCAGCCTGGCCGCCTGCTGGCCGTCGAGCTGTCGCGTCCAGCTATTGCCACCGTCGGTGGTATGGAGCACCTCGCCGTCGTGTCCGACCGCCCAGCCCAGCGCGGCCGACTTGAACGTAACGGCCACCAGATCGGAACTCACCGGCACCTGTACCTGGCGCCAGTGCACGGCGGCGTCGTCCGATACGAGAATTGCTCCGCGCGGACCTACCGCGACCAGGCGCTGTCCGGCCTGCGCCAGCGCCATCAGCGGTTCATGCGCGGCCTGCGGGTTGATGACGGCGGGCGAGCGCATCGGGTCGGCGAATTCGGCGTAGACCGACCCGCTCGCGGCGCATGCCGCGGCGACGATTGCCAGCCAACGAAACAGGGTCTTGCGCATTGTGTCTCCTTCACAGTAACTGGCGATCGATCACGCGAACAGTCCTGAGCTTTTTATGAAAACTTCTTTGTGCGCCACGTCTCACATTATTGCGCTGCGCCGTACCCACGTAGCGCAGTTCCCAATCCCACAACGCTTCCTGACCGTCCTTCGGCACCGGGAACGGTTTGCCGCCGAATGCGCCGGAAACGAACAGGCCATTCTTTTCGAGCTTCGCGTTCTGCTGGTGATGCGTCCCGCCAGGCAAGCCGGGCAGGACGCATCACTCAATACCTCATCCTCAACTCGGCCCGCAATTAGCGCACACCCGCGGATTGCATACGCTCCGGCGTGAAGTAGTCATTTGGGAAATTCACGTTGAAGAAAATCCCGGGCGAGTCCGCCGGATGGCTGCCGAAGATATAAATGCCGCTGTTGAAGTCGTAGAACCAGTTACCGAGCGAATACGGCACCTTGTAGTCGTACGCGGGAACCGTGGTCTCAAAGCCGGCGCGATAGAGCTTGCCGGACTGGTCGTAGGCATCCATCATTCCCCCGCCGCCATCTTCGTCGAAGTACAGCGTCTTCCTGCTGTAGATGTGACGCGCGCCCGGCTTGAGCGTCAGATCCACGACCCATACGCGGTGCAGCTCCCACCGGACATAATCGGGATTCACGAAATGCGGCGTGGTGATCTTGCTGGCCGGCGTGTCGTACTGCTGCTTGTAGTCGTTGTACGGAATGTACATTTCCTTCTTGCCGACCAGCTTCGCGTTCCAGCGATCGATCTTGCCGTAGAACAACTGGATGTCGTCCATCGTGATCGCGCCGGAATAGCCGGGGTTCGGCGTGTCGTAGGCGAGATCGGGCGCCACGCGCACGCGGCGTTGGCCCGGGTTGTATTCCCACGATTGCTGATCGTGATCGGCCGAATCCGTGAAGTACCAGAAGAGCGTCGTGTCGCCAATCAGGCGGGCCGGTGACGCGTAGTCGTTATATACCTGATACCAGATCGCGAGAGGGCCCTTCTTGCGAAACTCCGCTTCGTCCTTCGGCTCGAAATACGGATAGAGCAGCGAACTCTTGAACTGCGCAGCAAGAATCGGCGTGCCGCTCGAATCGACGAGCCACGTCTTCACGTTGTTTTTCTGGGCCGTTCCGACGTAGCGTAATTCCCAGTCCCACAGCGCCTCCTGACCGTTTTTCGGCACCGGGAACGGCTTGCCGCCGAACGCCCCATCGATATAAAGGCCGTTTTTTTCGAGCTTGGCACTTTCCGCGTCCTTTTCCGAGTTCTGGAGATACCAGTCCGGATACGAAACCGAGCGGTGTGTCGGGTAAACGTCCATCCGGTAAGTCGGATAGCGCTTGAACAGCTCGATCGAGGCGGCACTCAGTTTGTCGGCGTATTGCTGATAGTTCTGAGCCGTGATTTGCAGAACCGGCTTTTCACCGGGAAACGGGTCGGCCCATTTTCCGGAGTCGGCCTTGAACCCGGTCGGAAAGTCCTTGATGCCCCCCGTGTATGCTGGAATCGTGCCGTCCTTGTTGCCGGCAATTTCCGCGCCGAACGGCGTGATCCCACTCTCGATCGCCAGCGTATACGGTGAGGCCCAAACCGCGGCGAGTATCGCCAGCGCCTTAAGAAGCTTTGGGAAACTTTTCACACGTGCCTCCATCATCAAAACGTTGTCTGATAGGTGATGCCGATCCACGACTTGTCGCTGTACGGTGCACCGAGCGCCGTCGCGGCTCCCGCCGTTGAGTACCCCTTCTTGTTCATGTAGTAGGTGTAGGTAATGTCCACCTCATGCTTGTTGTAGATCGTGAAATCAAGCCCGACCACGAAGGTGTTCTGCCCCTGTGCTTCGGCCGCTGGCGCGATGACAGATGAGTAGCCCTTCAGATTCAGATTAACGAACAGCGGCATCGTCAAATCAACCCCAGGGAATACCTGATACCACTGCGGGCTCGCACCAACGCCGATCCCGGCCCAGAAGCGCGTCGAGCAGTTGTTAAACGCGGAGTTGCCCGATGCCGAGCATTGGCCCGTGGTGTCATAACTGGAGTTGGCAAAATTCCGCGCATTCGATTGCACGCTTAGCAGCTGGTTGAACGCGAATTCCGCCTGCAGGAACATGTTGTCCCACAAGGGCGTCTTGCCGAACGACTGCGTGACGTTCAGCAGACCGTGCAGCGTGCGACCCGTCGGCGCATCGTTGACCGTCGTCGTGTTGACGGCATTGAGTGGCATGTTCCAGCGATACGACAGCTCGCCTGCCACTGCCGAGCTGCCGATCGCACTGTTGAAGCCAGCGCCGATCAGGTTCACGTCGTTGCCGTACTTCGCCGTAACACCGGGAAGGTTGGTGCCCGGGAAGAGTTCGGGTCCGGCACCCGGGAGTAGCACCGCCGCCCACGGCATCTTCATGGCGAAGTGGCGGTACGTAAATTCATAGGTCGTTGCGATCGAATCGACACGCCACTTGCCGTCGATGCCGATATCGCCGATCTGGCCTTTCGTCGGCGCGATGCGCGGAATCGCGAATGTGCCCAGCCCCGGAATGTTTTGGTAGCTGGCGATCGGAGGGCCGTAAAGAATAGGATCGGCACCGCCGAAATACGTGCCGCCTTCAGGCAGCCGATCGTGATTCCATTCGAACGTGTACTGCGCGCCGAGAGAGAACGTGTCGGTAATGTTCGTCGTCACGTCGGCCTGAGCCGTCGGCAACACGATTTCCTTGAGCGAAGCGCTCGGGCTCTGCGTCAGTTTCATCAGGTCGAGCGGCTGCTGACCGATGGCCACCGAGTTCGCGCCACCCAGCGTAGCAAACGCCGACTGCCCCCAGGTGACTGCCGTCCGGCCGAGCTTGACGTTGACAGAGTGACCACCGAGGTCAAAAGTGTGGAACACGAACGCATCACGCAGCTCCGCGCTCGGCCCCTGGTAGTACTTCTTGATGTAGCTGGTGTACTCGTTGTTCGGATAGTTCGGAGGAAATGCAGGATTGCTCGTATTGTGATTCTTGAACGTCGGGTCGTACCACGCGTCCATACTGATGCGGAAGCCGGACGTGTCCTTGTACTTGAAATCGAATTCGCTGTAGAGGTTCAGCATCGACTGGATCGTGCTGAACTTCGGCGTCGATAGATCGCCTTCGTCGTAGGTCGGGCTGTTCGTGTAGAAGTGGCTCGGGTTCTGAAGCCGGATGCCGTAGTCCGCACGCACCGTGTTGTCCCATTCCATGTCGATGTCCGGGTTCGGCACATCGAAGTGGAAGGCGTTGGCGTTCGCGCTCCACAACCCGCACGCTGCAGCGATGCAGGTCGCGTGCACGCCAAGGCTGATCGCACTTGGCTTTAGACTCTTCTGTTTCATGCGTCTCCTCTTGTCTTTGTCGCGCTGCCGCAGAAAAGGCCCAGGCCGTTGGACTGCCGCAGACTTTTGCAATGAAGCGAAACCGGCCTCCCTACCTCGTCAGCATCGCGCCTCGGATACCTCCGACAGCGTCACCAGAATGCGAATGCTGTTCGGAAAGATAAACGCTCGAAACTCGACTGTCAACGCTCGCTCACCCCTAAGTGATGCAATTTTCCGAACGACGTTCAAAACGCGGGGTAAACGTGGATTTGAGTTTGGTGATGAACTCGAAGCGGTCCGCGCATGGCCGCGTGACGCTGACGAGACAGTGGCGACGCTTGCATTTGCGAGGTGTCCGATTCGACTGCGCAGATTGACGATGCAAACCATGGATGGCTTTCGGAAAACCGTCCGAGCCGATGATGAATCGATAGGCAGGCCGGGCGCAGCCCGGATTCTTCGATTCTAGTCCGGTACGCGGTACAGGCCACGATGAGCCGGCCTTCCGTCTTTCCATTCAAGCGCGAAAGCAGGACGAATCGCGGAAGCAGCAGAAAATGCTTGTGCGATCGGATCAGTTTCCTTTGCAGTCCTTTTGTATAGGCTGCTCATGGACCGCGATCAGACGAATCCCTTATCCCGTTCCTGCGTAGAAGTGCCTTTCTGGTTTGCGGGGAGGAGGCGGGAACACGCGCCATGCCCCGTCGTCGTGCCGAAAGAAGAATATCGCGAGGGAGTTCTCAGCGGCGGACGACCGCGCAAGTACACACCTCGTCTGGCCTGAATTTGCGAAAGTACATCGGGTGATGTGCACCGAGGTGGTTGCAGTGGGCGCAATCCACTTGTCGATCAGCCAACGCAAAGAACCTTCCCCAACCTTCATGTCCAGCTCCTTCTACGGCCTGTGCGCGCTGCTGACATCACAACCACGAACGCAAATTGGCGACTCTAACCGGCCAACCCCAAACCCTGCGAATCTGCTGCTTCGGCTTGCGACACAGCGGGAATGGTCGGTTCCGGCGTAATGTGTCGATTGACTAAATAGTAGTAGTCAGCCGACCCATTATCAAGCCCAGATGACACTAGGGAAAATGCTGGTATGGACAAATCTACCCTTTATTCGGGTAGGATATGTGATGTTGCGAGTGACTGGATCAGCCTCTATCTAAAGGCTAATTAGTCGTCAGACACATATTAATTCGTCATCTGACTATCATCAGATTAATGCCGGCGCTGCCCGATCTGGATCGAACGCCGCTCGTATCAGGCGAGGTATAGCCCGCAGATACACATCCCGGACTGGCAACAAGCGAGAGGACAGCAGACGCCAAGGAGACCACAACAGATGAAAGACCTGACCATCTCATCGGCAGACCTCGGCAGCACGGCAGCAGACGGGCCCAAACGGCGCGGGAACAGAACGACCCGCGTGCCCGCCATCATCGAAGTGGCGATCGAGGTCTTCGCATCCGAAGGTAACGCTGGTTTCACTCAACGCCGCATTGCCAGCGAGGCAGGGATTCGACTGAGGACCTTGCAGCACTACTTCAGCACCCGCGAAGAACTATTGCGGGCCACGATCGAGGCATACACGGATCGCTATTTCGAGCACTATCGGACGATCGCCCAAGACAAATCCCGGCCACCGGAAGCGCGACTGGATGTCATCGTCGACGAGGCGTTCTCCGTACTGACGGCGAGCGGCGGAAACCGCGTTAGCGCCTTTGTGCTGGAATGCTGGAGCCTCGCAGAGCACGAGCCCTTTCTGCATGCCCTGATGGCGAAATCTACCGCGGATTTTCAGGGTCTCCTGGCGGAACTGATCGCGCAGATCAACCCAACCTTGCCCTCGGGAGAATGCACGTTGCGCGGCGCCCTACTCCTTTCACATCTGCACGGTCTGGTCGTCTTTCTTCGCCGGTCCGGCGCGGACACAGTGAATGCGGACTCATTCCGTCACGCCATGAAGGTCGTCTGGCGAGCGTTGAGCAAGGCATCTCCATAGAACTACAAGGCAGGTTCTTGTGCCAGAATCGCGCCCGGATGGAGCGGTCGGCGCGCCATGTGACGGGCGCACCGAGCCGCAGATCCCTTCTACAGACGCACATGGTCACAATGGCCAGCTCAGGCCATTGTGACCGATCCTCAGCGGACCACGTCCCAGACAAGAGGCAAGTGGTATAGCGTGCCGTTCACACCTCCGTGGACACCCGCTTTCTCGCCAGGCTTGATCTGGAAATCGGGAATCCGCTTAAGCCATTCCTGAAGGAAAACCTTCAACTCCACGCGCGCAAGGAACGAGCCGGGACAACGATGCGCGCCATTGCCGAACGTCGAATGAATCGGCGTGGGCCGAGCGAAATCGACGCTCAGCGGATCGTCGAACTTTCTCTCGTCCAGACCGTGCAGTGTGGTCGGCATGATGATCATGTCACCCGTCTTCATCTGCACGCCCTTGTACTCGAAATCGTGTGTGATCCGCCGCCCTTGATTGACCACCGGGAAGCGCCGCAGAAGCTCGTCCACGGCCTTCTGCGTCAGTTCGGGGTTGTCGATGAGCTGCTTGCGGTGGGCCGGGCTCCCGGCGAGGAATCGCGCGATAAAGCCCATTGCCGAGGCAACCGTGTCGAGGCCGCCAATCAGCACGAGACCACAGAGCCCCCGCACTTCTTCGTCGGTGAGCGCGCGCCCGTCGATCTTCGAATGGACAATCTTGCTGATGAGATCGTCACCCGGGTTCGCGCGGCGTTCCGCAATCTTCACCCCCAGGTACTGAAAGATCGCACCGAGCGCCTTGAGCTTCTCGTTGGCATCGACCGGGCGGACCATCTTGTCAGCGAGGCCGAGCAAGTACTCGCGATCCTCGGCGGGCAGCGCCACCATGTTCATGAAAATGCCGATCGGAAGATGCTGCGCAAACCCCGATACGAATTCCACCTCGCCCTTAGGATAAAAGCCGTCGATCAGTTCGATCGCCATTTCGCGCGCCTTCTCCTCGAGCTTGCCGATTGCCTGCGGCATGAACGCGGGCGCGATCAGCGCGCGATAGGCGGTGTGCTGCGGAGGATCGAAGAAGATCGGCGGCAACGGTTGATGCTCGACGAGCGGCACTGTCAGCTGCTTCGACGAGAAATTCTCGTAGTCCTTGAGGATGTGATAGATGTCATCGCCGCGCGTCGCGATCCAGTGTCCGCCGTTGCGGGGTGTCCAGAGAATGTCGGGAATGCCTTCGGCGTGCAACTGCTTGAGCGAGAGATGGTAGTCGTCTTCGGCACCCGGCGGATTGTAGATATCGATGTCGAACACTCGTTCAGGCAATACGTGCGCGGGAATTGGCGCCAGATCCGGAGTCCCGCCATGAGCAGCTACTGACATCAGTTGTCTCCTTTCTTCGAATCGACCGGCATGGGCGGTCGGGACCATTCTTGTCGTCTGATTAACTGCAATTACAGGAACGCACCGTACAGTTCGAGATGGTGTTCGGTGTTTCCCCAGGTCATGTCGATGCAGGTGAGCCGCTTCACGTACCACCCCACCGCCAGTTCGTCCGTCATGCCCATTCCGCCGTGCAGTTGCACCGCTTGCTGAGCGACGAAGCGTGCACTACGGCCAATCAGCGCCTTTGCGGCAGTCACAGCACGATGGGCTTCCAGCTCGTCGTCATCGCCAAGTTTCGCCGCCGCAAAGTAGACCATCGATTTCGCCTGCTCTACGGCGGTCAAAATATCGGCGGCGCGATGCTGCAGCGCCTGGAATTTGCCGATCGGCGAACCGAACTGCTTTCGCGTGCGCAGATATTCAAAGGTCAGATCGCTCAGCCGCGACATCGCGCCCACCGCTTCCGCGCACAGCGCGAAAATACCTTGATCGACGGTCCACTCGAGCAAGGCATAGCCCTGATCGATGGCGCCGATCACAGCCGTTACACCGACGTGTACGTCGTCCAGCACCACCTCGGCGACACGCTGCCCGTCGAGTGCCGGAAATCCTTTGACGCTCACGCCTTGCGTTCGCGCATCGACGGCGAAGAGTGTGATGCCGTGCCTGTCGGTCTGCTCGCCTGCGGTACGCGCCGAAACCAGCAGAATGTCCGCGCTGTCGCCGTGCAGTACGACGCCTTTGCGTCCGTTCAGGATGAACCCGTCACGCGTTGGCTCGGCCCTCGTCGCAACGGTCCACAAATCGAAACGCGCACCAGGTTCGAGCGTCGCGAGCGCGGTCTTCAGGCTGCCGTCGGCGATACCGGCCAGCAGCTCGGCCTTGCGCGCCTCGTGTCCTGCGCGCCCGATCAGCTTCGCGCCGATCACGGCCGTCGAAACAAACGGCTCCAGTACGAGCCCACGGCCGAAGGCCTCCATCACGAGCATGGTCTCGACCGGCCCCGTGCCAAGGCCGCCATGATCCTGCGGCACGTTCAGCGCCAGCGCGCCCATTTCGGCCAGCGTCGTCCAGTGCGCAGCCGACCAGCCCTCGGGCGTAGCGGCGAGACGGCGCCTCGCCTCGAAGTCGTATTCCTTTTCGACGAAACGGCCGACCACGTCGGCCAGCATCTGTTCCTCTTCAACCAGCGTGAAGTCCATGGCGTGTCCTCAGATGCCGAGCGCCTGCTTGGCGATGATGTTTTTCTGCACTTCAGTCGAACCGCCGTAGATCGAAATCTTGCGCCAGTCCAGGTAGTGCGCGGCCAGCGCGTTGAGCAGCTCGCCGTTCGCGGTTTCGCCGCGCCAGTGCGCCTCCAGCGCTTCGCTTACAAATGGCACCGCATAGGGGCCTGCGCATTCCATGATCAGCTCCGTAAGCTCCTGCTGAATCTCCGAACCGCGGATTTTCAGCACCGAAGCCTCCGGTCCGATGGGACGTCCTGCAGTTTCGGCTGAGACGACGCGCAGCAGCGACCATTCGTGCGCGATCAAATCGATTTCCACCCTGGCGATGCGATCGCGAAAGCGAACGTCCTCGATGAGAGGCTTGCCGTGCTTACGCTCGGTGCTGGCAATCTCCTTCAGACGTCGCATGAAACGCTTGCAGTTGCCGAGGCCGGCGATGTTGGTCCGCTCGTGGCCGAGCAGATACTTGGCGATCGACCAGCCGCGATGCTCCTCACCGACGAGATTGCTCACTGGCACTGCCACATTGTCGAAGAACACTTCGTTGACGTCGTGGCCGCCGTCAAGCGTGCGGATGGGTCTGACCGTAATGCCGGGCGTCGACATATCGATCAGCAGGAACGAGATGCCTTCCTGTGGGCGGCCGCTGCCATCCGTGCGGACCAGGCAGAAAATCCAGTTCGCCCATTGGGCAAACGAGGTCCAGATCTTCTGGCCGTTGACGACGTAGAACGGTTGACCGTCGCGCTCGACACGGTCCGCACGCGTCTTGAGCGACGCCAGATCGGAACCCGCACCCGGCTCGGAGTAACCCTGACACCACCAGTCCTCCATCGAGATGATGCGCGGCAGGAACCGTTCGCGCTGCGCGTCGGTGCCGAACTTCTGGATTACAGGTCCAACCATCGAAAGGCCAAACGGCATCTGGCGCGGCGCGCCGGCGGTAAAGCATTCCTCGTCGAAAATGTTGCGCTGCGCGGCATTCCAGGCGGCGCCGCCGAATTGCGCGGGCCATGCAGGTGCGCCCCATCCCTTCCCGGCCAGAATGCGTTGCCAGCGCACGTAGTCTTCGCGCGGCACATGGCGGAAGTTCAGCACCCGTTCACGAATGTCGTCGGGCAAATGAGTCGCTACGAATTCGCGCACCGTGGCGCGAAATTCCTTGTCGGCGGGACTCTCTTTCAGGTCCATTTCAGCCTCCCGCCGGGCCGCCCCCAAGGGAGGCTGAAGCCCCCCCGGGGGGCCGCGAACAACAGTGAGCATGGGGGTCGTTTCATTTCAGGCTCCAGTCGCGGCCCTGCAAAGCTCGTTGGCGCTGCCGGGCGCGGTTTCAGGCAATTTCCACGATTCCGTTGTTCAGCACCACCACATCGCGTGCGTCGACGCGCGCCCGCAGATGCAGACGCGTGTCACTGTCCCGCCAGAACTGGAAGCGCACTTCTTCGCCGGGGTACACCGGCGCGGTCAGGCGCAAGGCGAGTCGCTTCAGACGCTTTGCATCGTTGCCCGCGAAGGTGCGAATCGCGGCGTAACCCGCCATGCCATAGGTCGCGAGGCCGTGAAGAATGGGCCGCTTGAATCCGGCTTTAGACGCCACCTCCGGGTCCGCGTGCAGGGGGTTGGCGTCGCCCGAAAGGCGGTAGATCAACGCTGCATGCGCGCCGGTCGAAAACACGTATTCCGCGTCCGGCGCGCGCTCCGGCACAGCCGGAAGCGCTTCGGGCGGCGCGTCGCTCGCGCCCGACCCGGCGCTGAACCCTCCGTCGCCGCGCAGAAAGGAGACCTGCCGGACTTCGGCAAGTTGTTCGCCCGTCGAGGCGTCGATGATGTCACGCTTGAGTTCGACGATCGCGCCCTTGCCCGCGCCCTTGTCCGAGATGCGGCTCACCCGCGTCTTGCTGACGATGGTCGCTGCAACCGGCATCGGGCGCATGAAGCGAACGTCCTGCTCACCGTGCACGAGCTTCAGGTAGTCGATGCCCGTACGCGATTCGCGCATCCACGATTTCGGCCATGCGAACGCGGCCGCGCAAGTCGGCATCGCTTGCAGGTCCTTTTCATAGACGTAGCGCAGCTGTTCTGCGTCCAGCGGGTCTGCGCCCAACCCGAGACCCAGCGAATACAGCATCACGTCGCGCTCGCTATATGTCTGCGTGACATCTTCGATCGGCCAGTTCTTGACGACTTCGTAGTTCAGCATGAGGTGGTAGTCCTATGTGTGCTCAGTAGTCCGTGAAGTTGGGCTTGCGCTTCTCGAGAAAGCTCGCCATGCCTTCCTTGTAGTCATCGCACTGGTTGGCGATCGGCATGTCCAACCCGGCGTGTATCACCGCCTCGTGGGGCGTCTGGAACGGCACCTCCCAGACCTGCTCCTTCATGATGCGCATCGAGCGCGGCGAGCAGTACTCCGCCATTTCACGCGCGTACGCATAGGTCTCCTCGACCAGCTTGTCCGCCGGAATTGCCCGATTCACGAGTCCCATACGTTCGGCTTCGCGCCCCTTGATCTTGCGTCCCGACAGCAGCAGGTCGAGCGCGTGTGCCTGGCCGACGTGACGCGCGAGTATCCAGGCCATGCCGTATTCCGCGCTCAGGCCGCGGCGCGCGAATGCCGTCGTGATGGTCGCGTCTTCGGACGCAAAGCGGATGTCGCAGAAAAGGGCGTGGATCAGGCCAATGCCGACGGTGGCGCCGTTGAGCATCGCGATCACCGGCTTCGGAATCGCCGGGTAGTAAGAGCAGCGCGTTTGCCAGTCGGCGCGCTTGCGCATATCGAACGGACGCGGGAGCTTCGTCATGAGCGCGGCGGGATCACCGCCGAAGCTGTGAATATCGCCGCCCGCGCAAAACGCCTTGCCCGCGCCGGTGAAAACGATGACGCGAACGCCACGGTCCGCGCCCGCCGCCTGCATCGCCTCGTACACTTCGGTCGCCACCTGGTCGTTCCAGGCGTTCATGTGTTCCGGACGGTTCAGCGTGATCGTCGCTACCCGGTCCTTGACGTCGTACAGAATGGTCTCGAAGCGCATGATCTCCTCCTCGAAGTTCAGAATGAACGCGGCAGGTCGAGCACGTGCTCGGCGACGTAGGACAGAATCAGGTTCGTCGAAATCGGCGCCACCTGATAGAGCCGGGTCTCGCGGAACTTGCGCTCGACATCGTATTCGCAAGCGAAACCGAAGCCGCCATGGGTCTGCAGACAGGCATTCGCGGCTTTCCACGAAGCCGTGGCCGCAAGATGCTTCGCCATGTTCGCTTCCGCGCCGCACGGTTGATGGTTGTCGAACAGTTCGCAGGCCTTGTAGCGCATCAGATCCGCCGCGCGCACGTCGATGTAGGCCTCGGCGATCGGGAACTGGATGCCCTGGTTCACACCGATGGGCCGGTCGAACACGATACGCTCGCTGGCGTACTTCGACGCGCGCTCGACGAACCAGTAGCCGTCGCCGATGCACTCGGCCGCGATTAGTGCGCGCTCGGCGTTGAGTCCGTCGAGGATGTACTTGAAGCCCTTGCCTTCCTCGCCAATCAGGTTCTCTTCAGGAATCTCCAGATTGTCGAAGAACAGCTCGTTCGTCTCGTGATTGACCATGTTCGGAATCGGCCGCACGGTCAGGCCATTGCCGATAGCCTGGTGCAGGTCCACGAGAAAGCACGACAGCCCCGCCGACTTCTTCTTCACGTCCGACAACGGCGTGGTGCGTGCGAGCAGGATCATCATGTCCGAATGCTGCACGCGTGATATCCACACCTTCTGGCCGTTCACCACGTACCGGTCGTCTCTTTTTACAGCAGTGGTCTTCAGCTTCGTCGTGTCCGTTCCGGTGGTCGGTTCGGTCACAGCCATCGATTGCAGACGCAATTCTCCGCTCGCGATCTTCGGCAGGTAGTTGCGCTTTTGCGCCTCCGAGCCGTTTCTGAGCAGCGTATTCATGTTGTACATCTGGCCATGACAAAAGCCAGAGTTGCCGCCGTTGCGGTTGATCTCCTCCATGATCACGGACGCCTCGGTCAACCCGAGGCCGGAACCGCCATACTCCTGAGGGATCAGCGCGGCCATCCAGCCGGCCTTCGTCAGCGCGTCCACAAACGCCTCGGGATAGACGCGCTCGTGATCGATACGGCGCCAGTACTCGTCCGGGTACGCCTTCGAGAGGTCGCGCAAGGCGTCGCGCAGTTCCTGATATTGATCGGGTGGGGAAATTCGGCTCATGAATGGTTTCCGTTTGCTTGGCTGGACGCGCGGCTCACGCTGCTGGATCGATCAGTCCGCCTGCATTGGCGAGCTGGGTCAGATGATGTTCGGTCGAACCGAACTGGATATCGATCACGCTCAGGCGTCTCAGGTAGTGACCGATCTTGCACTCCTCGGTCATCCCGATGCCGCCGTGCAATTGCACGCCTTGTTGACCGACGAAGCGGCCCGAGCGCCCGATCTGCACTTTCGCCGCCGACATACTGCGATCGCGTTCCGCCGCGTCCGGCTCCTCGCTCATCATGGTCGCGAAGAGCGCCATGCTGCGCGCCTGCTCCACCATGACGAGCATGTCGACTGCACGATGCTGGAGCGCCTGGAATGATCCGATAGGCACCCCGAACTGCTTGCGGACCTTCAGATACTCCACGGTTTCTTCGTGCGCAGCTGCCATTGCACCTACGGCTTCCGCGCTCACCGCCGCGATGGCGTGCGCAACGACCGTTTCTATCAGCGGCAACGCGGCGCCCGCGGTGCCCAGAACGTCGCTATCTGGAACGCGCACGCCGGACAACTGAATGTCTGCCGCACGCAGCCGGTCTTGCGTCGGATACGGGTGGCGCGTCACGCCCTCTGCGTCGGCCCTGACCACGAACAGCCCGATGCCGTCACGCTCGCGCCTCCCACCGGACACGCGCGCCGACACCACGAGAAGATCGGCGCTACCGCCGTGGAGCACAACGCGCTTGGCGCCGTCGAGCACCCAGCCGGCGGCTTCGCGTCGTGCGGCGGTCGCAACGTCCGCCAGGTCGTACCGCGCCTGCGTCTCGCTGTGCGCGAACGCCATCTGCAACTCGCCCTGCGCAATCTGCGGCAGAATCGCCGCGCGTTGCGCCGCGTTGCCGCCAAGCCGCACCAAGCCGCCGCCCAGCACGACCGTCGCGAGATACGGTTCGACCGCGAGAGCGCGGCCCAACGCCTGCATCACGATCATCGTTTCGACAGGACCGCAATTACTGCCGCCGTATTCCTCGTCAAACGAAAGGCCCAGCAGACCCATGTCGGCGTAACGCGCCCAAAGCTCGCGGCTGAAACCGTCCGGCTCAGCGAGATACTTCGCGCGCTGCTCGAACCCGTACTCGTCTTTGACGAGCCGGTCGACGCTGTCCTTGAGCATGCGTTGCTCATCGGTGAAATCAAAGTCCATATCTGATGCTTCTCCGCAGTTCGCCCGTCGCTCAAAGTCCGAGTACGGACTTGGCGAGAATGTTCTTCTGAATCTCGTTGGAGCCGCCCACGATCGAGACGTGGCGCGCGAAGTAGTGATTCGGCGCAACGGTGAGCGCCCATTCGGGTTCGCGAACCGGATCGGCAAGCCCGCGCAGGAAGTCGAGGTCGAGCGGTAGAGCATCCGGCCCTGCCACCTCGAGGAGCAATTCAGCTGCGAGTTGCTGCAGCTCCGAACCCTTGATCTTCAGGATTGAAGTCTTCGGGTCGGGCACATGGCTCTGCTGCGCGCTGCTCTCGGCGATCACGCGCATCTGCGTCATCTCCAAGGCCTTCAGTTCCACCTCGACAGCCGCAACACGCTCACGAAAACGCGGGTCGTCCCACAGCACACCGTCGCCGCAGGGCACGCGCTTCGCAAGATCCTTCGCGTGACGCACGCGCATCTTCGAAACTCCCACGCGCGCAATGCCGCTGCGTTCGTTGCCAAGGAGATACTTCGCGTAGTCCCAACCCTTGTTTTCCTCGCCAATGCGATTCGCAACCGGCACGCGCACGTTGTCGAAGAACACCTCGTTGGTTTCATGGTGGCCGTCGATCGTGACGATCGGGCGAACGGTCAGGCCCGGTGTCTTCATGTCGATCAGCAGGTACGTGATGCCCTGCTGCTTCTTGCCGCTCGAATCCGTGCGTACGAGACAGAACATCCAGTCCGCGTGATGCGCCGTCGAAGTCCAGAGCTTCTGGCCGTTGATGACATAGTGGTCCCCGTCGCGCACCGCCTGGGTTCGCAGCGCGGCCAGGTCCGAACCGGCTCCGGGCTCGGAGAATCCCTGGCAGAACCAGTATTCGAGGCTCGCGATGCGAGGCAGGAAATGGCGCTTCTGCTCTTCGCTGCCGAACGCGATCAAAACCGGACCGATCATGTTCACGTTGAATGACAGCGTCTCGGGCGCCGGGGCCATGTGCAGCTCTTCCTTGAAGATGTATTGCTGCACCGCGCTCCAGCCCGTCCCGCCCCACGCCTTGTCCCACGCTGGCGTCGCCCAGCCGCGCTCGTAGAGCATGCGTTGCCAGCGGCGCAGGTCGGCCGCCGAATAGCGCTGCCCCAAGGTAGCTTTGCGTCGGATGTCGGCCGGCAGCGCTTCCTTGAAGAAGGCTCTGACCTCATTGCGGAACGCCAGCTCTTCGTCGGTATATCGCAGATCCATGAGTGTCTCGTTTCGTCTTTATGGGTCGCCTGTCGGGTGCGGCTCAGGCCAGCGTTCCCGCTTCTTTCAACTCGCCAATGCGGCCCGGTTCGAGCCATGCCGCCAGCGCGGCGTCGATCGTGGTCGCGTCGGGCGCCTCGGGCGCCGTCGGCTTCGTGGGCACCGTGGCGGAGAAGCGCGGCGCCGGCGCGGGCTGCACGATGCCGTCCACTTCGATGAACGTGCCGCGCGCCTTCAGATGCGCATGCCCGGGTGCCTCGGTCCACGACAGAACCGGTGCGAAGCACGCGTCCGTGTGTTCGAGCAAGGTGGTCCATTGCTCGCGTGTGCGTCGCTTGAATTTCAGCGCGAAAAGGGCGCGCGCGGCGGGCCAGTTGCTTGCGTCGAGCTGCGTACCCAGCGTTTGCGGATCGATGTCGAGCAGGCGGAGGAGTTCGAGATAGAACTTGTCCTCGATGGGACCGACCGTAATCCACTTGCCGTCCGCGCATTCATAAACGTCGTAGAAGTGCGATCCCGAATCCGTGATATTCGTCCCGCGCCCGTCGCGCCAGATGCCGGCAGCCTGCATGCCGAAGAACGTGGTAGCAAGGTTGGCCGTACCGTCGACGATCGCGGCATCCACGATCTGTCCGGCGCCGCCGTTGCGCGCATGCAGGATCGCCGACAGGAGCCCCATTGCAAGGTACAGCGAACCGCCCGCATAGTCGCCGATCAGATTCAGCGGTATCGACGGTGGCTGATCGCGGCGGCCAATTGCGTTGAGGACGCCGGTGATTGCGATGTAGTTCAGGTCATGCCCGGCGTACTGCGCGAGCGGACCTTGCTGGCCCCATCCCGTGATGCGTCCGTAAGCGAGCTTCGGATTGCGTTCGAGGCAGGCCTGCGGACCCAGCCCGAGTCGCTCGGTCACGCCGGGCCGGAAACCTTCTATCAGGGCATCGGCGCGCTCCACCAGCGTGAGCACGAGTTCGACGGCCTGCGGGTCTTTCAGGTCGAGCGCAATCGTCTTCCGGTTGCGCAGCAACAGGTTGTAGCGCAGCGGACGCTCGATACCGAGCTTGACCGGCTGGCGACGTTCGATGCGCAACACCGTCGCACCCAGATCGGCGAGCAGCATCGCCGCCATGGGCCCCGGGCCGATGCCGGCCAGCTCGATGATTCGAACTCCTGCAAGCGGACCCATGGTTCAACCCTTGCGAGCGTGGGCGCGCATGGCGTCCCATTGCTCGTCGGTCCAGTCCTGCATCGCACGGAAGGTCGGGCCGCCAACACCCTGCATCCAGCGGCCGCCGTCGATCACGATCATGTCGCCGGTGATGTAGCCGGAGCCATTGGACGCCAGATAAGCGTAGAGATTGGCAAGTTCCGCGTGATCGCCGAAGCGCCTCAGCGGCACCGAGCGCTCCTGCGGCTCGACCTGCGAGCCCGGCGGGTACAACTGCTCCCATGCGCCCGGCGTCGGGAACAGTCCGGGCGCCACCGCGTTCAGGCGAATGCCCTTCGGGCCCCACTCGACCGCAAGGCTGCGGGTCATGGCGAGAATACCCGCCTTCGCGGCCGCGGACGGCACGGTAAAGGCCGAGCCGGTCATCGTGGGCGTCGATACGGTACTGATCACGTTGCCCGGGTGACCCGCGTCGATCCAGCGCTTGCCCGCCGCGATCGTGCAATAGAAGCTGCCGTGCAGCACGATGTCGAGCACCGCATCCACCGCGCGCGCCGACAGGCTTTCCGTGCGCGCGATGAAGTTGGCCGCCGCGTTGTTCAGCAATACGTCGAGCGGACCATCGCGCCAGATGGTCTCCATCATCGACTCGACGGACTCGGCGCTGCGCACGTCCGCCTGCACCGTCGTGACACGCGCGCCAGGCACGACGCCGCGAAACTCGTCGGCCGTCGCGTCCAGCACTTCCTTGCGGCGACCGCAGATGAAGAGATCGGCGCCCAGTTCGAGGTAGCGCAGGCCGATACTCTTACCAAGGCCGGTGCCTCCCCCGGTGATGAGGATTCTTTTGTTCTTCAGCAGGTCAGGCGTAAACATATGCGTTGAACTTCCAGTAGGGACAGCAACGGAGAATGGCGGCGTCAGGCACCCGTGAAAACCGGCTTGCGTTTTTCCATGAAGGCCGTCACCGCCTCCGCGTGGTCGCTCGTTTGACGGGTCAGCGGATTGAGGTCAGTTTCGAGGCGGCATGCGTCTTCGATCGAATTGCCCGCATTGACGAGGCTCGCCTTCAGGAGCGCCAGCGTCACTGGCGGATAGTTCGCGAAGCGCGCCGCGGCCTCGATCGCCGCATCGAGCGCGCCGCCGCTCGCGACCACCTCGCTGACCAGGCCGATGCGGCGCGCCGTGGCCGCGTCGATGACATCGCCTTTCAGCATCAACTCACGCGCCTTGCTGCCGCCGACCTTTTGCGGCAGCGTCCATAGAATTCCAGTGTCGGGAAGCAGTCCGACCTTGCCGAACGCACATGAGTACTTCGCGGTATCGGCACCGACCACGACATCGCATGCAGCGGCCAGCGAGAGCCCCGCTCCGTAGCACGTGCCCTCCACCGCCGCGACGACCGGCTTCGTGCCCGTATAAATCAGCTTGAACAGACGCACGCCCACCGCGATGCGCTCACGAAGCGCCAGCAACTGTAGAGTGGTCGCGTGCATTTCGGACAGGTCGCCGCCCGCGCAAAAATGGCCGCCCGCGCCTGTCAGCACAATGGCGCGCGTTTGCGGATCGTTGTGCATCAGCCGGTGCAAGACCTCGGTCAGCGCAACGCGCATCCTCATGGAGAACGCGTTACGGCGCTCGGGATAGTTCATCGTGACAATGCTCACGTCGCCTTGACGGCGCACCTGCACGATCTCGTCGGCGCCCGCGGCTTTTTCCTTCTGCTCGATACTCATCGCATTGCTCCCCGCGCTCACTCACCCGTGAAGACCGGTTTGGTCTTTTCCATAAACGCCTTACAGGCAGCCTGATGGTCTTTCGACTGACGCAGGATGGGCTGATAGTCGATCTCGGCTCGCAGCGCGCCTTCCATGGTCGTCGCCGCGTTGGTCAGCGCGTCCTTCAGCAGCGCCACGCCGAGCGGCGGCAAGTCGGCAAGACCGCGCGCAACTTCGATTGCCTTTGCGCGCGCAGTACCCGGCCCGACGACTTCGTTGGCAAGGTGAATCGTGCCGGCCTTGTCTCCGTCGATTTCAGTGGCGAGCGAGAGCATCTCCCTCGCGCGAGCCATGCCGATGCGCTTCGGAAGCGTCCACAGAATACCGGTGTCCGGAATCAGGCCGACGCGCAGAAACGCCGCGCAAAAGCGCGCATTCGATGCAGCCACGACATAGTCGGTCGCGACCACGAGCGACAGCCCGGCGCCGAAGGCTACGCCTTCCACGGCCGCCACGACCGGCTTGGGTCCCGCCTGCATTTCACGCACTACCACGCACGACTCCGCCAGAATCTCGCGGCTTTGCAGGATCGTGCGCTGCGTCATCTCGGAGATGTCGGCGCCGGCGCAAAAGTGCTCGCCCGCGCCCGTCAGGACGATTGCCCGCGAGTCCGGATCGCCCACCATCAGCCGATGCATCGTGTCGCGCAACCACTGACGCATCTGACGTCCCATCGCGTTGCGGCGTCGGGGATTGTTTAGCGTCACGATCGCGACCGGTCCCTCGCGGGTCACCTCGATCAGCGACGTCGTATCGTTTTCTGCCGTTTCTTTTTCGCTCATGTTGGCTTCCTTCAGTCGGCCACGAACACCGGCTTGCGCTTTTCCATGAAGGCGCTCACTGCCTCCTGGTGTTCGCGGCTGCGGCGCAGGATGGGCTGCAGGTTGACTTCCGCTTCGATGGCGTCGTCGAGCGTACGGATGCCCGTCGCGAGCGCGGCCTTCAGGTGCGCGGTGGCCACCGAGGGCAGTTCCGCGTACAGTTGCGCCACCTTCGAGGCCGCGTTCAGCGCCTCGCCGGGCTCGACGACCTGATTGGCAAAACCGGTCTCGCCCGCTTCGACGCCGTTGAACTCACGAGCACTCAACATGAGCTCGCGTGCAAGGCCACCGCCCACGCGCTGCGACAACGACCAATAGAGCCCCGTATCGGGCAGCAGTCCGACCTTGACGAACGCGCTCGCGTATCGCGCGGCCGTCGATGTGACGACGTAATCGCAAGCGGCGGCGAGCGACAGACCAGCGCCAAACGCAAACCCTTCGACGGCGGCGACGATCGCTTTCGGGCCTTCCACCATCAGTCTGAATATATCGAGCGGCAGTTCATTGCGCTGTCGATATTCGAGCACCTTGCGCGTCTGCATCTCCGAGATGTCCCCACCCGCGCAAAACGTATTGCCCGCGCCGGTCAGTACGATCGCACGGCAGGCTTCCTCATGATGCATCAGGCGATAAAGCTGCGCGTACAACGTCTCGCGCATCTTTAGCGAAAACGCGTTTCGCCGTTGGGGATAGTTCAATGTGACGATCGCGATTGCACCGTCTTGCCGGACCTGTACGATCTCTGCTGCATCGTTGCTGGTCTCTTCGCTCATCTGTCCGTCTCCTGTCGATCGCGGTTAGCGCTTTAGCGCTTACTCCGATCCCATGCAAAGCTGTTGACAGTGACCCTGGCGGGCGGCGTGTCTCACAGCGTGTCTTTACAGGGTTTCCTGCGTCCCGAGAATCACCGTGGCCTGGCTCGAGAGCACACCACCGTTACCGTGCGCGATCGCCAGCTTCGCACCGGGTATCTGGCGCTCACCAGCGCGGCCCGTCAACTGCCGCATCGATTCTTCCATCAGGAACAGCCCATACATGCCGGGGTGAACGCAGGACAAACCGCCGCCGTTCGTATTGACCGCGAGCCGGCCGCCCGGCGCGATGCCGCCGTCTGAAACGAAGTGGCCGCCTTCGCCTTTAGGGCAAAAGCCGAGGTCTTCGAGAAACAGAATGGTGTTGATCGTGAAGGCGTCGTACAGCATCGCGACATCGATATCGTTCGCCTTCACGCCCGCCATTTGATACGCACGCCTGCCCGATTCCGCTGCGGCAGTCACCGTGAGATCCGGCATGCTCGCGATTTCGCGGTGCGAAGTGGCCGAAGCTGCGCCGAGCAGATACACCGGCTTGTCGGTGAGATCACGCGCTCGCTCGGCGCGCACCATGACGATCGCTGCCGCGCCATCCGTCACGAGGCAGCAATCGCGCACGGAAAGCGGATCCGACACGAGGCGCGCGCCCATCACGTCGTCGATCGACAGGGGCGTGCGCATATACGCATCCGGATTCAGTTGCGCCCACTTGCGCGCGGCGACGGCCACCTCGGCCAGATGCTCACGCTTCGTGCCGTACTGATGCATATGACGCGCCGCCGCAAGCGCATACGACGACACCGGATTCATCGGCTTATACGGGCTCTCCCACGGCGAAGGACGCGACGACTGCACGAGCTTGCCCGCCGCGCTGCGCTGATTGCTCCCATATGCAATCAAGGCAACATCGATCTGTCCCGTACACAACGCCATGGCCGCCGTGTGCGCGTAGATTTCGAACGCCGATCCGCCGCTTCGGTTGTTGTCGGTGAACTTCGGGTTAATACCGAGGTATTCGGCAAACGTGAGACCCGACAGCATGTCGTCCGGCGTGCACACGAAAAGGCCGTCTACATCGCCAGGCGTAAGTCCCACCTGGGCGAGCGCGTCAACGGACGCACGCGCAGCAAGGTCCAGTGACGACAAGCCAGGTGCTTCCCCCATCCCATAGGTGGCGCCTGCCACCAGTGCGGTACGCCCGCGCAAGTTGAATTCCATTCGATCTACCTTTCATCGGTGTGACCGGCTGTTGACGGCCGGCTGCGGGTTAGCGGGCGTCAGGCTGGTTCGAACACAAGCAATGCCGCATCCCCTCGGTACACGATCTTCGCCTGCACCGGCATGCCAATGCGCACGGCCTCCGGCTCGATGCCCTCCACACAACTCAGCATGCGCACACCTTCTTCCAGATCGATCACTGCGACGTTGTAGCTGGGCGTGGGCGATTTCTGGCGCACCACGGTAGTGGAATAAACCGTCCCCTTCCCGCAGGCTTCGACCCACTCCAGATCGCGCATCCCGGTAACCGGCTCAGCCACCCGCGGGTAGAAGACATAGCGGCCGCTGCCGCGGCTGCGCTGGATCATCAAGCGGCCCTCGGCCAGGAATTTCTGATAATCGACTTCAGGACAAAGAGAGTCCATTCCCCGCTCCTCCAAATTGTTTTGCCATGGGCTCGCGCCGAATCGAGCCGTTCTGTCGGGCCAAAATGGAACAAATAACCGAACACTGTTCCAAATATTAAACGCACTGGGAGCGCGCTGTCAACGGCGGGAAAGCCCTGCCGTGCCCCGCCGCGCAAGGCTGAAACTACATCCCGACCAAATTCCCGACGCACCTCGGACAAACCCGCGGGAGCCGGTTTCAGCGCTTGACGATCACCCGGCCCTTCGTTTAATTTATCGAACATCGTTCATAAAAGTGAAGACTTCGAATGTGATCAGGAAGTGGTCGGCGGGGGCGACGTATCCCCACTCCGGAGACGAATCCGGGGCCGGCCCGAAAAAACCGTTAGCAAGAGAGCTCGAAGTGACATACGAACTAACAGACGACCAGCTTCAGATCCGCGACCTCATCCGTCGCGTCGCACGGGAGCGCGTGGCGCCGCGGGCCGACGAGATCGACCGTACGGCCGGGTATCCGCACGACATGTACGCACTGCTCAAGGAGCTTGGCCTCTTCACGTTGCCGTTTCCTGAGGCGTATGGCGGTGCCGGCAGCGTGATGTCGGCGTGCATCGCGGTCGAGGAGTTCGGGCGGGTTTGCTACAACACGGGCTATCTGCTGGTCGTGCAATGGACACCGTTCGGAGCGATTCTCGAAGGCGGCACGGAAGAGCAGAAGGCTCGCCTGCTGCCGGGTCTCGCCTCCGGTGACTTACGCGGTGCTCTCTCCATTACCGAGGCTCAAAGCGGCTCCGACGTTTCGGGCATTCGCACGACAGCGCGCCGCAAGAACGGCGGCTATGTGCTCAACGGCTCAAAGATCTGGTGCACGAATTCGCATATCGCCGACTTCATTCTCGTCGCCGCCAGGACGCTCGACGAGGAAGGACAGGCGCTGGGGATCAATCTTTTCATCGTCGATCGCAACACGCCGGGCCTGACGATCGGCAACGAAGAAGACAAGATGGGCGCGCGCGGCGTGGCGTCGTGCCCCCTTTATTTCGACGATGCCTTCATCCGCGCGGAAGACCGTCTCGGGCCGGAAGGCGGCCAGGGGTTCAAGGTGGCAATGGAGGCGCTCAATACGAGCCGTCCCATCGTGGCCGCGCGCGCGGTTGGCATCGCGCAGGGCGCGATCGATCACACCGTCAAATTCATTCAGGACCGCGTTGCATTCGGCCAGAGCATCAGCAACTTTCAGGGTGTGCGCTGGATGATCGCTGACATGGTCACCCAGACCGAGGCCGCGCGCCAACTCGTCTATCGCACGGCGTCGCTCGTCGATGCGGGCGTTAGCGGCCGTGAACTCGCCCCAATGGCGGCGATGGCGAAGATGTTCGCGTCGGATGTCGCCATGAAGGTCGCGACCGATGCCGTGCAGCTATTCGGCGCCGCAGGCATCTCCAACGAGTACCCGATCAACCGTTATTTCCGCGACGCGAAGGTGGTGCAGATCATCGAAGGCACCAACCAGATCCAACGCAACATCGTCGCGGACAGCGTGCTGGGCCGCATCAAGAAGAACTGACAACGACAGCTCAGCTAACAGCCGAGCCGACAACGACAGAGGACAGGCAATGGAAGAAATCGAAACGGTTGGTCTGGGAATTCACTGGGAGGACCTGCCCGTTGGACGCAGGTTCAAGACCGTGGGCCGCACGGTGACCGAAACGGATGTCGTGAATTTTGTTTCGGTGACAGGCATGCTGGAAGTTCTGTTCACCAACACCGAGTTTCTTCGCGAGCAGTCGGCCATCAAGGGGCGCGTCGCGCCGGGCGCGCTGGTCTTCACGCTGATGGAAGGGCTGCTCACGCAGGCCACCATGCAGGGCGTCGGCTTCGCGTTCCTCAACATGGAACTCGACATCAAAGGCCCGACCTATGTGGGCGACACGATTCACGTGGAATGCGAGGTGATCGAATGCAGGCCTAGCAAGGGGCGCCCCGGACTTGGGCTGGTGCGCACCCGTAACCGCGTGATCAGGCAGGACGGCACGGAAGTGATGGTGTACACGCCGCTCAGACTCGTTAAAGGCAAGGAATACAAGGCCTGAGCATGGAAAATCCCCAACAACCCCTCGAACCGGCGACCGGCCCGTTAGCCGGTGTCCGCGTGATCGACCTGACCATCAACGTGCTCGGTCCGGTCGCCACGCAGCTACTCGGCGACATGGGCGCGGACGTCATCAAGATCGAACCGCCCGAAGGCGACCAGAACCGCAAGAATGGCCCTGGCCGCAATCCCGACATGGCAGTGTTCTATACGATCATGAACCGCAACAAGCGCAGCGTGATCCTGAACCTGAAGCAGGCCGAATGCCGCGAAGCGCTGCTCAAGCTCGTCGAGACCGCCGACGTCATCGTGCACAGCATGCGCCCGAGTGCCGCCGAGCGCCTCGGCATCGACTATGAAACCGTGCGGGCGCGCAACCCACGCATCGTGTATGCGTCGGGTGCCGGCTATCGAATCGACGGACCCTACAAGGACCGCCCCGCTTTCGACGACGTGATTCAGGGCGAAACCGGCATTGCCGCGATGAACCGCGACGCGGACGGCTCGCCGCGGTACTTCCCCACCGTGATCGTCGACAAGTTCTGCGGCTACGTGCTGGCGTCGTCGATCGGCATGGCGCTCTATCACCGCGAGCGGACCGGTGTCGGCCAGCTCGTCCATGTGCCGATGTTCGAAACGATGCTGCAATTCAATCTTTTCGAGCATCTCTGGGAAGGTGCGCTGGGCTCCAATGACGGAACCGGCCTGGGCTATCCGCGCATGTTCTCGCCGCACCGCCGGCCCTATGCGACAAAAGACGGGCATATCTGCCTGCTCGCCGTGAATAACGAGCAATGGCGCCGCGTGCTGTGCGCAATCGATGCAGCGCATCTGCTCGACGACCCGCGCTTCCACCACATGGCCGAGCGCATGCGCAACATCAGCGAGCTGTATCGCATCGTCGGCGACGCCATCCGCAACAAGACGACTGCGGAATGGAATGCGATCTTCGCCTCGGCGGACGTGCCGCACGGTCCCGTGCGCGACCTGAAAGACCTGATGCACGACGCGTACATCAAGGAGACCGGGTTCTTCCAGCGCTTCGAGCACCCGACCGAAGGCGACATGGTCATGACCTCGATACCGGTGCACTTCTCCGAGTCGCCCGGCAACGTTCGCTATCTGCCGCCGAATCTCGGCGAGCACAGCACCGAGGTTCTGGTCGAAGCGGGATATAGCGCGGACGAAGCGAGCGCGCTCCTCGCCCTGGCCACAGGAAGGGGCGAAGCCGTATCGGAAGCGCTGAGCAAGGATTAACTGGCGCGACAGCGCCTCGCACATCACGGAGGGAATCAATGAAGGGGCTCAAGGAGAAGGTCGTCGTCGTCACTGGCGCGGCAGGTGGGATCGGTTCCGCCATCAGCAGACGATTCGGCGACGAAGGTTCGACCGTCGCGCTGTTCGACCTGAACGAAGAAGGCGCCGTGCGTGTCGCGGCGGAAATCGAGGCGGCGGGCGGCAAGGCGCGAGCCTACCGCGTCGACATCACGGATCACGAAGGTGTGCATGCTGCGGTGGCGAGAGTCGAGGAAGAACTGGGACCGATCGAGGTTCTCGTGAACAACGCCGGCTGGGACATGGGTGCGTTCTTCCTGCAAACCGAGAAACCGTTCTGGGACAAAGTGGTGGCGATCAATCTGTACGGACCGCTGAACATGCACCATGCCGTGCTGCGACGGATGGCCGAACGTGGCCGTGGCCGCGTCGTCAACATCTCGTCGGATGCGGGACGCGTGGGCTCCTCGATGGAAGCGGTGTACTCGTTCTGCAAAGGCGGCCTCATCGCCTTCACGAAGACGATGGCACGCGAAATGGCCCGCCAGATGATTCCCGTCAACGTCGTTTGCCCCGGCCCGACCGCGACCCCGCTTCTCGACAACCTCGCGCAGGGCGAGAAAGGCGAGCGCATCAAGGCCGCCCTCGTGAAGGCCGTGCCGTTCGGCCGCATGGGCGAACCTGGCGACATCCCGGGCGTGGTGGCCTTTCTCGCGAGTGACGACGCCGCGTTCATCAGCGGTCAGGTCATCAGCGTGTCGGGCGGTCTGACGATGGCTGGATAAACGGCTCCGCGAACGCAATCAATCAACAACATTGGAATACGACATGGAATTCAAGGACATCGGCTATCAGGAGGCGGACGGGGTCGCGACGATCACCATCAATCGCCCGAAGGTGTACAACGCATTCAGCGCCAACACCGTCGAGGAGCTCATCAAGGCCTTCGGCCTCGCGGGATGGAACAAGGATATCGGCGTCGTGGTGCTCACGGGCGCAGGCGACAAGGCGTTCTGCACGGGCGGCGACCAGTCCGGCGACGGCTACAACGGGCGCGGCACCGTCGGGCTGCCGATCGAGGAACTGCAAAGCATCATCCGCGACATTCCGAAGCCCGTGATCGCACGCGTGAACGGCTATGCAATCGGCGGCGGCAACGTGCTGGTGACGCTCTGCGATCTCGCCATCGCTGCCGAGACCGCGGTCTTCGGTCAGGTCGGCCCGAAGGTCGGGTCGGTCGATCCGGGCTTCGGCACCGCCTACCTCGCGCGCATCGTCGGCGAGAAGCGCGCGCGGGAAATCTGGTACCTGTGCCGCAAATACAGCGCGAAACAGGCGCTCGACTGGGGTCTCATCAACGCCGTCGTGCCCGCGGAACAACTCGACGCCGAAACGAAGAAGTGGTGCGACGAGATTCTGCAGATGAGCCCCACCGCTATTGCGCTCGCCAAGCGCTCGTTCAATATCGATACCGAGAACATCCGCGGCATCGGCGCGTTCGCGATGCAGGCGCTTGCGATGTACTACGACACCGACGAATCGAAGGAAGGCGGCAATGCGTTCCGCGAAAAGCGCAAGCCGGAGTTTCGCAAGTACGTGAAGTGACCGGCGCAAATGCCGGCAGGGCGACGCTCGGCTTCGGCGTCGCCCTTTGCGCATACGCGCGCCGAAGTTCAGTATTTGCGGAAGTTCACGCCGACACGCGTGCCAAGCCCCGGGAGCCGGTTGATGGGGCGGCTGCCATGCTCCGGGGCGGCTTCGCCCCATGCGAACCACACGTCAGGCTCGCGCGCATCGCCCACGCGCCGCCAGCGGCCGTCCACCTGCGGATTCTTGAGCGTCCCGAGACCGACCAGACGCCCGCGCGGATCGGGCATGAACTCCCACTCTTCGCCGAACGCTGAGTAACGGATGCCTTCCTGCCAATACCCATTCGCGCCGAAATCGATGGTGCCCGTCACGTCATAGGTAAAGCGCACCTCGCCCTTCTCGTTGCCGAGAATCGCGAAGCCGAACATGTCGTTACCGAGCGTGAAGTGCCCGAAGTCGATGCTGCCATCCTTATAACGCGTCGCCCACGTGTACCAGACGAGTTCCAGCTTCTCCTGCACCAGCGCATCTTTCGTCTTGTAGATCTCGCCGCCCTCGTACATATGGATCGGATCGAAGCCGATCATGCCGCGGACCTTCTTTCCGAGTATCGTCCCTTCCATCTCGAAGATGTTCGCGACGTAGTACATGCCCGCGTCGCGGCCCGGCAGATACCAGTGCATGCCGGGCTTGACGAGCTTGCCCTTGATATCCATGCCGTTCTCTTCGTACCAGCTGCAATCCTCGGGCGTCCAGGTGACGTGAAAGCGATTGCCGGGCGCCTGCGGGTGGCTTCGCCAGTGGATGCGCTCCTCTTCGAGCGTTCTTGCGAATCCATCGTTCGGCACCGATTCCTTGCCTACCGGATGCATATGCATGCCGTCGTCGTGGCCGAGCGTCGTGCACAGGTAGAAACGCCGCCGCGTGTCCTTCGCGTCGGTCCGCAGGCCAGCGGGAATCCGCCGCATCGGGCAATAGATCTCGCCATCCTCGTCGCGCAGCGTTCCCCACAGGTAGAGCGCTTCGGGCGGCATGCCGAAGTAGGCGCGGTTGGACAGCATGTCCTCGATGGTGGGCTCGAAGGCGCTGACAAGAGGCTGCCAGCCAAAGTCGCCGCGGCGCGGCATGGATAGTTTGGTGTCGCTCATGGTCGTTACACCCGTCACGATGGTGAAGTGGTTGGAGCGGCTCACTATAGGTATCCTCGCGCGTGGCTGAAAACCGGTCGATCCGCTCGTCTGGCCACGAGCACGCCCGGCGCGCGATCAGCACAGGGGCACAGGAGCTAACGTATTGATTTACCGGCTTTCTCTGCGGTCCGGAAACGCGCGCTGCCTGCGCGCACGAAAGCTTCGTTACATGCAACGATCATGTGCGATATATTGAACGTCGTTCGCATTTAATACTGATCCCGGACATGCCAAAGTCGTCTGCCGAACGCGTCGCCGCTTATCGCACCCGCAAGAAGTCCGAAGGCATGGTGAGCCTGACACTGGTCGTCCCGGCAGCCGACGTCGCCCTCTTCAGCCAGTTCGCCGCGCAACGCCGCGAAAAGCTGCGCGACAACATGCATCCTGGCCAAGCCCCGCGCCAGCAGTGGCTCTCGATGCTGGCCGCGATGACGCCTGCGCTGCCCCCAACTGCCGAGTCGCGCCGCAAGCGCAATGCGATCGGCGCACCGATCACGCGCGCGCAGACGCTCTTCATGGCGCTGCTGAAGCACATCATCGATCTGGGATGGCCGGCAGGACTACCGCTCGGCTCCGAGCAGGAATTGATGAAGGTCCATGGAGTAAGTCGCGCTGCGTTGCGCGGAGCGATCCGCTTGCTCGAGCACCACTGCATCGTGAGGGTGCAGCGCGGCACCGCAGGCGGCGTGATCGTCGCCCAGCCGGACCTGAGCGCGACGATGCAGGCAGTCAGCGTCTATCTGGAGTATGCGGGCATCGCGCCGCGCGATATTCTCGCGACGCGCCGCACGCTCGAACTGGCCGTCCTGGATCTCGTCATCGAACGGCTCGACCATGAAGGTGAGCGACGCGTGCACGACCAGGTTCAGGCCGAGGCGCAACTCGACGGTCGTGCCGGCGCCGATGAGTTGCTGCGATTTCATTTCCTGCTCGCTGAACTTTGCGGCGATCCCGCACTGCGTCTCTTCGACGGCATCGCCCTGCAACTTGCCGATGCGCATTCCACATTTCATCGGCGCAGCCGAACGGACCGCGACCGCGTCGTGGCGAGGATCAAGGAATACCATCGCGAGATCGCGCGCGCGATCATTGCCCGCGATAAAGAGCAGGCTCGCCGGCAAATGGCCGACTACATCGCGGGGATCAGGACGTGGCTGGAGTAGCGGCCGCGCTGCGCTTGCGTGTTCGCCTCAACGATCACCGATCCCGATCCGTCGCCGTGCTAGCCATCTACGGCGTCAGCGTGCTCAGCCGGTTCGACGCCGCCACCGCGTCGTCGATCATCTCGTCGAAAATTGCCTCGACCTTCCTGACCGCGTCGGCAAACACCGCGGCATGCCCATAGTCGATCATGCCCTTGCGCGTGTCGCCGGTCACGTAAGCCTGGTGCGCGAGTGCGCCCATCACGTGAGGGCGGAACCGCTCGAACTCGCTCACCTGCGCGCGATCCAGTTCCATGACCGCCTCGGCGCTCTCGTTGCGCAGCACACGGTGATGATCGCGAATCGCAGACTTGACCACGACGCTTTCGCTGCCGTCGCCCGCCACCACCTTCGCCTTGACTTCAGGATGAATCCACAGCTCCTCGGCGACCATCATGCGCGTGCCCATGATGACCGCGTCGGCGCCCATCGCCAGCACGCCCGCAAGCTGCCGCCCGGTGCCGATGCCGCCGCCGATCACAACCGGCAAGCCAATCTCCCGCGGCGCCTGCGCGGCCTGCACGATGCTACCGATCTGGTAGATGCCTGGATGGCCGCCGCACTCATTGCCGACGACGATCACACCGTCGACGCCCATCCGCACCGCCGTATGTGCATAGCGCACAGCGGGCACCTTGTGCAAAACCTTGATGCCCGCCTCCTTGAGCAACGGCACGACCGCTTCGGGGCTCGCACCGGCGGTCTCCACGCAGGCAACGTTCTCTTCGATCAGAATGCGGATCTGTTGCTTGACGCGCTCCACTCCGCCCGCTTGCCGCGATATGTAGAGATTGACGCCGAAATTCTGTGCACCGGTGAGTTCACGACAGGTGCGCAACTCGTTGCGGAATTCGTCGGAATCAGGAAAGCCCGCGCCGACGATAAAGCCCATGCCGCCTGCGTTGACGACGGCCGCGACATACCGTGCGTCGGACACGCGCGGCCCAAGACCGCCGCAAAGTATCGGGTGACGAATACCGAGCAGATCGGTGATTCGCGTCCTGAACATCTGGGGGCGCACGATGTCCTTCCCTCCTGCAGGTCAGCGAAACGAGATCGTGTGGCCGCCATCCACCGCGATCGTCTGGCCGTTGATATAGCCGCCCGAACGCGATGCGAGCATCACGGCTAGCCCGGCGATCTCGTCGACCTCGCCGAAGCGCTGTGATGGATTGCGACCCCGGTACCATTCGACCATCGCCTCGTCCTCCCATTGCGATCGCGCCATCTCGGTCTTGAAGGTGCCAGGCGCGATGCAATTGGCAGTGACACCCTTTGCGGCGAATTCCATCGCGAGGTTTCTCACGAGCTGCATGTCGGCGGCTTTGGTGAGCCCGTAGGTTCCCGTCACGGCATCGCCGAACAGGCCAACCACGGATGCCACCGAAATAAAGCGCCCATAGCCACGCTCGATCATGCCGGGCACGGTCATCTGCGCGAGCCAGATATTGCTCTGGACGTTGACCTGCATGAACTTGTTGAACGTTTCGTCTTGCAGATCGAGTGCCGAGCCTATCCACGGGTGAATCGCCGCATTGGCCATCACGATGTCGACCCTGCCCCACTCGCCGTTCGCCGCAGCCACGAGACCTTGCAACTCCGCTTTTCGGCCGATGTTGCAGGCAAACGGCAAGGCCACCGGAGTTCCGACCTTTTCGTTGATGGCTTGCGCGGCGGTTTCGCAGGCGTCGGCGTTACGGCCGGAAACGACGACTTTGGCGCCATGTTCCGCCATGCCGAGCGCACTGGCATAGCCGATGCCGCGACTCGATCCGGTGACGATTGCGACCTTGTCCGTGAGGTCAAAAAGCGATGAGGGCATACGTACTCCACAAAAATGGAGGCTTGTCGATGAAAGCCCTCGCGTCGCGCGCTTCGCTCAGGCAAGCGATTATTTCCCCACCTGCCACGCCATGCCGCCGCTTTGCTTTCTTTGCGCCAATGCCGCCTTCTCGATCCGCAACGCCTCTTCCAGCGAAGCTAACGCACCCTGATCGATCACCCGCTTGACCATCGCGACGAGGTCGGGGCGGCGGCTCGCAATCGTCTTCGCTAGTGACGCTGCCCGCTCCATCAGTTGCTCGTGGCTGACCACCTCGTTCACGAGGCCGATGCGCAACGCCGTGGCCGCGTCAATCGGATCGCTCGTCAAGCTGAACTGCTTCGCCCACCGCGGACCCACGATATACGGCAACCTCGCGGTCATGCCGCCCCCCGCGAGCGCGCCGATTTTCGTGTGCGTGTCGGCAAAGCGCGCACGCTCGGACGCGATGATGAAATCGCACCCCATTGCAAGTTCCAGCCCGCCTGTAACGGCAGCGCCGTTGACCGCCGCGATTACCGGCTTGGTGATGCGCGGCCACATATCGATCATGTCCGCGACCCGCGTGCGCGGCGCATCCGGCGCGGAAAAATCATTCAGGTCGAGCCCAGCACAAAAGGCCGGATCGGCGCCCGTCACGATTAGGACGCGCAGGCTTTGGTCCGCTTCGAAACGTTGCAATGCGTCGACCAGCGCTTCGGTCAATGCGAGGTTCAGTGCGTTGCGGGCCGCGGGCCGGTTCAGTGTCAACGTGAGAACCGTTTCGTCACTCTGCACGCCGAGCAGATCGGTTGCTTTCGCGTTCATGGCAATGCCTCGAAAGGGTTCACGCCGCCGCGACCAATGCCTCGTGCTGAATCTGGCGTGCGTAGCGATTCAGGTGGTAGTCCGCGTTGCCGAACAATGCGTCGAGCACCAGATGACGGCGATAGTGATGGCCCACCTTGTATTCATCCGTGATGCCGTAGCCACCGTGCAACTGGATACCCTGTTGCGTGACGAACTTCGCGCCACGCGTGGTCTGTGCCTTGCAGCCCGAGATTTCGACGCTCCGGTTCTCCCTGTCCTCGCTGATAGAGAGCAACGCACGGTGCAGTGTTGCGCGCGCCTGCATCGCTTCGATCGCCATGTCGGCCATCCGGTGTTGCAGCGCCTGGAAGCTGCCAATCGCCACCCCGAACTGCTTGCGCGTTTTCAAGTACTCCGACGCGAGCTCGATAGCGTCTTCCATATCGCCCACCAGTTCGGCACAGATCGCAACGACCGCTTCGTCAACGGCGGCCTGCAGTCCTTCGAACGCTCGCCCAGCCTCACCCAGAACATTCGATTCTGCGACGATCACACCATCGAGCAGCAAGTCGGCAGATGGCGTGCCGTCGAGCAACGCGCAAGTCTTCAGCGTCACGCCTGCCTGCTTCGGATCGACGACGAAAACCCCGATGCCGTCCGTAGCATCGGCTGCACCCGCCGCTCGAGCGACGACGAGCAGACGGTCTGCAACGGGCGCTCCAACCACGAGCGTCTTATAGCCGTCCAGCCGCCACGACCCGTCCTCTGTCTTCTTCGCGGCGGCCGTCACGTAATGCACCTGACCCCGCGCTTCACGTTCACTGTGCGCGACTGCGTAGACAGTCTCGCCCGAAACGATCTCGCCAAGTATCGCCTCGCGCTGCCCGTCTCGCCCGCAGCGCGTGACAAGCGACGCAGGAAACACACCACACATCACGTATGGTTCCAGCACCAGCGCGCGCCCGATCTGCTCGGCCACGATGGCGCTTTCGACTGACGAGAAACCGAGCCCGCCCAATTCATCCGGCACCGCGACACCGAGCCAACCCATTTCGCCGAACGTATGCCACGTCTCGCGCGAAAATCCGCCTCCTTGCGAAGCAAGATTGCGACGATGTTCGAACGTATAACTCTTTTGCAAGAAACGTTGCGCGCTTTCCTGCAACATCCGCTGTTCGTCGCTCAACTCGAAGTCCATGCTGCACCCTCTTTATGCCGGCAATTGATGCGATCCCACGTCTCGGGGATCGAAGACCGTCGTGACTCGATACGGCGTCAAAGATCGAACAGTGCTTTGGCGATGATGTTTCGCTGAATTTCGGCCGTCCCGCCATAGATCGAGCAAGCCCGTCGATAGAAGACCTCTGCCGCCAGGCCTGGCGCGTATTCAGGTCCGATGAACCGGGCCTCGCGCAGCTCTCGCTCTTCATTCGGATCGGGATAGAACACGGCGCCGTAATCGCCGATCACCTCAAGCAGCATCTCCGTGAGCTTCTGATGGAGTTCAGATCCGCGCACTTTGAGCATGGATCCGATCGCCATACCGCCGCTGCGCTCGTCTATCCCTTGATGCAGGATTTTCTGCACCGCCATGTCGATCGCGCGAACCTCCAATTCGTGCTGCGCGAAACGTGCCGCAAACGTCGGATCCTGGATCAATGGCTTGCCGGCCATCCGTTCGCGCGAGGCGTAGTGCCGGATCTTGCGCAGATAGCGCTTGAGGGCAGGCGCTTCAGCGCCAAGAAACGCCCGCTCGTTAAACAGCAGAAACTTGGTGTATCCCCACCCCTTGTTGACCTCGCCAATAAGGTTTTCAGCGGGCACACGCACGTTGTCGTAGAAGACTTCCGCCAGGTGATGGCAGCCATCGAGCGACGCGATCGGCCGTACGGTAACGCCCGGCGACGACATGTCGAGCAGCAGGAAGGAAATGCCCTTTTGTGGCTTCGCTTCGCTATCCGTGCGGACCAGCACGAAATTCCATTGACCGTAGGCGCCGAAGCTGCTCCAGATCTTCTGTCCATTGACGATGTAGTGGTCTCCATCGCGAACCGCCGTCGTACGTAGCGATGCAAGATCGGAACCCGAGCCCGGCTCTGAAAAACCCTGTACCCAGAACACTTCACCACGCTGAATAGGAGGAAGAAAGCGGCGCTTCTGCTCTTCGTTGCCAAACTCGCAAATCACGGGTCCGACGAGCGACACGCCCGCCTGATTCTGTATCGGTGCGCCTGCCAGATAGCATTCTTCCTCGAAGATGTAACGCTGCATCGCGGTCCACCCCGTGCCGCCGTCAGCAACCGGCCAATGCGGCACCGACCAGCCGTGCGTTTCGTGCAAGATGCGAGTCCAGCGCTGTGAATCGTCGTCACCTGCCAGAAAGCCCTGCTGCCCGCGAAAGGCCAGGTCGGCCGGCAAATGCTCGTTGAGGAACGCACGAACTTCTTTGCGGAACGCGATGTCCGCGGGATCTACGCGAAAATCCATGGTTTAGCTTCCAGCGTTTTCAGTACGTTGAACCGCGGCGCGCGCCTCGATCTGCGCCCGCTGCTGCGCCAGCGTTGCCGACCAATGTGCGCGGCGTGGGCGGCACGCAATAAAGCTCGTCCACGACACCGCGCCGTCGCTCGAGCACATTGCGTTGGCTGATTGCGCTCTTTGCACTCAATTCGCCGTTATCGAGCGTCGGCTGCTCGCTTTCGAGCACGATGCGCACAATGCGCGTAGAACTGCCGCCAGGACGCGCGGCGAGCTGGTCGAGTCCGGTCTGGAAGAACGCGCGCACGCCGCGGCTGTTGATGATCTGGTCGGCGCCCGGCATCGGATCGTGAAGGTCGTCGCAAAGCGCACGGCACGCTTCGATGTCAGGGAAGACGAGCGCGCTCAGGTAGTCGCGGTCGTGCCCGGCAATCACGATATCCCGCGCATACGGGCCCCACACGTTCAGCGCGTACAGTCGCAACTCGGCGACGTTGACCCAGGTGCCCGAGGACAGCTTGAAATTTTCCGCAATGCGTCCGTCGAAGCGCAGTCCCAGTTCGAGGCGCTGCGGGTCGATGAACGTTGCTGCGTCACCGGAGCGGAAATAGCCTTCCTCGTCGAACGCGGCGGCGGTGCGCTCGGGATCTTTCCAATAGCCGGGCGTCACACAGTCGCCGAGGAAACGGATTTCCAGCTTTGCGCCGACCGGCGCCACCTTCACTTTGACGCCGGGCACGGGCAACCCCGCAATCGCTTCGCGTCGCGGATCCCAGGCCGCCGATAGCGGCGTTGGGCCTGCTTCCGTGCTGCCGATGCCCGACATGATGAGCACACGCTGGCCGATGGTACGCACCGCGAGCTCGTCGAGTTGAGCCCAGATGTATTTCGGCAGACTTGCGCCGCCGTAGTAGATGAGCGCGAGTTTGCTAAAGAATTTCTCGCGCAGTGCCTTGTCCGCCTGCAGATGCGGAATGAGCGAGGCCAACCCTTGCGGCGTATTGAGGTAGACCGCCGGCGCGATTTCACGCAATGCCTGCACCGTCGGGCCAATTTCCTCCGGCGTTGGCTTGCCTGGGTCCAGGTAGTAAGTCCCCCCGCCGTACAGCACCATGCCGAAGTTATGCGTGCCGCCAAAAGTGTGATGCCAGGGCAGCCAGTCGACGAGATCCGATGGCCCGTCCTGAAGAAACGCGAACACCTGGGCGACTTGCTGTCGATTGCTGCACAACATGCGCTGCGGATAGATCACGCCTTTCGGTGCGCCTGTCGTTCCCGAAGTAAACATGATCTTGCCCACCGTATCCGGGCCGACTGCCTTGAACGCCTTGTCGACGTCGGCTGTAACCGGCGTCTTCAGCCACTCCGCGACGCGCGAACCGCCACGACCCTCCGGCAACGGACCGACGACGACACATTCCACGTCGCCGAACACCTCACGCAATGCGCGGCCATACTGCGCGCCGTCATCTGCGAAGACGAGGCCGGGCGTGCATACGGCCGCGAGTTGCCTGAGCTTCGAAAAGTCCTGCGATAACAGCGAATACGCGGGCGTCACCGGGATATAGGGAATCCCGACGTGCAATGCGGCGAGCGCGAAGAGCGCGTGTTCAAAGCTTCGATCGGAAAGAATCATCAACGGACGAGACGGCGACAATCCTCGATCGAGCAGCGCCTGCCCCAGCGCACGCGCACCGTCGAACGCCTGGCGGTAGGTCAGAGACTCCCATGACCTACCGTCCGGCGTCCGCCGCGCGAGCAACGCGCGCTCGGGCGTGACGCTCGCCCAGTGTTCGAGCCGCTCCGTCAAGCGGACGGGATACGCCTGGAGCGGTTCCTTCAGTTCATACACCACGCTTCCGTCTGGCCTTCGCTCGACGATGGCATCCATGCTGCCGACGCGAATCGGGCGAAACGGCACATCCATCAGGGCGTCGTGCGAAGCCGTACCTGCATCCATCTGAGTCGTCCTGTTGTTATCTGGCAAGTCATGTCCCGCGAGCGCTCGCATCGCCTTCCGATACCTGGAAATGTTGCGGGCCAAGTTCAACCAATAATTGAACGTCGATCATCTTGTTGAACAAGAATAACGCGAAATCCCAGCCACGTCTATCCGTCGTCACCCACGAGGAAGGCCTGATAGCACACACCCAATCTGGCGCGAATGACGCGCGCAATGTCCGGCACGATCGCAGCCTTGCGCATCGCGCAACAACGTGGACAGAAAACAAAAATTGCGCTAATTTCCGAACGCCATTCTCATTGTTAAACACGACACCGGAATTGCTCGATGGCGATTTGCTGGCACTGCCGACCGGTTCGATCGACGACTGGCTGCGTCTTGCTTATACCGATGTTCCCGAAAGGCTCTGGCCTGCGGCATCCCGGTCGCTGCTGGCGCATCTCGAACGACTCGACGAACAACGTCGTCCGACTTCGCAGGCATGATTGCGATCGTCATGCATGCATCGGCTGCCACGCCCGCCAAAACCGAGGGCGCGGGCGGCCTTGTTCGACGGCCGTCTTCTTTCGGACTCAGCTCTCTTCTACAAGCGCGGCCAGCCGGCCACGAATGAGTGCGCGCGCCTCGGCGACCATCCGACTCACGAGTTCCGCGCAGGTGGGAATGTCCTCGATAAGCCCGATTGCGAGGCCAGCCGGAAACGTTCCGTCTTCGGTGTCACCCGTCTCGTACACTCGCTTACCGCGCTCACCGCTCACCAGCGGCTTGAGATCCGCAAACGTCACACCCTCTTTTTGCTCGAGTTCCAACACCTGCTCCGCTACCGAATTCCTGAAGATACGCGACGTGTTCTTCAGCGTGCGGAAGATCAACGCCGTATTGCGCTCGTCATGCTCTACGAGCCTGCGCTTGACGTTCTCGTGAATCGGCGCCTCCCGCGTTGCCATGAAGCGCGTACCCATATTGATCCCATCCGCGCCGAGCGCGAGCGCGGCGACCATGCCGCGCGCATCGGCAATGCCGCCTGACGCAAGCATCGGAATATGCAGTTTCGCGGCCGCGGCCGGCAACAGGATCAGATTGGGCACGTCGTCCTCGCCCGGATGTCCGGCGCACTCGAATCCGTCCACGCTCACGGCGTCGCAGCCCAACGCCTCCGCTTTCAGCGCGTGACGCACCGACGTGCACTTGTGGATGACCTTGATTCCCGCAGCCCTGAATGCGGGCATATATGGCTCGGGATTGCGTCCCGCCGTCTCGACGATCTTTACACCGTTCTCCACGACCGCTTGCACGTACTCGTCGTACGGCACTGGCTTGATGGTCGGCAGAATGGTCAGGTTGACGGCGAACGGCTGATCCGTCATTGAGCGAACCCGGGCGATCTCGTTGCGCAGCGCATCGGGCGTGGGCTGCGTCAGAGCAGTGATGGTGCCGAGCGCACCGGCGTTCGAGACGGCGGCGGCAAGTTCAGCGCGACCCACCCACATCATGCCCCCTTGAACAATAGGGTATCGAATCCCAAGCAGCTCTGTAATGCGCGTTTTCATGTGCTGATCCCTGTGTAAGTGCAACCTGATCTTTCGACCGGCAATGGTCGAACGCCGCGTGTAAGATGCGCCGGTAGTTTGTATTTACGAACACCGTGCAATTATATACACTTCCTCCACATCGCCGACACTCGTGTGCCGCACTCGCGGACGCCGATGCGATTGCACGAGGCATGAATGATCAGGAGAGTTGATGAATAAACGAGACAATCAGATTGGCGCTGAGGAAGTGTCGATTCGCCCCACGCCGGACGAGGCGGAACAAGCCGTGCGCACGCTGATCCGATGGGCCGGTGACGATCCCGAAAGGGAAGGTCTCATTCAAACACCTGCACGGGTCGCGCGCGCATACCGCGAGTTCTTCTCGGGCTATGACTCCGATCCGATGCAAATTCTCGCCACCACGTTTTCCGAAGTGGATGGCTACGACGAGATGGTGGTGCTAAAGGACATCCGTTTCGAGAGCTACTGCGAACACCATATGGTGCCTATCATCGGACGTGCGCACGTTGCCTACTTGCCCGAGCATCGCGTGGTCGGCATCTCCAAACTCGCGCGCCTCGTCGATGTCTATGCCAAGCGCCTACAGATTCAGGAGAAGATGACCGTTCAGATCGCCGATGCGCTGAACACCGTGCTGCAGCCGAAGGGAGTCGCTGTCATTCTCGAAGCCGCGCATCAGTGCATGAGTACGCGAGGCGTGCACAAGCCCGGCGCATCGCTGGTGACGAGCCGAATGCTGGGCGCATTCCGTGACGATCCTTCCACCCGCCGCGAGTTTCTGTCGATTGTCGGTCACAGCACGATTGCGCCATTACCCAATAGCTGAAAGCCAACGTCGGCTTGCTGCCGACGTTGGCTTTCATGGCAAATCGATGCTGGGATCCGTGGTGCCGTGGTGGCAAGCGTCGTTGCAGGCTTGCGTCTGGCCTTAAACCTCGCTGGGTTGGCGCGTCTTTAAAGGCCGTTCGTAAGAGACGTCTTCACGATTTCGTGCACTGACGCCATTGCCCATCAGGATTTCTCGCCACGCAGTAGGCACTTCCGCAGGGGTCAGTTCGTTGATCGCTTCGGAGATGCAGACGCGGGCGGCAATCGCCCACACGCCATCACGCTTTTCGAAGCGGTCGATATAGCGCCCCACCGCTAGCGTGTCTGGCTTGACGCGATTTTCTCCGAAGAAGAGCCAGTACGTCTCCCCGTGCGCCTCGTCGCCCTGCAATTCGACGCTGTGATTGAACACCATATGGTGGTGCGACAACTGATGCTCGGTATGGTACGCAAAGGCCCAGTCGACGAATTCCTCTGCATCCCCGACGAATGCGCCGTGGTCGTCGATTGCGTCCGGATGGTACGCCGACAGCGTCAACTTCCGGTCCATGCGATCGACCCCGCGGCAATAGCGGTGTACGCATTCGAGTATGTCCTGCTTATCCAACAGTGCTTCGACGCGCGCGCTCAGTTCTTCATTCATGGCTTCTACCGTTAGATAGTCATGGCGACAAAAAAGACGACCGCACCGATCACGGCGCCAATGAAGCAACAACCCTCGCCTGTCGACAAATCGGCTTCCTGCGCTCGCGCACGGCTCGCAATCGCACATCCGATGATGCCCGCCAATGCCGTCGCCCCGAGCACCGCAAACATCATCACGACGTCGAAGAGCGCGGACCGGCCTAGCTCTTCCATGCGCACATCGCGTTGCAGCAGCCAGACCGCCGCCGCCGAAATCGACAGGAGAATGAGTGGGAGCCATACTCTACGCGCTTCCCGAGCGCTCTCGCGAGTCAGCGTTTTCATCGCGCCCGGCCCTCCGTCCGCAGCTTGCCCAGAGCACGAGGCGCCACCGCGCCCAACACGCGCGCCGCCCAATTCGATTGTTTTGCGCGAGCCGATTCGTCCGACGACGGAGCGCCCTTTTCAGCGCGCTGGCGACGATAGTCGTACGTATAGTCCGCAAGAGGACCACGTAAATCGCTGTCGAGCAAGTACATCGCATGTCTCCGATCAGGCTTATGCCTCTCGGGCGCTTGCATGGCGCCTCTTGATGAACATCCTAGGCGATGGAATATGGTTATGCAACAAGTCGTTCAATTAATGGCGTCGGTGTTTTCACTACCCGACAAGGCACAGACCGACGCGCATGCGCGAGCGCCCGCTGCACACACATGGACGTGTGTGCGAACGGGTCGGCACAATCAATCGGGGAAAGGGAATGGCAGCGCCAAGCCGCGTTCTCGACGCAGCTTAGCGATTCGAAAATGACACGCAGACGAGTGATCAGGAGACCTGGAAGCCGCCGTCGACAGCGAGAAGCTGACCGGTGACGTAGTCCGATGCCGGCGACGCGAAAAACAACACTGCCCTGGCGATATCGGAGGCGACGCCGATGCGGCCCAGCGGCATGCGGCCAGGTTGGGTGATCGGCCCGTGAGCCTGATGAACCTTCGTCGATGCGGCGGCGCCCTCGGTTGCCACGCCGCCGGGCAGCACTGCGTTCACGCGAATTCCGTCTGCTGCGAATTCGAGCGCTGCCACCTTGGTGAGGTTGTTGACACCCGCCTTCGACGCGCCGTAGTCACCGTTGTCGAAAATCACCGGCTGCAGCGAAGCCACCGACGAAATATTGATAATGGAACCGCCGTTTTTGGCACCTTGCATTCGCTTGATCGCTTCTCGCATGCAGAGGAAGGTGCCGCGCAAGTTGATGCCGAGCACCTTGTCCCACTTTTCTACCGACGTCTCGACGAATTTCGTCTTCGGATAGATGCCCGCGTTGTTCACGAGAATGTCGAGGCGCCCAAGTTTGGCCTGCACCGTTTCGTACATCGCAAGAATCGACGATTCATCGCTGATGTCCACTTTGATCGCGATAGCCTTGCCAGACGCACTTTCGATTTGGCTGGCCGTCTGCTGCGCCGCTTCCTCATTCAGGTCCGCCGCGACCACCGCCGCGCCCGCCGACGCCAGCAGCAAAGCCGTCTCGCGGCCGATGCCTGAGCCTGCCCCTGTTACCACCGCCACTTTCTGATCGAGATTGAAAAGACTCGCCACATTCGTGCTCATTGCTCCTCCTTTGGCTCGCCGCGCGAGCGGGTTATTTTCTGAACGTCATTCGCAAAGATAAACACACCACTTTGGCGTGTCAAGATGAACGAGAAGCGGATGACGAAAGGAGCAGCATGGACGAAGCTGTCGAGCAGTGCGATTGCGCGTATCACCCCGCCGCCGGCGACGCGATATCGCGCATGATGTCGAGCATCGAACGGTGGTAGGGCTTGTGAGGTCTATCGGCCCACACCAGCGACACCTCAGTTTCGCCTGAAGCCGGAACATCCTCGATGTCGACGAAGGCGACACCCTCCACGGGCAGGTATCGCGCCGAATCCAGCATCAGACCGATGCCCAGTTCATGAGACACGAGGTTGAGCATCGTGTATGGATGGCGCGCTTGCTGGGTCACCCGCGGCGACAGCCCCGCCTCGCGGCGCGCTGTCTCGAACGCAGCGAACAGCGGCTGCGACATCTGCTGAGGGAACATGATGAGCGGGTATCGCGCGAGATCCGCGATACGAATTGAAGGCTGCGCCGCCACGGGCCACTTCGCCGGAACCGCGGCCACCACACGCAGACGCTCGATGACCACGCTTTCCAAACCGGAGACGTCCGCCGAGCTGGTGACTACCACGCCCAGGTCGATGCTGCCGTTTTTCACGCTGGCGACGGTCAAAGCACTGCCGCGCTCGATCAACCGGACGTCAACGCCCGGCCATTGCTTGCGAAGCCCCTGAATGGCTAGCGGCATGATTCGCAGCGCACACATCGGCACGAACGCTACGCTCAGGCTCGCCAGTTCGTCGGCGGCTTGCCGCACGCGCCGCTCGGCCAGTTCCGCTTGCGCGATCAGTGGCTTCGCTTCCGCGAGCAACGCGGCTCCGGCGGCTGTGAGCGAAACGCCTCGCGGTGTACGTTCGAGCAGCTTGATACCGAGCTGCTCCTCCAGCCGCATGATCGACTGGCTGAGCGGCGGCTGCGCCATGCCCAGGCGCGCAGCCGCACGGCCAAAGTGCTGGGTCTCCGCAACCGCAACGAAGTGTCTGAGATGCCGCAATTCCATGACGTGATATGGCTTTGATATCGGGTGTCCCCAGCTTATCGCCTTTGTCCCGTTGCGGTGCACTACGGACGAACCCTGGTCATATCGGGTGCGCACTATCTTGACGTCCAGCACCGTTCAACATACATTTTGGAATGTCGTTCTACAATACGAATAACGACCAAGGCGGCTCGGGTGAGTCGCATCCGCTATCAATAGCCGCGCCGCCGCGGTTAAACAGGAGACACAAGTGAAGAGCCTCGAAGAAAAACTTGCCTATGGCTTAAAGGTATTCGGCGAAATCATGGGTGAAGACAAGGCAGCCGGCTTACGGGCCGCAAGCGAGTCCACCGGCTTTGGATCCGACATTTCACGCCTTGCCATCAACTACGCGTTCGCGGATGTCTGGGGCGACGACAAACTCGAGCGCAAGCAGCGCAGCCTCGTCACGCTGGGCATTCTGATCGCGAGCCGGCAGACGCTCGAACTGAAGAACCACGTCCGCATTGCCGTGCGCAACGGTCTGAGCGCACGCGAACTCGAAGGGGTGCTGATTCAGGCGCTTCCGTATGCCGGGTTCCCAGCCGTCGCCTCCGCGACCACGGCCGTTCTGGAGACACTGCGGGAACTTGGCATCGACACCACGACCCGCACTTCGGAAGAACGCGGATTGCTGTGAGCCGACATCAGAGCGCCCCCGCGACCAAAGGAGACAATTTATGAGCACACCAGGCGTGGATATCGTGCCGACGATGCGCGAATTCAACGTTTCCAATGACCTGCTCGGCAATCACGCCGAGTTGCAAGAACGCTGGAACGAAGACGGCTACCTGTTCTTTCGCGACGTTCTCGGCCACGAGCCGCTGGAGCGCATGCGCGGTCTGCTTGTTGATCACCTCGACAGCAACGGCTTCGTGGACCGCAACGACCGAGACGTGCGATGGACTGGCAAAGACCGCGAAAATTTCAGCTTTTTTCCCGTGAAGGCGATGAACGAGCAGCGTGCGGCACGCACCGTGATGGAAGACCCCGCGGTTCGTGCATTCTTTCAGCGGCTCTTCGGCGTACCGCTTTATTGGGTACCTTTCACCGAATACCGCACGTCGCCGCCCGCTATCGACAAAAGCCGCACACGGTTCGACTTCATTCATGAAGATGCGATCTACAGCGACCGCCTCGATTTCATCATCTGCTGGATTCCGCTCAGCGATATCGATGCGCAAGTCGGCGGATTGGCCGTCGCGGAAGGATTGCATAAGCTTGCGTGCCTGCACAGGAAGGACGGCGACAAAATCGTTCCCATCGATCTCGCGAGCGTGCCAGAAGACGCATGGCGCCGCACGAACTACCGCCTGGGCGACGTCCTGTTGATGAGCCGACGCACGCCGCACTCTGGTCTCAGCAATCATTCGGACCGTTTTCGTCTGTCACTCGACACGCGCATCCTGCCGCACGGCGGAAGTTTCCCGTTTGAGCCCCGCCTGCCCTATGTGGGCACGCTGACGTCGATCGCATCGGACCAGATCGTCGTGCGCGACGCGCATGGTGAACATGTGTTGCGACTCGACGACACGAGTTATCTGCGCGGCCTCCAGGGCAACCGCCTGCGCGCAGACGAAATTGCCGGCGTTTATCAGCCGGGATCCGAGGTGATCGTTGCACATGAAGGCGGCCTCGTTCAAACGCTGCGCCCGCAGCATTGATCGTCGTGTCAGGCGCAAAGACGAAGCTTCGTCTTTGCGCCTCGCGCCATTCGCCTTGCTCTCTGGCGTGGCAACTCTGAAGCATCGATCACTGGCATCCTTTGCTCGCGGTTTTATGAACATCGTGCTAATATCGGAACGATACGCTTGTGAGCACCAGGCCGCGAGCCTGCAATGGCTGTCACAGGGTTAGCGGCATCGCGCGCAAGCCGCCCAGGCGTGACACGCCTGGCCAACGTCTAACGTTCGACCTCGGGACAAGTCATGATCGATTCATCCGCCGCGGTACTCGTCATCGGCGCCACTGGCGCACAAGGAGGCGCCGCGGCTCGCCATCTTCTTGCGGCTGGACGCAAGGTACGCTTCCTGACACGAAATCCGGACTCGCCGGCTGCGCGGGCACTCGTCGACATGGATGCGCAGGCGCTACGGGGAGATCTGGACGACCGCGACTTGCTCGCAAAAGCGATGGAGGGCGTCGGTTCCGTCTTCTCCGTTCTCCTGACTGATTTTGATCGCAGCGACAGGGAGCGCCGCCAGGGTTTTGCGCTCGTCAACGCAGCGCGCAACGCGGAGGTCCCGCAGTTCGTTCACACCTCCGTGGCGCAGGCCGGCAATCATGAGACGTTTCCTGGCTGGAGCGAGAAACGTTGGAACCGAAAATACTGGACGGACAAATGGGAAGTGGAAGAGGCCGTTCGCGCCGCGGGTTTCGAATCGTGGACGGTCTTGCAGCCTGCATTCATGATGGACAATCTCGCTGAGCCGAAAGCGGGCGCGATGTTTCCGCACCTGCGCGAAGGCTTGCTGCTCAGCGCGTTGCTACCCGACGCACGACTCGACTGGATTGCCGCCGACGACGTGGGCGCGCTCGCGGCCAGCGCGCTAAACGATCCGCAACGCTGGCACGGTGAGACTGTGCCGCTGGCATCGGAAAGACTCACGATGTCTGAAGTTGCGAATCGCCTCGGCAACGTTCTGGGCGCACAGATCAACGTTTTGCACGTGTCACCGGATGAAGCCCGAGCAAAAGGTCTCGCACCCGGATGGGTGAATGCACAGGAATGGATCAACGCAGTCGGGTACCGCGTCGATATCGATTCGCTTTCCAAACGTGGTGTCCAGCTCACCCCGATGGTGGACTGGATCGATGCGAATCGACAGCACATCGTACTCGCATAGCTGGTCGATGGACCGCGTGTGCAAGCCTCAGGTAATGGAAAATCCGCAATGAATGATCGTGTGCCCTCATGGTTCGACCACGCCATGGCCCAGCCGCGTCGATCTCACTTCACCGAAGGCGGCGGGGTGACTGTCCATTATGTCTCGTGGAACGCCGCAGACACCGGTAAGCCGCCACTTGTCTTCGCACACGGTTTTCTCGGGCACACGCACTGGTGGGACTTCATTGCGCCCTTCTTCATCGATCGCTTTCGCGTCTTTGCTCTGGATTTCCGCGGCATGGGCGACAGCGCCTACAGGCAGGAATACAGCGCCGACGTTTTCGTGCGCGACCTCGTCGCTGTCGTGGATGCAATCGGCTCTGGACCGTGTGTCGCGGTGGGCCACAGTTTCGGCGGATCGCGTCTGCTCCAGGCGTGCGCGACCTTTCCCGATCGTCTCTCGCATGCAGTCGTGCTCGATTCGTATTTCATGCTACGCGGCGAAACCTTGCCTGCAGTGGAACGACGCCCGCCGCCCCGCCCCTATCCGGACTGGCATACTGCACTCAGTCGCTTTCGACTCATCCCGGAACAAGATTGCGAGCCGTGGCTGCTCGAGCATCTCGCGCGGACATCACTTCGTCAAACCGCCGACGGCTGGGTATGGCGCTTCGACCCGAAGTTGCGGAATCTCCAGCCGGTCGAAGGCGAAGAAGACCTGCTGACCCGCATCGCGGTTCCCGTCAGCTACGTGCACGCCGAGTGCAGCAGCGTGGTCAGCGCCGATCGCGCGCGCCGCATCGTAGCTGCGATTCCCGGCGCGAAGGGTCCCATCACGATGCCACGCGCAGGCCATCACATGATGCTTGACCAGCCACTCGCGCTGGTGAGTCTCTTGCGAGCCTTGCTAGGGCCTGTTCACGCTAATAACGGGCTTGCGAACGTGCCTTTGCGCGCGTAGTGCAAGGAGAGAGGAGCGCCGTTTGGCCGAGCCAAACAAGCGACGACCGACGCCGCAATACGGGCGCAAAGGCACGTTCCCCTGTTTTAAAAAAACCTTCCAGGGGCTGGCCGCCAGAAGGGCCGATCGCCGCGTCATGCTCCTTGCGAATACGTCGAGTATTCGTTGCGTCGCAATCCTTGCGCTCGGCCCTTCTGGCGGCCAGCGCAAGCCCGTTATTAGCGTGAACAGGCCCTACATGAATTCCAATCTGCGCGAATCGAAAACTGCGCCGTGGTCGAGCGGTTTGCCTCTTGCGGCCCTGATTGCGCGCGCCGTCGCAAAGCACGGCGCGACGCCACTCCATTTTCATACCCAGGCCGGCGCCTATACTTGCACCACCGAGTCCCTGCTGCGCGACGCGAAAGAGATTGGCAAGGCACTCACAGCCCTCGGTCTGCGTCGAGGCGATGTGATCGCGATACAGCTTCCCACACAGCGCGAGACTGCGCTTCTGTATCTGGCTGCACTGGAGATCGGTGCGGTACTCGTGCCGATCGTACACATCTACGGTCCCGCCGAAGTCGGCTTCATCCTTCGACAATCCCGCGCCCGCGTTCTGTGCGTGCCCGATTTCTGGTCCCGAACCGACTACCTGGGGCGTGTCGCCGCGCTTGGCGACACGCCCGACCTCGAGCGCGTGATCGTCGTTGGCGATCGGGCGCCCTCGAACGGCATCACGTTTGGCGCGCTGCAACGACTCGCCGCGACAACGCATGAACAACGCCCTGCCGACCCGCCAACGTCGGAAGACATCTGCCTGCTGCTGTACACGTCAGGAACGACAGCTTCGCCCAAAGGCGTGCAGCACTCTCATCGCACAGTAGGCGCAGAGTGGCAGATTCCGTTCATCGACGGGCCTGGGCCGTACCTCACGCCCTTCCCTGCTGGCCATATTGCAGGCTTCAATTTCCTGTTGCGTCCATTCATTACAGGCACCGAGATGGTGTTCATGGACCGATGGGACGCCTCGCTTGCCGCGCGACTGGTCGATGAGTATCGCGTGCGCCTCTCGGGCGGCACACCGTTTCATCTCCAGGGGCTCCTCGAAGCCGCCCGCCGCGACGGGCGCAGCCTGGTGTCCCTCGCTTCTTACGGTCTGGGCGGCACGGGTGTCACGCCCGAGCACGTCGCCATGGCCGATCGGGCCGGCTTCGCGGGAACCCGCGCGTACGGGCTGACCGAGCATTCGACAGTGAGTGTCGGCTGGGCCGATTCGCCTTTTGATATCCGGGCCTGCACGGACGGTCGCATTCAGCCCGGCTCGCAGGTGCGCGTTGTCGACGAGTTGGACAGCGACCTGCCTGCCGGACGCGACGGCGAGATTCTGATCAAAGGACCGGAGCTGTTTGTCGGCTACACCGACCCGGCGCTCAATGCGGCCGCGTTCACTCACGACGGATGGTTCCGGACCGGCGATATCGGCCGTCTCGACGCAAACGGCTGCCTGACCATCACGGACCGAAAGAAGGACATCGTGATTCGCGGAGGAGAAAATATATCGTCGCTCGAAGTAGAGCGAGTACTTGCCACTCACCCGGCCGTGCGCGATGTCGCCGTCGTGGCGCAGCCAGACGCACGATATGGAGAAAGAGTCTGTGCGGTCGTCGTCTTGCACGAGCGCACGTCGCTCGACCTGATCGCAGTCCAGACCCACTTTGCCGGCGCGGGCGTGGCGAAGCAAAAGACGCCCGAGCAACTTTGCATCGTTGCAGAGCTGCCGCGCACGCCTTCGGGAAAGGTGCGAAAAGGCGATCTGCGCAAGCACCTTTCCGCGTAGTAGCAAATCAGCTGGTGCTTATCGAGCGGAGCCGTCCCGGCGCGACTTGAAAAACCGATCTCGTTGCATTGACACCTGATCGGACGAAACGAGCCGATCGTAGATCGCACGCGCTGCGGCCATGCCGGCATCGAAATCGGGCGACTCGGCTGCGGCGGCGATGGCATCCAGACACTGGCTTTCTATTGCATCCCTACAGCTGAGGCGTGAGCGCGCTTCAGCGACAATGGAAACCGGATCGCTATCAGGCAATGGCAACCGGCGAATCAATGGCAACGATGTACCGCCTATCTTCTCACGCGCAAGCTCGATCGCAAGGCGCGACATTTCATGCTCATCGCCATCGACGATCCGGTCAAATAACGCGGTGCCCCGGAAGGTTCCCGCGCGCACGATTTGAGCACCAAGAATGAATTCGATCGACTTCGCGAAGCCCAGCACACGCGGCAAGCGCTGCGTGCCGGACAAAGGGATCACGCCGAGCTTGCATTCGGGCAGACCGATCTGCGCATTGTCCGCGACCACACGGTAGTGGCACACCAACGCGGTTTCCAGACCACCGCCAATGGCAAACCCGTGGATAGCGGCTACAACCGGCTTGTCGCTCGCCTCGATCACCGGATGAACGTGCAGCGACAATGCTGGCCAAGCTGTGGCAGCGGAAGTGCCGAACTCGCGAATATCACCTCCCGCGGAAAAGCCGCGTCCACTGCCATTGAGTACGATCGCGCGAACCCGCGCGTCGCACCGGGCCGCTTCAAACGCAGCAACGAGTCCGCGACGGATTCCCAGACCTAATCCGTTGACTGGCGGATGGCTCATCGTGACGATAGCGATTTCGTCTTCTACACGATACTCGACGTCGGCGAAGCGATGCGGCTTGCAATGCGTCATCGGTTATCCGCTGTGGCGTTTGACGATGGCGGGCACTGTGCGCCTAACGGTTGTTAGCGAGCCAGCTCGGCATATCCGCCGGCCACGGATCGGCATACACCGCGTGCACACCCATCGCGCTCGTGTAGGCCAGATTCAGTAGGTTGCAAAACGCGATGAAAGCCAGCACCCGAAGCGCCGTGCGCACCGCTGGATGGCACCCGGCACGATCGACACCTCGCTCGATGACCGTATATCCGTCTTCGTCGACGTTCAGCAGAAGGAAGGCCGACGCCACGAAAGCAGACGAAAACAGCGTAGGTGAGGATTTGTGCAAAAGCGAAAAGCGCACCGAGCCCTGCCCACGCATACACGCTGGGCCAGGTTGTGCTGCGTCGAGCGACCATTTCCGACATGCTTTGCCTCCATTATTATTCCGCGCAATTCACATTTATGAATATCGATCGTAAAAATGTACTCCCGCGGAAGTGGCGACGTCAAGTGCGTGTCGCTCAGCGCCTGGTGGGTTATCGGCCCATGAGGTCATGAATCTCGTGATCGAGTGCCGCCATCGCGAATCGGGGCGCAACTGCACAATTGTTGACTTCGACCTGCCACTCCACCGGATTCACGAGCCAGAAGAACAGCCCATAGACGATGTGGCGCCGGTAGGCATCTAGCGCGCTTTCAAATGACGGCGGGTTGTTGACGCCGTGAAAGGCGAGCCGCTCAAGATAGTATTCGAGCAACGCGCGCTCCCATCTCGGCCGATCCGCGATATCCAGAGCCGATATCAGGAAGTACGTGACGTCATGAGCCCACGGTCCGCGTCGATATGACTGCCAGTCGAGAAAGCCGGGCGTGCCGTCGCGGTCGAAATACAGGTTTCCGAGGTGAACATCGCCATGGAGAAACGTCATCGGCCCGATGCGGTCGAAAGCGCGCAGATCGAGGAGCGCCCGCTCCATCCAGTCACGATCGTGAAACCGCTTTGGCACGGCGGCCCCGCCCGGCAACTGTGTATAGCTGGCGAACACCTCGGGTTTCAACTGGCCCCAGTGATAGGTGCCGGACTCGCCATCGGGCAGCGGGTCTTGCGACGCGAGCCACGCCAGTTCGCCATCGCTTTCGAGCGCAGGCGATTGCCAGAACTGCGCGTGCCACCGCGCTTGCGCGTCCAGGTTTGCCGCCGCCTGCGCAAACGTCAGCGTCCGCTGCACGCGACAGAATTCCACTTCCCGTGAACGTAGATCCTCGAGGATCACGATCGACTGCCCGCTTCGACTGTCGGTCTCTGCATAGAAGCAGGCAGGCACATTTGCACGCAAGCAGGGATGGACTTCCTTGAAGAACTTCGCCTCGTATTCGTATATGTAGGCGTTCAAGTTCCGGTACTCGGGAACGAAACCGCCTTTGACGATCAGAGACTCCGGCAAGCCAAGCTCGCGCCCTGTTGCGTTGTAAGCAAGACGCACCCTGACTTTGGTAGCCGTGCCGTACATCACCTCGTCGATGGCCAGTGATTCCACGGCTACCCCTTCATGGCTGCGCGCGAGCGCCGACGTCAGCCACGAAGAGGTGATGTCCTCAACCTGCAAAGGAAGCGTGCCGGTATCTGGCTGCGGTCGGTGCGATTCCGTCTGGGCGGGGCTTCTTTTCGCAACATTCATCTTGGCGCCTCCTGTGAGGTTGTATGTGCGTTCGTGCCGACATCATCATTGCCGGACCGACGTTCTCTACGCGCATGTTGCGCGGCACGTCTGAAGACCCGCAACGAGGGAAATCCCGGCTGGTATTATCGTTGCGTTTTTAGAACGGTGTGCGTATTTTCGCTCACCGTTTCGACGAGGCCCGCTAGCACCGCGCTGAGTCGCTTCATTCCTGCCGTTCGTTAGAGCGCGGGATTAGTGAAACCAGTTCACTCTAATTGTTCCCCACGGTAACCATTGCGCGTCGGACGTTGTCGCTAGAATTCGTAAAAAACGACACGCAGCCCCCTGGAGATAACTCGATGACCACATCCTTGCTTGAGCGGCTATTCGGCATCAGCGGAAAAATCGCTGTCGTGACTGACAAGGGATGCAATTCCAGCATCGATATCGCCCCTGTACTGGCCGAGGCTGGCGCACGGGTCGTAGTCGCCGATCACAGCGCAGCGCACATGCAATCGGTCGTCGACAAGATCGTTTCGGCGGGCGGCGAAGCAATCGCTATCGAGGCAGACGTGGAACGTGAAGCCTCCGTGATTGCGTTGTTCAATCAGGTCAGCGCAGCCAGACTGAAGCGAACCGAACAGCGCGACCTTCATCGACACTCAAAACGGAGCATTCCATGTTTAGTGAAACACAGATCGGCGCGCACCTCGCGCAGAGGTTCAATCTCACGGGCAAGACCGCCGTTGTTACCGGCTCTGCGCAAGGTCTCGGTCGCGAGACTGCGCGACTGCTCGCCGAGGCCGGCGCCAAGGTCGTGATTGCCGACTTGAACCCCGATGCGGCGTCTGCAACAGCGTCGGATATCGATGCGGACGGCGGCATTGCGATGCCATGCAAAGTCGACGTGGCCGACGAAGCATCCGTCAAGGCACTATTCGCAGCCGTCGATACGAAGTTTGGCGGTGTCGACATTCTGATCAACAACACGGCGCACCGTTCGAAGGCCGAATTCTTTGAAATGTCCGTCGAACAATGGGACCAGATGCAAGACGTCACGCTGCGGGGCACGTTCCTGTGTTGCCGAGAAGCTATCACGCGCATGAAGGCGAACGGCGGCGGCTCGATCGTCAACATCTCCTCCGTTGGCGCGCTTCGACCCACGCTGTGGGGCGTCAACGCCCATTACGACGCCGCGAAGGCCGGCGTGGACAGCATCACGCGATCACTGGCCAGCGAGTTCGCGGCCGACGGAATCCGCGTCAATTCAATCCTTCCAGGCGGCATGGCCAGCGAGGGCCGCAAGAACATCAGCGCGACGTTCAAGATTCGAGGGCCGATCGTAGGCGCAGGACGGATTCCGATGGGACGAATGGCCGCCCCGGTCGAGGTTGCACAGAGTGGGCGATGAAGCCTTCCACCGCGACAGGGAGGTGGAAACTAGAGACACGAGCGCACCGGTACGAAAAGAAGCATCCCATAAGCATAGTGACATTCATTCAGGCCGCAAGTCGGGCTTGAACGTGGAACATCGCGCGTGAAACAGCGGCGGAGCGAAGCCGCTGTTTTCCAAGCGATTCCGGCCATGCGTCATAAGAGTCAGCGAGCCTCCCGCTGCCCCCGCGACGATCCGTCGAGGCACGGTCAAGCGTGGTCGATACGCGTTCGGATGAAGTGGTCGAGCGAATTCGCGATGCCGATATCGTGGTCACGAAGAATGTGAAGTTGAGCGCCGAGGCCATCGAGCAGGCGAGGAGCCCCCCGTTTATCGAATTTGCGGCTATCCGAGCAAACCGGCCATTCGAATGACGGCTTCGTCAGATGAGCGAGCGGCGGCAAGTGGCCGAACCCAGTCCCACGGATAGCTTGCGTGACAGGACTAAACGCGGCGGGCCGCGACGGCCGCCCTCGACCCACTTCAGCCAAGGATACAGCGGCCGTTCGCCGAGGTGCTGTAGGTGACTGTGGAGGCGAAACGGTGGTCATCTGCTCCCGTCCGCAAACAACATTTAATGAGGGGTCGATGTTACTGACACAGACGCGATCACATCTTTCGCGACGATGGACGGTGGGTCGCTGCAAAACGCTGGCGGTCCGGTTGCTTGCGGTGCCGGTCGAGGCTTCGTGTATGGCTTCTGCTACCCGGTCCAGTGCGGCATTGATGACGGTACGGCCGCTATCCGTTTCCGGATCGGCGTCCATCGCTGGGCGGTACGTTAATTTGGTCATGATGGACGCTCCCGGCTACCACTTCGCCTCGGCATACCGAATATGATTGCCGCCATTGCGAGCAGGGCCATTGTCACGTTAAACCACAGTGCAGCGGCAGCTGCGAATCGAAGCTGATTGAATCCGAGGCCAGCCAAGGATTGTGTCGGCGATACGCCATTGACCTCTGTGAGAGCCGTAAAGATGGCCGCCGATATCGCCACGCCAAACGCGGTCCCCAACGATGACGCCATCTTGTAGATTCCTGACGCCGTTCCGGACCTCGAATCCGCGACGCTAGACAATGCGGCATCCGTGGAAGGTGTTGCGTAGATGCCTAGCCCGACGCCGAACAGAGTGAAGCCGACGAATGCGACAGTCACGTACTGCGCAACAGGCAGATACGTGAACGTCGTGAGCAATAGACCTCCCCCCGTGGTCGCACAGCCGAGAATCATGGGCCGACGTGGTCCGCCCCAACGTTGCTGCAACTTTTCGCCGACCCGGATCATTATCAGGATGGCGACGAGGTACCCCGCTGTCATCGAGCCAGACTGCAGCGATGAAAGTCCGAAAGCGTCCTGAACGAGCAATAACACGATGAGTAACGCCCCCGCGACCCCGTTCAGGAAAAAATTGGACAGCGTCGCGGCCAGGTACACGGTGTTGCCGAATAGTCGAAAATCGACCAATGGGTGACTGCAGTAACGTTCGGAGAGAATGAAAATGGCCACAGCCAATGCGAATGCGGCAGACAGAGCGAGTATGACCGGACTTAGCCACCCTAGCTCCGCGCCTTGCGCGACCACCATGTTGAAAGCCACCGTTGCAACGAGGAAGGCGCCTAATCCGGTCCAGTCGATCGGCGCTGTGCTGCACTCGACGACTTTGCTCTCAGGTGTTCCACGAATGAGCGTCCAGCTCGCGACCGCAACAACGATTGACATCCAGAAGATGGCGCGCCATCCCATCGTCGAGTCGACTACGCCGCCTAGGAGTGCACACAGGCCCGATCCTCCCCACGAACCGATTGACCAGAAACTGAGTGCCCGCTGACGAGCCTCGCCGTCGTAATAAGCCTTCATTAGCGACAAGGTCGCCGGCATAATGCACGCCGCTGACACGCCCTGAATGATGCGTCCGGCCATCAGAAAAATTGCGGTACCGCACGGGGTGGCTGCAATGAGCAACGAACCGGCGGCGCTCAGTGCGAGCCCCGCGTACGTCATTCTCATACGGCCGAACCGGTCTGCAAGTCCGCCTGCGACGACAATAAAGGCCGCGGAAAACAGCGCGGTTATGCTTACGGCCATATCGCCGACACTGTTGTTGATCCTTAGCTCGGTCCTCATGGAAGGCAAAACGTTGAACGTCGTCTGAGCGAACAGCCAGAAGGTGACAACCGCGAGCACAATGCCCACGATGAGTCTATCGTTGCCCTTGTATGCGGGGTTGCCGGCCGTATTGGTGGAATGGGCCAATTTTGTTCTCCGCAGTATTGATACCGGCAGGCGACATTTTGCCGTCGCGCCTTTGCACCGACATGGAGCGCCGACAGTCATATGCCGGCGCGCTTGCTCGCACAAAGGCCTTGAAGAGCATCGCTGCTTCGTTTCGCTACAGGATGGTTTAAGTACCGAGTTAACCGACCGTCAGCCAGGAGCAGACTGTGGTTGCGCGCTATCCCGTTCGAGCGTGCGGCATATCTCACTCGAATCGGATCCGACGGGAATATTTGCCTATACTTTCGTCCAACCTACATACGCCGAACACTCCCATTTGGGAGGGAAATCGGATGCCGGAGGGAAGTAAGCATGACGCGCGTCGAAACTATCCATCGAGCGATTCGGCACATATACGGGGCAGTGCTCGCCCCCAATGACTGGCCGACTGCGCTGACCTCGATCACGGAGGCAATCGGTGCGCAGAAGGTGATGCTGAATGAAACGATTGCCGATGCTGCCGGTTTGGCTGTTTCCATGGGGATAGTCCCCGTCAATGCGGCGCGACTTCAGCACGAGTTCGAAACCCGTCTTCCGGACTGGATCAAAGCCATACCGGTTGGCACTCCGCTGCGGCAAACGTCGGCGATTTCCGATGCGGACTTCAGACGTTCGGATATTTACAACGAAGCAGTTCGCCCAGAGGGCGGCTTCTATGGAATTGTTGCGCCGCTTGTACGGCTGCCTGGACGACAGATTCATTTTTCTGTCGGGCGAAATCTGGGTGCGGTGGATTTCAGCGACGCGGATCTCGATGCGGCGAATCTCATCGTCCCGCACCTGAGGACGGCGCTGGAGATTCAAGGCCGTCTGGCTGCCGCCGATTTGCGGGCCCAGGGTGCGCTCGACGTTGTCGCTGAACTGAATGTCGGCGTGATCCTGCTCGACGCGGCCATGCGTCCGGTTCTCGTGAATCCCTGTGCCGAGGCACTCGCCGCACGTAGAGACGGTTTGCTGTTGAACAGGGAAACGGTCATTGCTTCCCAACATTCCGACACGGAGGATTTGCGCCGCGCCATCGCGACTGCGGCCCGCTGGCACGACTTTAGCCGGGACGGTCGCGAAACGGCAATACGGCCCGCAGTGCCGATGCGTTGCTGTCTGTCGCGCCAGCCGCCACGTCCACCGCTCATCGTCAGCGTTATGCCTGTCTGTAGGGCTGTTAGTCTGGGCGAACGGAATCTCGCAGCGCGGGTGGTTCTGTTTGTGATGGAACCAGACAGAGCGTGCGACATCGATCCGATCGTTCTCGTCAAGACCTTTCACCTTACCCGTCGCGAGGCTGCGCTTGCCAACCTGCTTGCGGGTGGATCGGACCTTGCGGAAGCGGCTTCGCGGCTGGGCATCGGCATTGGAACGGCAAGAGGCTATCTTAAGCAGATACTTGCCAAGACCTATACGCACAGGCAGGCCGAACTTGTTGCACTGCTCCTGCGTAGCAGTACGCAACTAACTCAATGTAGATAACAGCCGCCGGATGTCCTCGCAGCTAGAAGATGGGTTCCTTACCGTCAACGCAGGGGCCAGGGCGGACAACGACGCGACGCGCATCATCCGCTCGGAGAATGTCTGCTGTTTTGGGCCGAACCGACGTTCAACTGTCCGCGTAAACGCACGCGCCAACGGCCGCAACTGGCCGAACCCGGTCCGACAGCAAACTTCGGTGAGGGGGCTGAGCACCGCCGGTTGCGTTTCGGCGGCACCCGATCCACTTCTACCATTTGAGATCGCATCTGAACTGACGAACGCCAGCTGTCGCCCGATGCGGGACCATCGGAGGTCAATCAAACACGGCATTTGAATCGGGCTGCCCTCACATCGAACCCTTCGACGAGGGGGGGCCTCCGGCCATCTCCACATCAACGGCCCCATAGATTGCGAGCGGGACGCAGCAACGGTAAGCATCGCGCAATTTTATTGATTTGCGCGGTCACATGGACAACAACGACGAATTTGCGATTGCGCTCATTGTGCGTGGGATCGGATTGTTGGCTTGCGCCGACATGCCTCTCGATTAGGGTTAACCCATTCAGAGCTGTGCCGCAAAGTACATACAGTTCTTGCATACGAGCTTGCTTCAGACGCGGGGGCATCGCCGCCCAGGGTCGTCTGGCGGTGGTTCCTCATTTCCACGAACTCAAAGGAGACGACAGATGGAAATCCGCAACCCTTCCCCCGGCCTCTACAACGAAGATCTCGCACCCGCCAGGGTGCGCAACTGGGGTGCCTTTAGCATTTTCAACGTCTGGACCTCGGACGTGCACAGCCTCTGGGGCTACTACCTCGCCGCCAGCCTGTTCTTGCTGTGCGGCAGCTTTACCAACTTTGTGCTGGCGATCGGGCTCGGCTCACTCGTGATCTTCGCGCTGATGAATCTGATCGGCTACGCCGGCGAGAAGACCGGCGTGCCATACCCGGTGCTTGCGCGCGCCTCTTTCGGCGTGTGGGGCGCCAACCTCGCGGCGCTGGTGCGCGCCGTGGTGGCCTGCTTCTGGTACGGCGCGCAGACAGCAGCGGCTTCGAGCGCGATAGTCGCGCTGTTGATCCGCAGCACCAGCCTGATGGAGTTCCACAAGGGCACGCACTTTCTCGGCCACTCGGGGCTGGAAGTGATCTGCTACTTCATCGTCTGGGCGCTGCAGCTGCTCATCATTCAGAAGGGCATGGAAACGGTGCGCAAATTCCAGGACCTGGCCGGTCCGGCGGTGTGGATCGCGATGCTGATCCTGGCGATCGGCCTGTGCGTCAAGGCGGGCGGCTTCTCGTTCGAGCATGGCATTCCGATGGACGCGCTGCTCGAGAAGACCAAGGACGCCGGCGTCAGCGGCGAGCCCGGCTCGTTCTGGGCGCTGATGGCCGTAGGCGCGACCTGGATCACCTACTTCGCGGCGCTGTACCTGAACTTTTGCGACTTCTCGCGCTACGCGAAAAACCGCGACGCAGTCAAGAAAGGAAATCTGTGGGGCCTGCCGGTCAACCTGATTGCGTTCTCGCTGGTCGCCGGCGTCACCACCATCGCCGCCTTCAAGGTGTACGGCGAAGTGCTGCTGCACCCCGAGCAGATCTCAGCCAAGTTCGATAGCTGGATACTGGCACTCATCGCGGCGGTGACTTTCGCAGTCGCCACGCTAGGCATCAACGTGGTGGCCAATTTCGTCTCGGCGGCGTTCGACATCTCCAACACGTTCCCCAGGCAGATCAGCTTCAAGAAGGGCGGTTTCATCGCCGCAGCCATCGCGCTGGCGCTCTACCCGTTTGCGCCGTGGGAAGGCAACGCCGCGCACTTCGTCAACGCCATCGGCGCCACGATGGGCCCGCTGCTGGGAATCATCCTGGTGGACTACTATCTGGTGGCCAAGGGCAACGTCAACGTCGCGGCGCTCTACCAGGAGCACGGCGAGTATCGCTACGAAAGCGGCTGGAACGTCAACGCGCTGGCCGCGGCGGCGGTCGGCAGCGTGTTTTCGACCTTCCTGCCCAACTTCACTAACCTGCTGCCGGCCTGGTGGAATACATATGGCTGGTTCTTCGGCGTAGCGATCGGCGGCGGCATGTACCTGGTCATGGCGACGCTGCGGCCGCGTACCGCGATCGCCACTACCCGCGTTTAAGGCTCTTTCCATCCCGATCAGGTAGGGTCAAGCACTGGCACGGCACCGCCGGGTGCCTCCCGGAAGCGGGCGGTCGGTCACGATAGCCGCGTGCGACTCGCGAATCGCAGATTTGGCCGACGATCCGCCTGATGGCATCGTTCAAAGAATGGCACTTTCGGCCACAACTTGCCGTTCAGCGAGCCGGGAAATCTGCCGTTGGAGCGGCCGCATTACTCCGGAACCTGACGGACGAGCTACCCGCACAATTCGGCCATTGCCGTTATTCGAGAATCGGCTTTGGTCAGGCAGCTGAGCGTCACTTTGCGGACATTCGCACCTCGGCGGTCGCGAGTGATCAGCCTCACTGAGACTGAACGCGTGCTTACGACCCGTTGCTGCCGGTCGAGTCGTCGCGGTTCCAAGGGCAGGTATCGGAGCGATTCGGACGCTCATTTTAAAACCTTGATTCCGAAAAAGATTGAGGTGGTGTTTCAGTTGCGACGAGAGCCGTCGCGTTGCGCCAAGGCGTGTCGCTGGTTGCCAGCCTGATTTCCCCTTCTGGCACAAACCGCCAGATGCACCTGGCGCAGCTTCATGCTCGCGATTGCGCGATGTCTGGTCAGATCAACGGATGCGGCGAAGGCTCGCTGGCCGCTTCGTCAATGGAGGCATTTCCAACGTGATCCGCAAGAACCACTTCGTAGTCGCCAGCGCGTCGCCGATCGCGCAGCGGGGGGCACCATCAAGGCGACATAGAGGCCAAAACGTCATGGTCATGTCTTGCGCAAGCGCGTGAATACGAACGCGTTGTGCTTCTTTCGTTTCCCACTGCTGTGACGCCAGTCGGTCGCTTTGTTGATAAAATCATGTCCGGCAACACCTCTGTTTCTTCAAGTGAAATCACCCAGGAACCGCCAAAGAGCGCGCGTTGCCCGGCACTACGATATCGCGCCGCCATCAAGATCCTGAACCCCTTAATGCACGAACTCCGGCAGGAGACCCAAAGATGAAGGGCGCATCCAAAGAGGAGAAGTCCATCCCGATCGGCGCGCTCAATTCGCTGCCCGTCGTCATGCTCGAACACGGTGTGGACCCATGGGCGCTTCTTGAATCCTTCGGTGTCACCCGAGAAGCGATGGCTTCGCCGTTGACTCCTCTCGCCACGGTAACGCATGGTCGGATCCTGGAAGCCGCAGCAAAGCGGATGCGCTGCGAACACGTAGGATTGCTCCTCGGCCAACGTGCGACGCTCGATAATGTGGGGCCGTTGCGTTTCCTTGTCCTCAATGCGCCAACAGTGCGTGAGGCGATCGAAAGCCTTATTCGTTTCTGCGGACTCTGGTATCGGGGATTGCACGTTCGGATGACTGAAGACGAAGGCTACGCCTGCATGTCGGTTTCGATCGACCCAAACATTCCTGGTGCACGGCATTTGCTCACGGCGTACCTCGCGGCAAATGTCCGGATTCTGGAGTTGATCCTCGGTCGGGCGTGGCGGCCGACTCTCGTACGGATCGCGTTCCCCAAGCCAAAAGCAAGCGCCTTGTACGAGCAATATTTCCAGGCGCCGGTCTGGTTTGGCCAGGCTCAATACGAGGTCCTGTTTCCACAGTTGCTGCTCGACCAGCCAAGGTCTAGTCACGACCGGCAACTTGCGCGTTTCCTTTATCAGCACATAAGTGAGCTGCAGGATCGCCAGGGCGGAGACTTCAGCTCTCGTGTCAGAGAGGTGATCGAAAAGCTATTACCTGATGGCTGTACGTCGCAGAAAGTCGCTGAGTTCTTCGCGATACATCGGTTCACGCTCTATCGCCATCTTGGCGAACTCGGCACCAGCTATGACTCAATGTTTGAAGATGTCAGACGCAATCTGGCAGATCAGTTGCTAAGCCAGACGGATATACAGATTGCCGAAGTGGCGACGCGGCTGGGGTATGAGAATCAAGGGAACTTTACGCGGGCCTTCAGGCGGTGGTACGGCTGTACTCCCAGCGAGTGGCGCAAGTCCAAAGCACGCGTTCGGGCTGGCTCCGTCGACGCGCCGTGAACCGCACCTACGCCCGAAGCCAATCCGGGATAATTAGCTTCGCACGTTGAATACGATACCTGCGGTTCAAGTCTGCCTCTGCTGAAGCTCGCGCGGCATTGGTGCCGCGCCGTGCGACGGGCGACGAAACAACCGGCCTGCCGAGGCATGTCGCGCGAGCCGGTTTCTCAACCGGTCAGAAGTTATGACGCAATCCGATATTGACCGCCGCCGTGCCCATTCCCGGCGCGACCAGTGCGCCATAGGTAATGCCTTGAGTCATAACGCCGTGGTTATTGACCCAACCCACCTGTGCATAGGCGACGGTTGACTTGGAAAGGCTGTAGTCAGCTCCGGCCGCCACTTCGAGCGAAGTGTTCTTTGAATCGTTTCTGTCCTTGATGTAGTAGAGACCACTCGAAACATTGAACGCCGGCGTGAACCGGTAGCCGAGGCCGACTGAATACAGATCGAGGCTCGTACCGCCATTCGGATTCAGCGCACTGCGCGGAGCCGGATTCGCGCCATTGCTATATGACGCCGAAACCGAGAAGTCCTTGATCGTGTAGAGCGCGCCAACGTACCAGTAGCGGTTATTGTTCAGCCCATTCGCGGGCACTGCCGTCGCGGCCGTGGACGACACCGTCGTGAACGGATTCGTATCGTGTCCGGTGTAGTACAGCGCAGCGAGCCTCAGACCATAGCCTGAGTATTTCAGCACCGCCGACTCGCGCGTGCCGCCCTGAAAATGTCCCCCGACACCGCCCGGCGCATATTCCAGATCAGCGCTGAAGCCGTAGAACTTCGGCGATCTGTAGACAATCGCGTTACTGTCGTATAACGCGCCGATGGGTCCATTGGTGCTGGTGCCAGGCCAGCCCGCCGCTGAGTTCAGGCCAATCCAGGCACCCAGAATACTGCCGAAATACTGTGCGTGGCGAGCGTCCGTCTCCCCCATCGCATAGATCATTGGCGCAATCTGCCGACCTGCATTGATCGAGCCAAACGGGCCACTTACGCCGGCTGTCGCGATCTGGTTGAAGAACCCCGGGACGGCCGCCGTGTCCGACTGACCATTCTTTCCGGTGCCAGTGTCGAACGTGCCTTGCAGCCTGAAGTTTGCCGCGTAACCGCCGCCTAGATCCTCGGTTCCCTTCATACCCCAGACACTTGAATAGATGCCCCCGTCCTTGAAGCGATAGACCGCCCCGAGGTTGCGCAGCGCATTCGCGACCGAAGCCGCCGCAGCCGGCGGCAGACGAGTACCCGGCGGCAGTCCAGTCAACGTCGAAGGGTTGGCGCTAACGACCGCCGCGGAAGTGCTCTGATACAGCAGACCCGAGTCAAGGACGCCATACAGCGTTACTGACGAGTCCGCGTGAGCCGAGTTCCCGATCACGGCTATAGCGGCTGCAGCTACCCATTTCAACTTCATACAGTCTCCTGATTGTCAATTGCATTGGTAAATCTACAACTGCCTGCGTGCGAGACTGCTCACGCCATACGCTTCACATGGCGCCGCAATCCTTCTCTTAATGCCGGTTCGCGCTCTATACATTTCGGATGTCTAAGTGGCTCGCTTACGCCGGTCAAGATGAGACAAGCGCTGATCCCAGACTGTTACGGCGACTTCGAACGGACGGCCGTCCTACCCTTTCCAAACGGACCCCGGCACTCCGCACGGGCCGTGTTATCGGAAATATGAATGACCACAGGCCTTACTGGCGTTCACGAAGCCGGGCGGCCGGTATGCCGGCGAGCAGCGCGACGGTGCCGATCAGCAACATGCAGCCGATGACATCAAACGCGACATACAGGCTGCCAGTACGCGCTTTGATCGCACCAACCGTGATGGGACTCAGTACTGCCGCCAGCGAACCGATGCTGCTGACGAGCGCAATGCCGCCCGCCGCGGCCCTTGCGCTGAAAAACGCTGGCGGGATCGTCCAAAAGAGCGGTACCGCGGCCAGGCATGCGGCTGCGCCAATGGTCATGAAGACAGTCGAGAGCAACACGTTGGCTTGCAGCACATGCATCACCCCGAACGAGACCGCGGATGTCAGCATCGTCGCGGCGAGGTGCCAGCGGCGTTCGAGCCGCCGGTCCGAACTCCGTCCGAGCAGATACATCGAGGCCAGCGCGAGGAGGTAGGGGCCACTCGCTATCAAGCCAATGCGGTGCAAATCGGTGATGCCGCCCTCTTGCAGCAATGAAGGCATCCAGTACGCAACCGTGTTGGTCCCCGAATAGAGCGCGAAAAACACAATGCCGGGGACATAGGCCCGCGGGTCCCGCACGACCAGTCCGAATGACTGGCTTTCGTGCGTGCGCGAGTCCTGATCCAGCCGAAGGTTCTCGGCCACAATGACCTTTTGGCGATCGGTAAGCCACGTGACGTGCGAAGGACTGTCGTCGAGCCAGAACCACGCGAATACGCCAAGCGCAATTGCGGGCAGTCCTTCGAGGACGAAGAGCACTTGCCAGCCCTTCATGTCGTACCAGCCTTCGAGACCGGTCATGATCGCACCGGCGAGCGGCCCGCTGACCATCCCGGCGACAAATCCCGACATGAAGAAGATTGCGGTCACGCGCCCCCGTTTCCATGACGGAAACCAGTAAGTGAGGTAAAGGATCACGCCCGGAAAGAACCCTGCTTCCGCGACGCCCAAGGCGAAGCGGGCGATATACAGACGCGCCGGTGTGTTGACGAAGCAGGTCAGCGCGGTGACCATGCCCCACAGCACCATGATGCGCGTGAGCGTCGCGCGCGCACCGACGCGCTGCATGTACAGGTTACCGGGTATTTCGAACAGGATGTAGCCGACAAAGAACGCGGTGGCGCCAAACGCATAGGCTGTATCGCTCAGACCGAGATCGTGCGCCATGCGCAACTTGGCAAACGAAATGTTGATCCGGTCGATCGAGTTGACCGCATAGGCGAGAAACAGAAACGGCAGCAGGCGCCATGCAATCCTGCGGTATGTCTGCCGCACTTCGGGTGACGTGCGCGACTCGCCCATTGCTGCGGCCTGGGGCTGCAAAACGCTATCACTCATGGTGTCTTCTCCTCTGAACAAGGCGGCTCGCGTGACTGGGCGCCGCTTCCATCACAGCATTTGATGCGTCGGCGTCTGGGCCCTGGACATCGGGTTATCGCAGACTCCGCCCCGCTGCTTCGCAGGCGCAGACACGGAGCCTGCACGTCCGGTTAACCTCGTTCTCATCGGCGAGTTCGTTCGTATTCTTCAAATTCCGCCTGAAGCAGCGGCACGCCGAGCTCGCAAGCTTCGATCCCCTGGAGGCTGACGATCTTCAGCACTTCGAGAATCTGCTCCCGGCTGGCACCCAACTCGAGTGCTGCGCGGATGTGACGGCGTGTGCCATGCGCATACAGATGGGTGATGGCGGCATCACCGGCGATGCACAGAAACTCGATCCATAGCGGCGGCAAAATGTTGTCGGTCCACAACCCCAGTCCCATCGCGAGAAATTTCTCAAGGTACTGCGGGTCCCAGCGATAAATCGTTTCCCACAACGGGTTGAACATACCGTTCGCGCGCACCTTATCGCACACAGGCGTGGCCGAAGCGGGAGCGGCTTCGTCGGCAATACCCGCGTGCGCCAGCTCTTCGGCGAGAATCGGCACCCCCAGCGCGCAGGCATGAATGCCGATCACGCTTGCGAGCTTGAACACCTCCATGATCTGCGCGCGGGTCACGCCCAGGTGCAACGCATCGCGCACGTGGCGGCGAACGCCGGGACCATACAGATGGGTCGCCGTCACATCGATGTTCAGCCGGACGAGTGCGGCCAGTTGTGGCTCGAGGACGTCGCTCGTCTGCGTGCTCTGGCCGAGCTTCATGAAGGACTCGGTCCATGTGGGGTCCCACTGGGCGAGCGGGTCCAGCGTGGCGTCCACGAGGCCCGCGGCGCGCATCACGTCGTAGTTAGGTGTTGGTTGTTTTGCGGTCATTTGACTGTGTGTACTGGAAGATGGAGGTTGCCGCGCCGCGCGAGACTTTTTCAGCCGATCAATCGCGCACCGGCTTGCCGATAACCGATCGGCCGCCCCGCTCCTGGGCCAGGACTCCGGCCGATGCGCTCGTGGTTTAGCCGTGGCCCGGCACCGTAAACCCGCGCTGGGCGGATTTGCGGTTCGGAGCCATACCGAGGGCCGCAACCGTCTCATCGGCGCTCTGATACCACTCGCCGATCTTGTAGATGCGCTTCGCATCTTCGCCGTTGGCGACATCGCGCCCCAGTTCGCGAGCGATCCGCACGGTCTGCTCGATCTGCTGGACAGACGTCATGCGTTCGCCCTTGCGTCCCCACAGGTTGTCTTCGATCCCGACCCGCACGTGCAGACCCATCGCAATTGCCATCGCGTTCATCGGCAAGACCGCGCGCATTGCGCTCTCGATGGTCAGCACCGAGCCGTCGGGCGTACGACGTACGAACTCGATCAGGTCGGCGGGATGCAGACCCGCTGCGCCGCCGCCGATTGCGACGTAGTTGAGAATCAGCGGACCGGTGTACAGGCCGCGCCGGATCAGCCGTTCGACGCTCTCAAGTTGATGGACATGGCCCAGCATGAAATGCGGCTGGATGCGCGCTTCCGAAAGACGCCGCAGGTGTTCGATAAAGAACGACGGCTTCGCATCGACGACCATTTCCGAATACGCTTTGAAGTACTCAGGCTTTTCAAGGATGGTGCCGGCGACGTCGTCGGGTGTGAGCAACTCGCAAATGTTCATCTGGCTGGAGTTGATCGTGATGGTGACCTGGTCGGGCTTCGGGTTGAGCTCCGCGAGCATGTGTCGCGTATCGTAGTCGAGCCACTGCGCGTCCTTCCCTTCGCCTTCCGGCGCAAACGAAATCGAACCGCCAACCTGCAGAACCATCTTGGGCACCGCTTCGCGCAGCAGGCCCAGCATCTCGTTGAACTTGGAGAGGCGCTTCGAGCCCTTGCCTTCTTCTTCCCGCACGTGCACGTGAAGGACGGTGGCGCCCGCGTTATAGCAATCGACGGCTTTCTGGATCTGGGCATCCATGCTCACCGGAATGTCGTCCGAGTCGGTCGGCAGCCATTGCGGTCCGTACGGCGCAACCTGGATCACGAGTTTTTCCTGAACTTCGGGGAAAAGGCTATCGTCGAGAAAATTCATAAGCATCTCCAGTAGTAAGGGATGACCGGCCGCGTGGGCTGATCCGTCCATTCAACTTTAAGGAAATGCAGGTCCCCCCATTTATCATGTCGTCATGTGGTTTTATCATGCTGTCACAGCAAGCATTGGGACTTACCCTCTTCGCTTGTCCGCATTTGCGGACGATTGCTAACTCGTGCGCTTGCTTTCCGTAGGCCGGATGCGAGTGCGCAGTCATTGCGCGCGGCGCCAGAAAGATACTGCGGTGCAGTGTCGCAGAATGTGCACGGACCGGGCGCCGGGCAATGGCTCGGTGCCGGGGGGCGTCGTTCAGGCTTGAGAGGCGGGAGGTCGATGCGAAGAAGAACGATGCGGTGCGGTGTCGCCGGTATGCCCTGGTAGATGTGACGAGTGCATCGCGCACGTCACTGGCGGTTTCATTGACGATTCTTCGATTTCGCCCGAGCGAGCATGATCAGATGACGCCGGCGGCCTTCAACTCGCGCAACCGCTCAGCGGACACATCGAGCAATTCACCCAGTACTTCAGACGTTCCTTCGCTCAATGGCGGGGGGATGCGACGCACCGGCAAGCGCTTGCCGTCGAAGCGGTATGGCGGCGCAAATACATCGATCGCGCCGGCCACTGGATGCGGATGCGACGTCACGAGTCCGGCATCGCGGACGCGTTTTGACGTCAATGCTTCGTGCAAGCCCAATACTTCACCGCAAGGGATATTCGAGCGGACCAACCGATCAAGCAGGCTCTCACGCGTGCGTTTAGCAAGTTCGCGATTGACTTCAGGAAGAAGCGCATCGCGATGCTTTGACCGGTCGAGGTTCGTCTGAAATCGCGGATCGGCTGCAAGGTCCGGTCGCTCGATAACATCGCAGCAAAAGCGGGAGAACTGCGCGTTGTTGCCGACCGTGATCACGAGCGGGCCGTCGGCAGCGTCGAACACACCGTAAGGAACAATCGACGGATGCGCGTTGCCGTAGCGCGGCGGATCGCCGCCCATCAGCAAGGCTTCGAGGCCGTAGTACGCGGTGATCATCAATCCACAATCGAACAGTGCCATCTCGATCGAGCGGCCCTGGCCCGTGCGTTGCCGCTGATACAGCGCGGCCAGTATCGCCTGCGCTGAGTACATGCCGGTGAACAGGTCCACGACCGCCACGCCAAACTTCAACGGCGGCTGATTCGCCTCACCATTGATACCCATCAGGCCCGCTTCCCCCTGAACGACGAGGTCGTAGCCCGGACGCGTTGCTTCAGCACCGGTGTGGTCGTATCCGGAAATCGAGCAGTAAATCAGGTCTTCGCGATCGGCACGCAGATCGTCATAGCCAAGCCCAAGCTTCGCTGCACCACCGACCTTGAAATTCTGGATGACGATGTCGCATTCTCTTGCCAATGCGCGCGCCAATTCAGCACCTTCTATCGACTGCAAGTTGAGGCTGACGGAACGTTTGTTCCGGTTGACGCTATTGAAATAGGCCGTTTCGGAAGTACCGACTCGCAACCCCCAGTCACGCGTGTCGTCCCCCCTTTCCGGATGTTCGACCTTGATGACCTCGGCGCCCAGATCGGCCAGCACCATGGCGCACCAAGGTCCGGCAAGAATGCGGGAAAGGTCCAGGACGCGCACGCCCGCTAGCGGTAGCGCCGTTTTGTCAGTCTGCAACGTGTCTCTCCGTGTTGAGTTGTATACGACAGCATTCGTAGATACGTCACAAGACGATAAATGAAGGATGATTCACCAGACCGGCCGAGCATTCGGCTGGGGAATTTCGGCTTGGCAGCCGTCGTACATTTCGATTTCATATAACAGTGGTCAAATGACCGAGCCGCCGTTCGGGCTGACCACCTGACCTACCAGGTAGTGCTCACCCGCCAGATAGACGACAGTCGACGCGTACTCTTCCACAGTACCAAAGCGGCCCAGCGGGCAGCTTTGCCACAGTCGATTGCGACCTTCGTCGCCGATTTTGTCGAGATAGTCGTTAAATGCCGGGGTGGCCACTCCGCCCGGCGCCATCGCGTTGACGAAGATATTCGCGCCGGCCACTTCGAATGCAACCGACTTCGTGAATGCAATCACCGCTCCCTTGGTTGCGCAGTAATGCGGGCTATGCGCGCTCTTGATCGACAGTCCAGCAATCGACGCGATATTGATGATCTTCCCGTCGCGCTGCGGCTCCATCAGCTTCAACGCCTCCCGTGTGCAATAAAAGACGCCGTGGACATTGACGCCCCAATAACGGTGCCACTCCTCATCGTCAATCTCACTCGTGAACCCCAGCGACTGGCGCGGCACCGGCGTTTGCATGTACGCATACAGCTTGTTGCGACGCTCTGTGTCAATTGGACGATTAGGAGTCAGCGCTGCATTGTTGACCAGAATGTGCAGTGTCCCAAAGCGCGCGACGACCTGCGCGAACAGATTGCTCACCTCCGAACTGGACGAAACATCGCATCGCAAGGCGAGGCATTCGGCACCGCATGCTTCGACTTCGGCGCGGGCTTCTTCCAGCGACTGATCGTTGACATCGCAAATCACCACGCGTGCGCCTTCTTTGGCCAGCGCTACCGCACAAGCCTTGCCGAGCCCAGGCCCCGCGCCGGTAACGAGTGCCACTTTGTCTCTAAATTTCATCAAGCAACCTCTTAAAGGGTAATAAGGTGATCAATCGTGCAACACCCTTGTCGCAACGAGAAACCGCGCCGGACAGGCGTCGCGTCTTGATTCAGTGTAAGGACGCAGCTGATTTCCCATTATTCTTTTCGTCACGCATTTTTATCTTTTCGTCACTTTAGATCTAGGCGACACATCTTCCGGGCATTGAACCGCATGCCCGTCTTGTAGAGGCAGACTGTCAGATTCGACATCGACGTCGACAATTGCGCGAGAAATGTCAACCCGGCGACCGAGCGTTGATGGGACGCGCGATGGTGTGCGCGCCAATCGATCAGAGATAGCAAATATCTAGTGGAGAGCAGTTAGGAAACTCGGGCAATTTCCAATGCGAAGAGTGTCGAAATGATCAGCATCAGTTACAAAATGATGAACCCGCTCTGGGAAACCTCTCTACAGTTGCCTGCACTAGCACAGCAAGGCTGTACGTGATGACGTTGCCCGGCCGGTATCCAACGCCTGCGGAACAAGCATTGGTCAACCACCTGCGCGGACCTGTTACATCGTTTTCCGATGTCTGGTTTTTATGATTCTCGTATTCGTGGTTTCTGCTCGTCTTCCTCAGCACTCCGCCTCTTTCGATTGGAATAGGCAAAAGCGATACGGGCGATCGACGATTATCGACGTAAAGCTTTTATGATCTAACTTTCCTAGTCGATACACATGACACAACCGGAAGGTGCCGTAATGAACCGACAAACAGTACAAGAGCAGGCGATGGATACGAAGGTATCAGCCTATGCGTACCCACTATTGATCAAGCAGTTGCTGCATACGCCGCTCGCCCATGCACCCGAACAGGAAATCGTATATCTCGGCAAGCGAAGGCTGACTTATTCGATCCTGCCAGAACGCATTGCGCAACTGGCAAACGGTCTGAGCAGCCTTGGCGTAGAACATGGCAGCACAGTGGCAATCATGGATTGGGATAGTCATCGTTACCTCGAATGCTATTTCGCGGTACCCATGATGGGAGCCATATTGCAGACCGTCAACGTCCGCTTGTCCCAGGCGGAGATCTTGTACACGATCAATCATGCCGGCGCCGAGGTGCTGCTCGTTCATACCGATTTCCTGCCGACGATCGAAGCGATCAAGGAGCAGTTCGAAACAGTGCATACCATTGTTCTGATCGACGACGACGGCGTGCAATGCACACACACGATCCGGTTCTCCACCGAGTATGAGGCGATGCTCGCCGCAAGCTCGCCGAGGTTCGACTTTGCCGACTTCGACGAAAACACTCGCGCCACTACGTTCTACACGACGGGCACCACCGGATTACCAAAGGGCGTCTACTTCACCCATCGCCAATTGGTTTTACATACCCTTTCAATGATGGCCGCACTGGCTAGCCCTGTAAGTGGCCAGCGCTTTCATCGCGGCGACGTGTACATGCCGCTCACGCCAATGTTTCATGTACACGCATGGGGCATGCCCTACGTCGCGACCATGCTGGGTGTGAAGCAAGTCTATCCCGGCCGCTACATTCCGGACCGATTGCTCCAACTGATACGCGATGAAAACGTCACGTTCTCGCATTGCGTCGGCACCATCCTGCACATGCTGCTGAGTTCGTCGTTGTCCAGACATATTGATCTCAGCCACTGGAAGGTCGTGATCGGCGGCGGTGCGTTGCCTCATGGTTTGGCGCGCGCGGCGCTCGAACGGGGCATCGACATTTTCGCCGGATACGGCATGTCCGAAACCTGTCCCGCCCTCAGCCTCGCGCAACTGAAACCGGGGGACGCTACGCGCGATGCCGCCGAACAGTTGCGCTTGCGCTGCACTACGGGCCTGCCGTTACCGCTGGTTGAGCTACGCGTTGTCGACGAGCAGATGCGCGACATGCCGCACGATGGCAAGGCGGCGGGTCAAATCGTCGTGCGCGCGCCCTGGTTGACCCAAGGCTACCTGAAAAACGAAGCGGCCTCCGCGCAACTGTGGGCGGGCGGCTATCTGCATACGCAGGACATCGCCAGCATCGGCACCGATGGCTATTTGCAGATCACAGATCGTCTCAAGGACGTGATCAAGTCCGGCGGCGAGTGGGTGTCCTCGCTCGAAATCGAAAGTCTGATCTCCCAACATCCAGGCGTTGCCGAGGTTGCCGTAATCGGAGTCCAAGATACGAAATGGGGCGAACGCCCGGTGGCGTTGATCGTGCTCGCAGAGGACCACACTCCTCCGGTCACCGAGGATGAAATCACCAGGCACGTCCTCATGTTCAGTGACAAAGGGGTAATTTCCAAATATGCGGTGCCGCAGATCGTCAAGTTCGTCGACTCGCTGGAGAAGACAAGTGTCGGGAAAATCAACAAGAAGCGGTTGCGCGAACAGTTTCCCCAATCAATAACTGGCAGGTGACGCTACGAGTATTCTCGAATATTAGTTACAACACTTCCGGTGTTGTCGATCGCGAGGTGGGCTTTTCGGAATGGGTCGTCGGCGCCCAGACACGCATCGACGTCTTCGTGCATTGCGTCGGCGAGACCCAGTGGATTTACGTCAACGCGGAGCATGGGGACCGAGTATGCCCTTATGTATGTCGGCACGATCGCGCATGGAATGCCGAACACCCGACGCACTGTCCGGAGGCCGAACGACCGTTAGCGAGAGTGGAGCCGACGAATGAATGTCCACTCAAGCGACTTGGCGAACGTCTCTTCATGGCCGACAACTGCCTGCCGTCGAACGAAGGCTGGGCAGCGCGTCGCGCAACAGCGGTGATTCGTTGCGGTTGCCGGGAGCGCTGATGAGTGGAGCAATGACGTTGCAGTTGCGATCGCACAAGGCCACCACCTTGTCGCCCTTCAGATGCTTGTGCCCGCTATACCCGAGATTGTCGCCGCCTTTCTTCGCCGCCGTCGTGGTGCCGTCGCCGTGGATGACCGAAAGGTCAAGCAGCTGGTCCTGATGAAGTTGCTGCACCGAGCCCGAAAAGATGGCATCGATGCAACCATCGGCCTGCCAGCGACGAAACGTGCGGTAGATGCGCGAATAGTGAATTTCAGGGTGACCTTCTGCTGCATTCCTGTCGATCGGCAGCATCTTCCATTGGCAACCCATGTACAGTGCCTGCAGGATGTAGTTGAAGATCTTGTGCAAGGCCAGCGTGGGGGAGGTCCGCGACGGCCCAGGCTCAGATGCGGCCAGACAAATCGCTCGAACTGCTCCAGGCGCAATCTTGTTGGAATCTCTTGCCAGTATGGGCTTCGGGTCATTCGCTGCGTCCAGAAATCTGGACTTTAGCCGATCTGGCTACTCTGAGCTGAAATCCAGTCCTGGCGCGGCTTGCAGACAAATTCCACGGCCGTCGAAAACCCGCAACCAGTTGTGACTGACGAAACGTCAGAACGTTGCGCAAGATTATTCGTAGCCCACGGATGCATGTCCCGCCTTCGCTGGCAGCTACCTGCCAGTATCACCGAACGCAGGACAGACAACCTATACCGCAAGATAGTCGGTCACGGAGTGCATGAAGCGGAGGCGGCGGAACTGGCTGTGTTGCTGATGCGACGTACCAGTCTGGCGGAGGGCCTGGCAGGACGTCCGCTGGTGCTGCACTCCGATAACGGCAGCCCGATGAAGGGCGCGACGATGCTCGCCACGCTGGAAAACCTGGGGGTCGTGGCCTCGTTCAGCAGGCCGCGTGTGGGTAACGACAACCCGTTCGCGGAGTCGTTGTTCCGCACCTGCAAGTACCGGCCCGACTACCCGCGCAGGCCGTTCGGCAGAATTGATGAAGCGCGGGCCTGGACGCAGCAGTTCATGCGTTGGTACAACCATGAGCACAAACACAGCGGCCTGAAATTCGTCACGCCGGCGCAGCGCCACAACGGCGTAGCCGCCGCAGTGCTCGCGCAACGTGACGTCGTTTATGCAAGGGCCAAGCAGCGCAATCCACGGCGTTGGTCCCGATCGACGCGCGATTGGGAATTGAAGGATGAAGTCTGGCTCAATCCGGAGCGCATGCAGCCGGAAGAACTAGAGCAGGTTGCTTGAAGTGACGCGACAACTGCGTTGACAACCGCCGTCATGGCCGGGGTCCTCTTCTTACAGGTGCGTGAGTTTGTTCACGACCGTCGAAAGCAACGCGTGGGTTGGACGCTGGCCGAAGTGGATGCAGCTTTGCACTGGGTTGCGACGGAGACCGGATTGGAGTCTTCTCCCCGGTCTATATAGTCGCGAATATAGTTGATACATCAACTGTATGACTGGAGGGGAAAAAATGGCGATGACCGGACACTTTGTCGCTACTCTGGGCGAACGGGTGTTGGATTTGATGGCGGACGGTGGCGAATGGACGGCGACGCTTCTAGCCAAGGCACTGGATGTAACCCGAGAGCGCGTCGGTCGGGTCATTTCTTCGCTGGAAGCCGACGGCGAAGTCCATCCGGCTGGCACTGGCGGAAAATTCAAACTTGGCCCTCCTCTCATAGGCGCGCTTCAGTCCGCGAAGATGCCAAAAAGCCAAAAGACGCCGCGCCAAAATGGCCAGCTGTGGATCCCGTTCTTTTCGCAGCATTTCACGCGATGGCAGGTGGTGGTGGCCGATGCATTGGGGGGGCGCCGCCTCTGCCACAGTCGCAAAGGGTGAGTCTTTGCGGGAGCCTGGAAAAGGCATTCATGTCGATGGCGATGGCACCGCAGACGTCGGGTGCGGTTGCGATAGATGCACCGTGTTGGCTGCCTTCCGGAAACTGCCAAGGTCCATTAGCGCGCATAATGCGACGAGATCGTCCAGATCGAAATGCTCATCGGACAGCGCGGGCGTGATTGGTGCTTATTTCCAATCGATCGATACCCTGGTTGGATATTCTGGTTGCAATTGACATGGTCGATGTCCTTGTAATCGGCGGCGGCAATGCCGCCCTCTGCGCGGCGCTGATGGCGCGCGAAGCGGGCGCTTCGGTGCTGCTCGTCGAAACGTCGCCGCGCGAATGGCGCGGCGGCAATTCACAGCACACGCGCAATCTGCGCTGCATGCACGACACCCCTCAGGACGTGCTCGTCGGCGAGTATCCCGAAGAGGAATTCTGGCAGGACCTGTTGAAGGTCACGGGCGGGCAGACGAACGAAGCGCTCGCCCGCCTCGTGATCCGGGCCTCGTCGAGCTGCCGTCCGTGGATGCACCGTCACGGCGTGCGTTTCCAGCCGTCGCTGTCGGGCGCGCTCCATACGGCGCGCACCAATGCGTTTTTCATGGGCGGCGGTAAGGCGCTCGTCAACGCGTACTACCGCAGCGCCGGGCAGCTCGGCGTACAGATACGCTACGATGCGCCCGTCGACCGGCTCGAGCTCGACGGCCCGCGCTTCGTCGCGGCTTATGTGGCCGACGAACGCATCGCGGCGTGCAGCTGCGTGCTTGCAGCCGGCGGCTTCGAATCGAACCGCGAGTGGCTGCGCGCCGCGTGGGGACAGAACGAGCGCGGCGAGTACCCGGCCGACAACTTCCTGATCCGCGGCTCGCGCTTCAACAACGGCACGCTGCTGCGCTTCATGCTCGACGCCGGCGCGGACCGCATCGGCGACCCGATGCAGGCTCACATGGTTGCGATCGACGCGCGAGCGCCGCTCTACGATGGGGGAATCTGCACGCGCATCGATTGCGTATCGCTCGGCATCGTCGTCAACCGGGAGGCCGTGCGCTTTTACGACGAAGGCGAGGACTTCTGGCCAAAGCGCTATGCAATCTGGGGCCGGCTCGTCGCGCAGCAACCGGGCCAGATTGCCTATTCGATAATCGATGCAAAAGCCGTCGGCCGTTTCATGCCGCCCGTGTTTCCCGGCGCGCGGGCGAACAGCCTGCGGGAACTCGCCCGCGCGCTCGACCTTGACGATGCGCGCTTCATGCAGACGCTCGACACCTACAACGCGGCGTGCCGGCCCGGCACGTTCGACCACACGCAGCTCGACGACTGCCACACCGAAAGCCTCACGCCGGCCAAGACACACTGGGCGCGTCCGATCGACACCGCGCCCTTCTTCGGCTATGCGCTGCGGCCGGGCGTCACCTTCACCTATCTCGGCCTGAAGACCGATCAGACAGCCGCCGTCCACTTCGGCGGCGTCCCCAGCCCGAACCTGTTCGTGGCGGGCGAAATGATGGCGGGCAACGTGCTCGGCCAAGGTTACACGGCGGGCGTCGGCATGAGCATCGGAACGGCCTTCGGCCGCATCGCAGGGAGCAACGCGGCCGCCGCAGCACGCGAGGAACACGCAGATGCAGCCGCTTGAGATCCTGATCCGCGATGCCCGGGCCGCGGCGGATGGTTCGTCGTTCGTCCCACCCGCCGCCACCGCGGAGAACGAAGTCGCGCGCATCCTGCAGATCTGCAATGCATGCCGCTATTGCGAAGGCTTTTGCGCGGTATTTCCAGCAATGACACGGCGTCTGGAGTTCGGCAACGCCGACGTGCATTACCTCGCGAACCTGTGCCACAACTGCGGCGCGTGCCTGCACGCGTGCCAGTACGCGCCGCCGCATGAGTTCGCGGTGAACGTGCCTCAGGCGATGGCTCGCGTGCGCCTGCGCACGTACCGCCTTTACGCGTGGCCAAGCGCTTTCGGCAGACTTTACGAGCGCAACGGGCTCGTGGTCTCGCTGGCGCTCGCCGCCGGCTTCGCGCTGTTCCTGATTCTCGCGCTCGCGCTGCGCGGCACCCTATGGCGCGCCGCGCCCGGAGGCAGCTTCTACGATGTATTCCCGCACCGGCTGATGGTCGGCGTGTTCGCGCCGGTGTTCCTGTTCGCGGTCGTTGCGCTTGGCGTCGGCGTGCGGCGCTTCTGGCGCGAGATGGGGCCCGGCGTGGCGAGTGCCGCGGAAACGGCCGAGGCCGGCGCGGCGGTGGCCACGCTCAAGTATCTCGGTGGCGGCCACGGCGACGGCTGCAACAACGACGACGACCGCTTCTCGCTCGCCCGCCGACACTTCCATCAGACCACCTTCTACGGCTTTCTGCTGTGCTTCCTGTCAACGAGCGTCGCCACGCTCTATCACTACCTGCTCGGTCTCGAAGCGCCGTATGCGTACATGAGCCTGCCGGCGCTGCTGGGCATCGCGGGCGGCATCGGCATCACGGTCGGCACGCTCGGCCTCGGATGGCTGAATCTGCGCCGACACCCGCTGCAGGGCGATGCGCAACAAAAACCGATGGATCTCGGCTTCATTGCGATGCTGCTGTTCATCGCCGTGAGCGGACTCGCGCTCGCCGCGTGGCGCGCGAGCGCGGCGATGCCTACGCTGCTCGCGCTTCATCTGGGCGCAGTGATCGCCTTGTTCCTGACGATGCCTTACGGAAAATTCGCGCATGGGCCGCTGCGCGCGGCAGCATTGCTCAAGTGGGCGATCGAGCGCCGCCAGCCGAATCGCCTGAGCCTTGCCGACGATTGACGCAGTAGACTGCAGACAGAGAATAGCTTTAATTAATAAAGGCACGCAGAAACGCGAATGATGCGGACCACACGCCGACGGGGCGCACATCACGCTCCAGGATACGGTTAACGAGCGCACGGAGACAAAAAATGGCAACAGTCGAAAAAGGTGTAGCAGCGCCCTCGCAGCAGCAGATTTTCAAGGTTGCGCTGGCCAGCATCATCGGGTCGGTCATCGAGCAGTACGACTTCCTCGTCACGGGGATTATCGCCGCCACCGTCTGGGGCGAGATCTTCTTCAAGCTGCCCAATCTCGCCGCCATCGCGGCCGCGATCGGCGTGTACGGACTCGGCATCGTGATCCGCCCCGTAGGCGCGTTCATCTTCGGGAACATCGCCGATCGCAAAGGCCGCAGGGACGCGATGGTCTATGCGCTGTTGCTGATGGGCGTGAGCACGCTTTTAATCGGACTGACGCCGACTTACGACAGCATCGGCGCCGCCGCCCCCATCCTCCTGATCCTGTTCCGCCTGGTGCAGGGCATCAGCTTCGGCGCCGAATTCGGCACCGCTGCGACGTGGGTCGTCGAGCAGGCGGCGAAGTCAAAGCGTCGCGCGTTCTGGGGAGCCTGGGTCGGATTCGCGATCCCGCTTGGCCTCCTCCTCGGCTTCGGCTCGGTCATCCTGGTCAAGTCGCTGATGTCGCCCGAGCAGTTCACCGCCTGGGGCTGGCGGATCTTCTTTTATGTCGGCTTCGCGGTGGCGATCGTCGGCATCGTGATCCGGACCCGCACCATGGACAGCTTCGTGTTCGAGCGCTTCAAGCATGGCGCCGAAACGCTCAAAAGTCCGGCCGCTCGCGTGTGGAAGGAAATGCCGCTACGCATCTTGCGCACGTCGCTCGTGAACGCGATGTTCGGCGGCGCGTTCTTCCTGAGCTTCGTGTTCGGCACGAGCTACATGAAAGCGGTCGGCTTCGCCGGAACACTCGCGGAAACGATCGGCCTCATTGCTGCCGCTTCGATGCTGGTGTTCATGATCATCGGCTCGCTGCTCGCGGACATCATCAACCGACGCACGATCCTGCTGATCTCGGCCGTGGTCTTCCTCGTGTGGGCGATCCCCTATTTCTACCTGATCAACACCGGCAACTTCTGGCTCGCGGTGCTCGCCGAGGTGATCGGCTTCGGCTTCGTGTTCGGCTTCGGATATGGCGCGATCCCGACCTTCTATACCGAGAACTTCCCGACGCGCTTCCGCGCGTCGGGCGCGAGCGCCGCCTATCAGGTGTCGCAGGTCTACGGCGGGGGGCTCATTCCGATCATCGCCGGCCTGATCCTGCATGCGTACGGGATCCATCGAGCCTATATTTATATCGGTCTCTTCGTGATGGTCTACGCCGTGGCGGCAATCCTGGCGATCCTCGCGACGCCGGAAACCAAGGGCGTCGATCTCGAATTCTGATTCGGCAAGGAGCAACGCGATGTCGTCTGCCTCGCTCGCCCTGACCCGCACCCTGTGGAATGCGCTCGGCGGCCAGGCCGACGATGTCGACCGACTCGCCTTTCGCGGCACCGGCAGTCTGCCGTCGGCGTTCGCAGTCACCGACTTCGCCGCCGCGTCGGTCGCCGCCGCGGCGCTCGCAGTCGACGAACTGCTCGCGCATGCGCATCCGCACGCCGCGCGCTCGCTCTCGGACGAGCCCACTTCATCCCCCTTTCAGACCCGCCAGCCCGCGGCTGTCGAAGTCGACCGGCGGCTTGCCTCGTTCTGGTTTGCGACGTCGCTGCGCCCGGACGGTTGGCAGGTTCCCCCGTTGCGCGATCCATTGACGGGCGACTACCCGACCCGCGATGGCTGGATCCGCCTGCATGCTAACGCGGCTCATCACCGGGCGGCCGTGCGTCGCACGCTCGGCGCGGTCGCCGACCGCCACGCGGCCGCCGCGGCCGTCGCGACATGGGAAGGCGCCGACCTCGAACAGGCGATCATCGATGCAGGCGGTTGTGCCGCGCAGATGCGCGACGCCGACGCGTGGCGTACGCATCCACAAGGCAGCGCGGTAGCGGCCGAACCGGTCGTCGCGTACGACAAGGGGCCAACTGGCACCGTGCCTGGCTGGCCCATCGCGCTCAAGCGACCGCTTGACGGCGTGCGCGTGCTCGACGTGACGCGCGTGCTCGCCGGGCCAACGGCTACGCGCTTTCTTGCGGGCCTGGGCGCGACGGTCTTGCGCATCGATCCCCCGGACTGGGACGAGCCCGGCGCCGTGCCGGACGTCACGCTCGGCAAGCGCTGCGCCCGGCTCGACTTGAAAACGTTATCCGGACATACGACGTTTGCTGGGCTACTGGCGGACGCCGATGTGCTCGTGCACGGCCTGCGCCCGGGCGCGCTCGACCGGCTCGGCTTTGACGCGGCCACGCGCGAGCGCCTCGCGCGCGGGCTCGTAGACGTCAGCCTCGATGCTTACGGCTGGAGCGGACCTTGGGGGATGCGTCGCGGCTTCGATAGCCTGGTGCAGATGAGCAGCGGCATCGCCGACGCGGGAATGCGCTGGCGCGCATCCGCCTCGCCCGTCCCGCTACCGGTGCAGGCGCTGGACCACGCCACCGGCTATCTGGTGGCGGCCGCGGTGCTGCGCGGCCTGAAGCGCCGGCTCGAGCACGGCATCGCGACGCGCGCGCGACTCTCGCTCGCCCAGACCGCAAGACTGCTCATCGACTTCAACGCACCGTGGGACGACACCTCGCTCGCCTCGGAATCCGCAGCCGACGCGAGCGCGGCGATCGAATCGACTCCATGGGGGCCGGCTCGCCGCATTGCGGCGCCGTGGCGGATCGCCGGCGTCGACGTGCACTGGGATTTGCCGGCTAGCGCACTAGGCAGCGCGCCCCCATGCTGGCCCTGAAGTCTTGCGCATGCGCTGCCGATGAACTGTCGTAGGGATCCATTCGTTAAGCCTCGCGGCTCCCATCCTTATCGACGAGGCGGCGGCGCACGAGCTCCGGATGGCCGGCGCAATACAACCCGGCTGCGGCGGACAGCCTGGCTAAGTGGCACAGGGCCGCCGATTGCCGGCGTTTGCGCTTAAACTTCCGCACCCACCCCGCGCTCGCGCTGAACGAAGCCGACGCGGCCAGCCTGGAGTTGGACGAGGCGTCGATCGCGGCAGCAGTAGCGGCCTACCAGTCGGTGTCACGGGGTGTCCTCGAGAAAATGCTGCCGCGCAGGCCATCTCCCGTCCGGTGACGGTAAAGCGACGACGCCATCCCGGCCACCAGCCGCCTGCGTGGCGCAGATAATTGATATGTCAACGAAGGACGATCGAAACCCCGTCTCCGGGGCCTTGCCGCGCAATGGTAGTCGCGGTTAGAAAGGCCGCAGCCCTATTGCGGCAAGACACACCTGTTCCAGCGGCCTGGCGCTGCTGGCAACGATCAACGGCTATCCTCAGACTGCATCCGACGCCCAACAGTGGGTCCCGGCACAGCCATGGTGCCCGAGGCGATTGGCCGGTGGCTCGATCGTTGCCGTCACGGCATCACGACCACCGAACGCCCTTCACTGTCCGCCGCACATAACAATGATAAAGAGAGCGATAGTGAGGGCTCCGAGCGCGACCACTATCCATGTAACGCAGTCATCAGTGGAGTATCACGCTTCATTGGGCCGTCGTCCTCAGTCAGGGAGTCGAGCCAAGCTTGCTTCGCGGCGTCTTTCTCTGCTTTGTACTTCTCGACGGCGGCGACATCGATATTGAGCGTGCCGCATGGGTTTCTCCGCAACAGGTCGCACAAAATCAATCTTTTCAGCTACTTGTCCGCTTGCCCGGGAATTGTCCACAGCCTTGCAAACAGATTGTGTGGACAACTTGATGGTCCTGGCATGAGGGCGGCATCTCGAATGCGGTCTGGCAATCGCAAATTAACGGTATATACTGTTTATACCGTTTATCAGTCTGGAGATGGTCATGAGTGAACCCAGCGTGAGGAAGCCGACGAAGAAGGCCTTTCACTTCCCGAAGAATGTCAACGGCCATGCGAAAGCCGATGAGAAGCCAGCGGATGAGAAGAGCATGGCCGCAGCCGCAGCGCCAGATGCCCAGCCGGCTCCGACGAAGGTCGGCAAACAGAAGCGCGCGAAACCCGTTGAGGCAGCGCAAGTCAGTCCGGCAGCCGAGGTGAAAGCGAAACGCGCGAAGAAAGAGAAGGTGGTTCGCGACAGCTTCACGATGCCGAGGTCCGACTACGAGAAAATCGCGGCGCTGAAACAGAAGTGTCTCGACGCAGGCGTCTCGGTGAAAAAAAGCGAGCTTCTTCGCGCTGGTCTGCTCTTGCTGGACTCGGCCCCCACCGCCGAGGGTCTGCTGGCAGCTGTTTCTGCGGTCGAAACCGTCAAGACTGGTCGACCAGCAAAATCGTAGCTGTACCATGGTCCGAGCGGATTGCCCGTGCGGGCCGGGGTTCGCCGCTGTGCTTCACTGAATGCTCCTGCACGGTTCCTGGAACATCGGCCACTGTTCCTACGACGCGCGCCATGACGTGATGGAGCGGTCACGAAACCGCGCGGCGATTACAAAAACAGCTGGGTTGGCTGGCACGGATTCCTATGCCCGATAACCACCTTTCCAGTCGATTCGACGCTGACATCAACCACGTATTGTCCAAGGTTTTCGAGATGGGCGGTTTCGTTGAATCGCAAGTCATGAATGCGATGCAGGCGCTTAACCACCTCGATTTGGACCTGGTCGACAGAATCATCGCCGACGAGCGTCGAGTCAATGCCATCGAAGCGGAGGCCGATGAAGAGTGCATCAACATCATCGCGCGGTACCAGCCGGCTGCACGCGACCTGCGTCTGCTGATGGCCATTTCGAAAATCGTCACGAACCTCGAGCGTGCTGGGGATGAAGCGCGGAAGGTCGCTAAGCGGACTCGACGAATTGCAGAAGACCACAATGCACCGACCATCAATGTCGCGGAAATCGCGTTATCCGGTGAGATGGCCATGACTATCCTCCGCGGTGCGCTTGATGCATTCGCGCGCCTCGACACAGTTGCCGCAGCACAAATCGTCCGCGACGACGACGCTATCGATGACCAGTTTCGTTTGTTCGTCCATGAGCTGGTGAAGTACATGATGGAGGCTCCCCGAATCATCCCCATCGCGCTGGACTACCTCTTCATCGCAAAGGCCATCGAACGCATTGGCGACCATGCGACGAACATAGCGGAATTCATTATCTACGTAGTCAAAGGCAAGGACGTGCGCCACGTTTCCCGTGAACAACTCGAACGCGAAGCATTCGGTCAATGATAGAGCGTGAAAGCAGGACGAAGCAGGGAGCGCATCGGTCGCGAAGACGGACTGACAGCGATGCGCTTCTCCTCGCCTTCGCAGTTAGTACGGGATGCACAACGCCATGGCGTCAAGGTGCTGCCGGTCGATGTGGCCATCAGCGTTTGGGACTCGTCGCTTGAGCACAGTGCTGGCATCGTCGCTGACTATCGGTCTGTCGGTCTTACGCTTGGTCGACATCCGCGCGAACTGCTGCGGCCGGAGTTGCTCGCAAACCGGCTGATGCCAGCGTCGACTCTGCGCACCTATCGCGACGGGCGGCTCGCACGAGGCTGCGGTCTTGTTACCGCACGGCAACGGCCGGGCACTGCGAAGGGGGTCATGTTTGTTACGCTTGAAGACGAGACCGGCAACGTGAATGTAATCGTGTAGCCGAGCCTGCTCGAGAAGCAGAGAAAGGAAGCGCTCGGCGCATCGCTACTTGCCGTGTACGGAACATGGCAATGCGAAGGTGAGGTTCGACATCTGGTCGCGCAGCGCCTTGTCGATATGTCTCACCTGCTTGGCGGCCTGATTACTGCGAGCAGAAATTTTTGCTGACTTACCAACGTGCCTTTGGAATCGGCATTTCCTTTCAACAGCCATATTTCGATTTCCCTCGTCAGCACAAGAGGCGGCTTTTCGACTACGTTGCCTTGCGGCGCTGTTGCTCGCGATGGGTTATGTGGTCCGCCAGCAGCCGTCGCATTGTGGCCAGCAACACCGGTCCGTCCACGGGTTTGCGAAGGAAGCCGTCGTAATTGATGAAGGCCGGTGGACTGGCCGCTTCAGGTATCGCCGGTACAATCTAAGGACCTAACACTTTGACTTCGAACATGGCCGGGACGCCCAGGCGGACAAGACGATTTTTTTCAGATGCTCTTGAACGACAAGACCACCGTAAACGTGTTCCTCGTGAACGGCATCAGACTGACCGGTCAACTGGCCGCTTTTGACCAGTTTGCAGTTCTGCTGGAGTCTGGCCCGGCTGCGCAACTTGTCTTCAAACATGCCATTTCGACCGTGCTGCCGGTCAATGGCAGGAGCCAGGCACGTGACCCGACCGAGGTGCCGGTGAGTGGCGACAAGCCGAACCGCGTGCGAGGCCGTGTCCGATGAGAACTGCCATGACATGCTGTCGCTTACGCTTGACCTGCACATAGCCAGACGACGTCCACGTCGAGAAGTTCGGAAAGGCGCGCACAATCCGTGCTCTTCGGAACGGTAACTCCGGCGCGCCAAAGGGTCACCTCGTGTTCCGGTACGCCGAGTGACCTGGCCACCCGACCGGAGGTCACCCTGGCGCGCTTGATGGTCATGTCCAGTCGTGCAGCGAAGGCCCGCCTGGAGCCGTTGTGTTTGAGAGTGCCTTGCAGATGTACATCAAGATTCAGACGACGATTCATGACGTGCAATGCTCCTGTAACTCATCGTGACCAAACCTACGTGCTTCAGGCTACGAAGGTGTGACACGACTTCGACGTTGATGCTTGCGGTCGAACGCCATCAACCGGGCTGGCATGCCGTTCGCGTGAACTTCACTGCACCTGAACGCCCGTTGCGGCGCGCCTTCCCCGCTCTGAGTTAACGCTTTAAATGCCCGGTGTAATCGACACGGATACCGTTTTCCCTATCCCGTACGTGGCCAGAAGTCACTCCGCCGCTTTCTTCGAGTGAAGTAGCAGCGCAATGACAACGCTCGCAGACGTAGGTCTGTCGGAAAACCTACCCGGAGGTCGGCACCTGTTCGTGCGTCACCGGCCTTGGTCACCACCGGGTGCCGGAAGTTCCGCTGGCGAAATATCTGCTTGCGTGGAAAAGAACGGCGCGCTGTTCCACGACCTCGTCACCCATCGTGATGATGGTCTCCGGCGAAAGCGCATCGCGATAAGGGCGCAGACGCATTCAGCAGGTGGCGGCGAGAGAAAAAACACCCTTCTTCAAGGGTGCCCCAGATAGGCAGATTCAATTGGCGCCCCGACCGCTGCCGTCCTGTAATTGAATTTTCGGCGTTTGCGGCTCCTGCATCTGTCGACGTCCGCAGAGCACCCTTACGCAGCCCAGCGCTGAGGACGTTGTGCGGGCTCGCGGCTGAGACCAATACGCCTGCGGAGCCGGTGTCGAAAATGCAGCCGACCCGAGAGCTTCCAGACGAGGCGCTTCATCAGTTGGTCACCGTTGCGGAACATGCTGGCGTTGGGCATACATCTTCCGGAGGCGAACATGACTGATTTTCAGAGACAGGCTGCTACAACCCAGCAAGCCAATCTTGACTTCTTTTTCGGCCTGGCCAGCAAAATGCTGGAGGGCGAGGAAAAGCTCGTCAGACTGAATCTGGATACGGCGAAAATGACGCTTGCCAATTGGCACCAACACGAGCAAGACGGGCTGGCGAAAAAGGACCGACAGGAAGTTACCGGTCTGCAAGACGCGCTGGCGCTGCACTCGGCGGAGAAGGTCCTGACGTACGAACGTCAGGTTGCGGAGATTGCGTCGATCACGCAAACGCAGCTAGCAGAGGTCGTCAATGCGCGGTACCAGGAGGTCAGCCGCCAAGTTCAATCGTTCGTCGAGAAACTCGCGCAAAACGCCCCGGTCGGCTCCGAAGCCACAATCGCATTTCTGAAACAAGCTATCACGCTGGCCAACACCACTCAGGAAAGCGTGCAAAAGGCCACGAAGCAGGCAGTCGAAGTCGCGCAAAGTAACCTGGACGCCGCAACAAAAGCCGCATTAGAGGTGACCGAAGCGGCTGACCAGACAGTCGAGAAAGCAGCAAAAGCGGCGAAGCAGTAATTTGAAGGAACGTTGAACCGGTGGTCGCACGGCGCGGCGAGCTAAGGTGAACATGCAATGCGTGGCGCCTTAGCCGCCGTCCGCGCCGGTCTCGCTGCTGGTTACAGGAAGAGACTCACTGTTCCAGTTGCCATCGTCCGTTCCCGACAAAATTCGAAGAGCGCATTTACTTCGGTGAGCGTGAGGGTTGCAAGCCTTGGCCCAATCGCAGTTACCAATGTGCTTTGATGAAGGAGCCGTGTCTTCAAGGGGCCGCGGCGGGTGAGCTGTCGCCTTGCTTTCCCGGCTCCGATGAATATCTTGTGTGCCCGGATTGGACCGGCATCATGCACATCAACCGGTTCCCCCTCCCATCTCGACGACGACAATCGGCGTCAGATTTGTTCGACATCCAGTTCCCGTCGCTCGGGCGGTCTTCACCTGCATAGCTCACACTTGCTCGATTTGTGCCGGGACGACCGACGCGCCGTGCGGTGGCGCCCCACGTGTTCGTGGACTTCGCCCATCCTGCGAAAAAATGCGGCTCAATAGCCGTGCACCAGCTCGAAACCAGATTGAATCCCGAGCGCGGCAAACTCGTGACCGTCATCAAAAGGTGGTGGCAGCCACCTGCGCGAGAGGGGGCTCTGCGGTTGACTTCCGCCTGTTGGCAGTGGGCGGGAACACGCTCCACCTGCCGTCATCGTGCCTGAAGAAAAACAACGCGCGCGCTCCGGCTGGTGACGACGTTTCGACGCACACATAGCGTCTCCCATTCCCTGCGGTGCGACTGAATCTGGTTACATGAACGTGCATCGTGGGAGCCGGTGCGAGCCACTTTTCGACCTGACAACGCAGGGACTGCCTGTTCGTGTTTTTCATGTTCCGCTCCAACAAGTTTTCGTTCAGGTAACGGGACGGTTTCTCACCGTTCATCTCCTTAACGCCGCAGACGCCCGCAATGTTGACCAGGGATTTGTGATTTCTGAAACGGGATATTTCGAGGTGAGTAGGCCTCGGAGAATTGCCAGGGGCTGGACGGCCGACGCCACAGTCCGGCTCGTCCCTGACCATCGAAATCCGCGCGCCCGCGTTGCCTGAGGGCGACTCCTGTCGCCTCGCCGTGCATCGGCAGTTCCGGGTTGCTGGTAAATTGACAGGATGGACGCTTTGTCAGACAGGTTCGCGGATAAGTCCGGGTTTTTGCCGCTCGAAGCACCGTGAGCACCGTGCCTCTCACAGTGCTTGCGCGACCGGCAAGCTAGAATCATGCTTCGACTCACGTAGAGAGAAATGAGCAGATGAATGATGCATTCGAGCGCCGTGCCTTGTTGCTTCACCTTGGAGACGTACTGGAGGTCGTGAGCTGTCTCCTGAAATGTGGCGATGGCCACGAGACCGTACGCGAACTGGCGGCAGCGCACGACCCGCTTGGAGGCTTCCCGCTCCTGGAACAGGTATCGCCGCGGATGACAGCAGAGCAGTTTGTTCAGCGAGTGTCAGACGCCTTCTTCGCATGGCCACGGGAATTGCTTGAGCCTGAGCTGAATCGCAAGCGTCTTGCTTCCACTGTTCGACGGAGCCTGTTTGCCGGCAACGTGGAGGGATGGCGTGCGTATGTCGCTGCGTTACGGGGCGAAGTTCCGTGGTTCGGCGCGGGCCTGCCGCCGCTGAAAGCCGGCGAGGGCGTGTGCACTGATTCGACCGATGGCAGTTCCGAGAGCTTGCAGGCGGACGAGGCTCCGAGCGCTGGCGATGTCGAGCGCAATGGCGGACAGTCCGGGGACCAACGGGAGAGCGTTGAAAGCAGCGGGCGAGTCTACCCCTCATGGCCGTGGAAGTCCGACGCGTAAGTTGTGGAGACGGCGTGAGAGTAGATGAACGGTTCTCTTGACCTGACGCCACGTCGCCGGTGATTTCGCTGCGTTCGTCGACGTCCACAGGGTCCGGATTGTGCGCGCCGATGCTCTACGGGAGCGTTACGCTTGGGGCGCTGACAAACCGTGTTGGTAGTATTCGTCGACTGCTTATATCTGTCGTATCGCTCAAGGAAAGACGTCGTACCAACGGGCGCGCCTGGTCCCTCCCGGAATCGAAATTCCTCCTGCATAGTCAGGGAATTTCTCATGCGACGGCGGCCTTTTGGGTGGCCGTTCGTTTTTCGGATTCCGGCCACAGCCGATTGGCTCGTGCATCCTTCCTTCTCGCATATCTCAAACGTACTCCATGTCCAGCCAGTCACCACTTCACGACATCATTACCCTCGCCGAAATCCAGTCGCTCGTGGACACGAAAACGTTCGGGCGCGGCAAGGCGTATTTCCACGAGGGCGTCGTCTCGCGCCTCGAAGAGCGCGATGGTGTCCTTCGCGCGAACGTACGCGGCACGCACCGGTACAGCGTCGAGCTTGGCGTAGGCGGCGACGGCGAGCTGACCTACGAATGCGACTGTCCGGTCGGCGAGGACGGTATCTTCTGCAAGCACGCGGTCGCGGTCGCCCTGTCGTGGCTCGAGAATACCGGCGCGGAAGTGTTTCATGCCGATGAGTCAGAGCCGGCAAAGCCTCGTAAAAAGCGCAAGACATACGAGGAGCAGATTCGTGAATATGTTGCGACGCTGAATGCGGAAGCCGTGCGCGAACTGTTGCTGGAAGCGGTCGAGCGCGACATGGCGCTGCGCGACAGGCTGTTGCTCGCGGCGCGTGCGGCGAACGCCAGTGACCTTCCGAGCATGAAGACCGCGGTACGACAGGCGACGCGCATTTCGCGGCCGCTCGACTGGCGCGAAGCCGGCGCGTACGGCGACGGCCTGATGTCGCTCGCGGACATGCTGCGGCAGCGGCTTGCCAGTCCTCAGGCCGCCCAGGTGGTCGAGCTTGCGGAGCTTGCGATTGCCGGCACCGAAGCAAGTCTCGAGCAGATTGATGACTCCGGGGGTGATGTGATGCCGGCCATCATGGAGCTTGCCGCCGTACATCTCGAAGCATGTCGTCAGACGCGACCGGACCCAACGAAGCTCGCGGAGCGACTGTTCCGGTTTCAGACCGACGGCGTGTGGGATACCTTCTACGATGTGTTGCCGGCTTACGCCGAACCGCTCGGCGACCTTGGGATTCATCGGTACCGCATGCTTGTAGAAAACGGATGGGACGGCCTGCCGGCACTGGCGCCGAGCAATGAGTTTCGCCCGTCGTTCGACCCGCTACGCATGCGACTGGAACGCGCGATGGAGGCGCTGGCCGACCTCGACGGCGATGTGGACGCACTGGTTCGCATCCGGTCAAAGGACCTGTCGAGTCCCTACCGTTTTTTGCTGGTCGCAGAGCTTTGCGCGAAGCACGGGCGCTACGACGAAGGACTCGCCTGGGCCGAACGCGGCCTCATGGAGTCAGGCAAGAACGTGGACCAGCGTCTGCTCGACTTCTGCATCCAGGAGCACCTGCGGCGCGGCGAATTCGAGAAGGCTGATGTGCTCGCGTGGCAGCGTTTCGGGATGCACCCGGGCGCAGAAGCATTCGCCGCCCTGATGGATGTCGCCAGCGCGACTGGCCAGCATGATATGACACGCGAGCGCGCGCTCAATCATCTGTGGAGTCTTGTTCGTGCTGAAGAGGCGCCGACCAAAGCGAAGCGCAATTCCTGGCAGATGCCGACGCGAACCGAACTGGTCAAAATCTTTCTCACCGGGCGCGAGCACCACACGGCGTGGAAGACGTTCTGCGGCGGTCCAGTGGCGACAACTATGTGGGCAACGATGGCATCCATTCGCTCAAAGACCCATCCGCACGACGCCATTGTCCTGTATCACCGCCTGCTGCCCATCGCCGCCGAAAGTGGCACGCGTAACGCCCGTTATGAGGAGGCGTTCGACATCGTGCGGACTATTGGGGGACTGCGAGCGCAACTGAACGAGCATGCGCAGTTTAGCGATGAACTCGATTCAATCCGACAGACCTATCGCGCCAAGCGCAATTTTATCAAGCTACTGGCGGTGCTCGGTTAGGTTCGCCAGGGCGAATCCTTTCCCTTCGGCGCGACTGTGACCGCTTTCGGCGCGGTCTTGAGCGCAGCAACAATCAACATACGCCAAAGTCCCACGCTGAGCTGCCATGTCGACATGATTGGTGTTCCACCAGCGTAGTGTTAATACTGGCTATGTGGCCGAGGGTTTTGCTGGAAAATGCTCCGAGCGCGTCGAGTCCAGTTCTCGCGCGAAGAGGGAGACGTCCGACGTTGCAGCGAGTTCCAGGACGAGCAAGCACCTTGGGCGCGAGCGCGGATGCGATGGTACTCCGCGTGGGTGTTAATCGCGGCACAGAACTGCATGACATCGCAAGGTGAGGCGACTGCCCTCGCGTGTTCTGCATGTTGGAGTACTTTCCGATGAAAGTTCTTCTGGTAGACGACTACAGCGCTACAACTGACCTGCTGGCCGACGTCGCATGCTCGATGGGGCATGCTGTGACGAAAGCGTATTCCGGTGCTGACGCATTGGTTGCGGTCGGCGGTGACGGCGCTTTCGATTTCATTCTCGTGGACATTGGACTGCCCGACATTAACGGCCACGAGTTGTGCCTGCGGCTCCGTGCATCCGAGAAATATGCGTCCCGGCGCATCTTTTCAATGACCGCGTATGACGACGTCCGCGAGCGCTTCGACATGTCGTGCTTTGATGGCCAGCTTTTGAAGCCGCTATTGCTTGAACAATTCGAGTCTTTGCTCTCAGATTGAAGCGCGCCGCAGCCGCCCTCTTGGTACGTTGAGAGGCTCGGCAAAAAGCGGTCGTGCAGCCATCTTGCTTTTCGTCCATCTACTAAGGAAACACTGATTTATTTGGTGCGACCGTCATCGCAGATGTGGTCGAGGGCGTTGTAGAAGAAATTCACGGGACGGACGATCGACGATGAAGCGGCAGATCAGCTTTGCGGAAGCGGAAAGTGCGGG
>NZ_VZQN01000016.1:0-156105 GCF_014397645.1 Paraburkholderia sp. 31.1
AGCTGTGTATAAGAGACAGCCACCGCAGGCACCCCCGATCCTTATGTCAGCACCCGCCACCGACCTCCCAGCAGGCGCGCCGCCCGGCCGCCGTCAGATTCTCGTCACGTCGGCCCTTCCTTATGCGAACGGGCAGATTCATATCGGCCATCTGGTCGAATATATCCAGACGGACATCTGGGTCCGGGCGCTGCGAATGCACGGCCATGAGGTCTACTACGTCGGCGCAGACGACACGCACGGCACGCCGGTGATGCTGCGCGCGGAACAGGAAGGTCTGACGCCGAAACAGCTGATCGATCGCGTCTGGCTCGAACACAAGCGCGACTTCGACAGCTTCGGCATTTCGTTCGACAACTACTACTCGACGGACTCCGACGAAAACCGCGTGCTCAGCGAAAACGTCTACCTCGCGCTGAAGGAAGCGGGGCTGATCGACGCGCGCGAGATCGAACAGGCGTACGACCCGGTCAAGGAAATGTTCCTGCCGGACCGCTTCATCAAGGGCGAGTGCCCCAAATGCGGCGCCAAAGACCAATACGGCGACAGCTGCGAGGTCTGCGGCTCGACCTACCAGCCCACCGAGCTCGTCAATCCGTACTCGGTCGTCTCGGGCGCGACGCCGATTCGCAAGACCTCGACGCACTACTTCTTCCGCCTGTCCGATCCGCGCTGCGAGAACTTCCTGCGCGCCTGGGTCGGCGGCCTCGCGCAGCCGGAAGCGACCAACAAGATGCGCGAATGGCTCGGCGACGCCGGCGAAGCCAAGCTCGCCGACTGGGACATCTCGCGCGACGCGCCGTACTTCGGCTTCGAGATTCCGGGCGCGCCCGGTAAGTATTTCTACGTGTGGCTCGACGCGCCGGTCGGCTACTACGCGAGCTTCAGGAACCTCGCCGAAAAACGCGGCCTCGACTTCGACGCGTGGGTCCGCAAGGGCTCGACGGCCGAGCAGTACCACTTCATCGGCAAGGACATCCTGTATTTCCACACGCTGTTCTGGCCCGCGATGCTCGAGTTCTCGGGCCATCGCACGCCGACCAACGTGTTCGCGCACGGCTTTTTGACGGTCGACGGCGCGAAGATGTCGAAGTCGCGCGGCACCTTCATCACCGCGCAAAGCGTGATCGACACCGGCCTGAATCCGGAATGGCTGCGCTACTACTTCGCGGCCAAGCTGAACAGCACGATGGAAGACCTCGACCTGAATCTCGACGACTTCCAGGCGCGCGTGAACAGCGATCTGGTCGGCAAATACGTGAACATCGCGAGCCGCGCGGCCGGCTTCCTGATCAAGCGCTTCGACGGCCGCGTGCAGGACAGCGCGATGCATCATCCGCTGCTCGGCACGCTGCGCGCGGCGCTGCCGCAGATCGCCGCGCACTACGAGGCGCGCGAGTACAGCCGCGCGCTGCGTCAGACCATGGAGCTCGCCGACTCGGTCAACGCCTACGTCGATACCGCCAAGCCCTGGGATCAGGCGAAAGACCCGGCCAATGCGGTCGCGCTGCACGAGACCTGCAGTGTCAGCATCGAGGCGTTCCGTCTGCTGTCGCTGGCCCTGAAGCCGGTGCTGCCGAAGCTCGCCGACGCGGTCGAGGCTTTCCTCGGCATCGAGCCGCTCGTGTGGGCCGACGCCACCGTGCCGCTCAGCTCGGCGCGCCCGATCAACGCGTACAAGCATCTGATGACGCGCGTCGATCCGAAGCAGATCGAGGCGCTGCTCGCGGCCAATCGCGACTCGCTGCAGGCCACGCCGGAAGCGGCGCCGGCCGACGCGAAGGCCAAGGCGAAGGCCCACGCCAAGGCCGTCGCCGCGAAGGAAGAAGAGGCCGGCATCATCACGATCGACGACTTCGCGAAGGTCGATCTGCGCATCGCGAAGATCGTCGACTGCAAGGCGGTGGAAGGCTCGGACAAGCTGCTGCAACTGACGCTCGACGTCGGCGAAGAGAAGACCCGCAACGTGTTCTCGGGCATCAAGTCCGCGTATCAGCCGGAGCAGCTGATCGGCAAGCTGACCGTGATGGTCGCGAACCTGGCGCCGCGCAAGATGAAGTTCGGCATGTCCGAGGGCATGGTGCTGGCGGCATCGGCGGCGGACGAGAAGGCTGAACCGGGCCTCTACGTGCTCGAGCCGCATAGCGGCGCGAAGCCCGGCATGCGCGTGAAGTAACGCGCGGCGCCTTCGGGCGCCTCGCCCCACCTCGCCGCAGGCAGGTATGACGAAAACGGCACGCTTCCAGGCGTGCCGTTTTTTTATGTTGCCCGCGTCACCACGAGAACCGGTCGAAGCGCCGCGTGTACAGCACGTCGGCGCCATAGAACGTGCCGCCATACACGACCAGCGACCAGTATCGCGTCAGATTGATCGTCGCCTTGATCGCATTGCTCGCCGACTGCAACCCTTGCTCGTAGCCGATCACGAGCCGCTCGTTGATCGCCTTCGACACCATCACGACTTGCGGATCGGTCAGGCCGACGTCGCTGCGGCCGATCGAAAACTCGTCGAGCCCGACGGTCTGCGCGATCCGCTGACCCGTCGCGCTGCCGAGCAGCGCGAGCGCGGTCGTCATCGTGCTCTGCTGGCCGAGGTTGTTGCCCTGGTCGGTGCCGTGGCCGAACAGCAGCCACGACAGTTTTTCGTTGTCCGGCACGCTTGGCTCCGACACGAGTCGCGCGACCGGCGCCTGCAGCGTGCCCGTTACCTGTACGCCGGCCTCGACCTGCTGGTTGCGGCGCATCGCGAGAATGTTGATGCCCGGATTCGTGACTGGCCCGTTGAACGTGAAGAAACCGTTCTCGATCGCGAGCTTGCGGCCGAATTGGGTGTAGGTCGAACCCGGCGTGACGCGCACGTTGCCGACCGCGCGCAGCGGCGTATTCGGCGCGCTCGTCGCGGTGATCGTGCCGGCGAGGCCGAGATCGGCGCCCTTCCCACGGAAGCGGAAGTCGTTGCCGAGGCCGATCTCGATGTTCGCGCGTGGCGCGAACGGGCTCGCCGGCGGCTGGCCGCCTTCGCTCGGACGCGGCCGGCCGCCCGAGCGCGTGCCGTCCGGGCGGATGATCACGACGTCGTCGCCGAGGCTCGGCGCGGCCTGCTCGGGCAGATCGAACCGCGCGCTGTCGACCACGAACTTGCCGTCGATCACAGGCCCGCGCTCCACGCCGCCGTTCGAGATGTTCGCACTGCCCGACAGCGACAGATGGCGGTCCGGCGACGCGAACACATCGAGCTTGTCCGCGACGATGCTCGCGGTCATGTCGGGCTCCGGGCTGTCGAGACGCACGCGGCCGGTCGCGCGCAGCGTGCCGCTCGCGCCGTGGAACTCGACCTGCTGGAAGTCCACCATGTTCTGCGACAGCGCGATGCGCACGACCCCGTCCTTCAGTTGCACGCCCTGACTCACGACCGTCGCGGACAGACCGTCGCCGGTCAGCGAGCCGGTCACGTTCGGTTTCGCGACCGTGCCGCCGAGCGCGAGCTTCAGCGCGAGATGGCCGTCGAGCAGATAGCTGGGGCCGAGCAGGCCGCCCGTCGTGCGCAGCGACGGCACGTTCGCGTTCACGTTGCCCGACAGCGCGCTTTGCGGATCGACGCTCAACATGCCGTCGCGCAGCACGAGCGGCGTGTGCGCGTCGGCATCGATCACGCCGACGCGGCTCGCCTGCGCATGCACGGTCGCATTGAGTCGGTTGCCGCCGGTGAATTCGGCGCGCGCGCGGATGTCGCCAATGCCCATCGACGAGAGCCCGCGGCCGATTTCAACCGTCACGTCGCCGCTGCGCCGGCGCAGCTCGATGTGGCCGCTCGCCGTCGCGCCGAGCGAGAAGTCCCAGTCGCCGTCGAACACGAGGTCGGTGCGCACGGCGGGCGGCTCGCCGGTGATCTGGTGACGCAGCTCCTGCAAGTGCGCGAGCGACACATCGGTCAGGCTGCCGGCCGACTGGATGCGGCCGTGATCGAACGCGAATGACTTCAGGGTCAGCACCGAGCCTTCGATCGTCAGGCGCGTTGCGCCGAGCGTGAGGTGCCCCGGCCCGGCGCTGAGCGCGAGCGGCGATTCGAGATTGAGCGCCGGCGTGCCGCGATTTTGCAGACGTGTGACGGTGCCGTCCCAGCGCGAGCCGTCGCGCGTGTCGGTCAGCTTGCCGTTGGCGGCGAGCGTCAGATCGAGCGGTCGGTCCTGCAGCTTGCCGGTCGCGGCGGCTTCGAGCGTGTGGTTCGCGCGTGTGCCGGACAGGCGGGCGGTCAGCGTGGCGAGGTCGACGCCGCCCGCGTTGACATTGCGCGCGTCGGTCGTGAACGCGAGCGCGCCGTTCGCGCCGTCGCGCAACTCGGCGTGGCCTTCCGCATGGCCGATGCGGTTGCTCGCGAACACGACGCTGTCGGCCTTGTAATTCAGCGTGACGTTCGGATGCGCGAACGAGCCGGTAACGTCGCCGTCCGCGGCGACCGCGCCCGCGAGGCCGAAGCCGAGCCGATCGAGCTGCGGCGCGTCGATGCCGAAGCGCAGCCGGTCGCCGGCCGCGCCGAAGCTGCCTTGCAGATTCACCCGGTTGCCCGCCACCGAAAGATTCGCGTGGCTCGGCAGGATTCGCGAGCCGGCCAGCTGGATCATGCCGCCGCCCGTGAGCGGCAGGTCGTTGTAGACGCTCGGACCGAGCGTGAATTCGGCGCGCGTCGTGAAGACCGGCGCGAGCACACCTGCTGCCGTGACCGTGGCGTTCACGCGCGCCTCGATCCTGCGCGCTGGCGGACCTGCATGCGCGGCTGCTCGATGCGCGGGCGGTGGCGTCCTGCGCTCGAGCACTTCGGTCTGCGCCGCGGCCTGCGCGGTGTTCTTCGCGATGGCGGCGGCCTGATCGCCGGACGCCGTGCTCTTCGCGCCGGCGGTGCTGCCCACGAGCGCCGCGGCTTGCGCTTGCCGCTCGCGTTGCGCGCCGCTCGCGGCGGACGCGCCGGATGTCGTGACAGGCGTGCGGGCGGGCATCTGCGAGGTCAGCGACAGCGGATCGAAATCGGTCAGTTGCGCCTTCAGGTTGTAGGTCAAGTTCTCATCGTGCTTCAGCGCGCCCGATAGATCGATGCGGCCACGGCCCGACGTGACGCGCACGTCGTTGAAGCTGATGCGTGCGGGGTCGAACGTAATCTTGCCCTGGGCGCGCAGCGCGGCGGCGGGGTCGGCGAGATCGAGCGTCAGGGTCTGGATGTCGTCGTTCAGGCGGATGCCGATCGGGCCGGACAGCTGCGTCGGCCGCACGGTCGCCTGCAGCGCGTTCAGGTCGAGCCGCGCGACGCTCAGATCGAGCCGGCCGTGCCGGCCGCTCAGCGCACCGCCGCCGGTGAGCGTCGCGTTGCGCACGAGCCGCACGTTCAGGTTCGAGATGCTCTGCGTGTGGGCGTCGAGGCGCACGTCGGCGTTCGCATCGATCAGCGGCAGCAGTTTCTGGTCGATTGCGCCGGGTTTCGCGTTGACGATCGAGACATGGCCGGCGACGGCGAAACCCGCCGCCGGTTTGGCCGGCGTGTGGTGGCCGCCGAAGATGTGATGCGGATGGCTCGCGGCCGACGGTTTCGCCGCGCTGGCTGTGCCAGGGGCGGTCGCCGCGCCCTGCTCGACCGGCTGCAGCTCCGCGCGCACCGCCAGATCGGCCAGCGGCGCACCTGGCGCGAAAGCCTGCGGATTCACATGATCGAAGCTCAGCGTCGCGCGCTGCAACGGCACCGCGGCGAACGGCGCCGCTTCGACCCGCGCGTGGCCGGCGAGCTTCATGCCGCTCGCATCGAGCTCGGCGACGAGCTGCTCGAGCGTGCCGCTCAGGTGGCCGGCCACCTGCACCGCTTCATCGTTGACCTTGCCCGCATAACCGACTTCGCCGGTGAGCGGAAACGGCCGCACGCCATCGAGTTTCGCCGCTGCCGTCAGCGCCCCGAACGGCGTATCGAGCCGATCGATCGCGGCCTCGTGATGACGCCCGTCGCTGCGCCCATGAAACGCGAAGCTGGACAGCTCCGTCGTCGACGCGCCCTGGTGCAGCAGCAGCCGCTCGACCCGCACGTCGCGGATCTCCAGCTGCATCGGTAGCTGCAGATCCTGCGGCAAGCTCAGCGGCTCGCTGGTGCTCGACGACGACGGGCCGACGCGCGCCTCGATCGTGCCGACGTGCAGGTAGTCGATCGTGAACCGCCACGGCTCGCGCGCGAGCGCCCAGCTGCCCGCGATGCGGTCGATCTCGATGTCGGTGCCGCTGCCGTCGAGGCTGCGCCAGCGCACGTCGCGCAGTTGCACGCCGCGCGCGAGCGTGCCGCCGTCGAGCGTGCCGGCGAGCCGGCCGCCGAGCAGCTTCACGGCCGCGTGCCACGCGTACGCGGTGCCGCGCTCGGTCGTCAGCGCCCCGTACAGCAGACCGACCGCGAGTGCGGCGAGCAGTACCAGCATGACCACCGTGCCCGCGACCGACTTCAGCAGCAGCCGGCCCCAGCGCCGCTTCGGCGGCGGCGTGTCGGGCGGCTGCTGCCCATCCGGCGGTCCTGGCGGCATGGCGCCGGGCGGCTGCGCGGGGGGCGGGGCGGTGACGTCGGTGGTCATGCGTGAATACGGTGGCAAATAAGATAGTGGGTTGTCGTCAAAACGTCAGAACGCGATGCCGAGCGTGATATACGGCCGCACCCGGTTATCGCGGATCCCGTAAGCGACATCGAGATTGACCGGGCCGACCGGGCTGCGCCAGCGCGCGCCGACGCCGGCGCCCGGATAGAAAACTTTTTCGCCCCAGGTGTCGGTCGCGGTGCCGATGTCGAAGAATACGGCCGCGCCCCAGTTGTGCGAGAACCAGTGCTGGTATTCGGCCGCGCTCGTCAGCAGGTACTTGGTCGGCAGGATCGAGCCGGCGACGTTGTTACCGATGCTCTGGAAGCCGTAGCCGCGCACCGAGTTCGAGCCGCCCGCGCGGAACAGCAGCGACGCCGGAATGCCGCTCGAGCTGCCGCTCGTGAATACGCCGCCGAGCTCGGCGCGGATCAGCACGATGTCGTCGACGCCGATCGGGAAATACTGCTGGCCGCGCGCGTAGCCGCGGATGAACGACTGGTCGGCGAGCAGACCTTTCACCGCGAAGCCCGCCTCGACGTGGATCAGGTTGCCGCGGCGCGGGAACAGCGGGTCGTCGGTGTCGCGCCGCGTCCACGACCACCCCGGCACCAGCGCGTGCGCGCGGGTCGGCGGCGCCGCGTTCTGGTCGAGCTGATCGTCGTAGAACAGCAGCGAATAGCTGTAGTCGAGGAACTGCGACGTGCGCGAGCGCTGCACGCCGCCGCGGATGCTGTAGATGCGCGTGTCGGAGACGTCGGTGGTCGTGTACGACGCGAGCGCGCTATTGGTCCACCCGTGCTGGCCCGGCGGCATCGACAGCTGGATCTGCCCGTATTGCTGCGTCTTGTCGGCGCGGCCCTCGACGGTGAACGGCCACGCCGCGCCGAACGTGTTCAGATACGTGTAGCCGCCCTGCACGAGCGGGCCGTTGTCGGTCGAATAGCCGACGCCGCCGCGGAAGCTGTGATACGGAAACTCCGACACCTTCACGTGCACCGGCGTGTCGAGCGGCTTGGCGGGGTTGTCGTCGAGGTCGATCGCGACGCTCGCGAAGTACGGCGTGTTCTGCAGTTGCCGCTGCAGTTCGGCGACAGTGCGCGTGTCGTAGATCTCGCCCGGCGAGATCGGATTGACGTTGTGGACGATGCGCTCCGGATAGCGCTTCGTGCCCTGCACGTCGAGTTGGCCCATCGTGAAGGTCGGCCCGCTGTCGTAGATCACCGACAGCTTCGCCGTGTGCGTGCGCGGATCGATCAGCGCCTCCGAGTGGTAGATCTTCGCGGCGAGGTAGCGGCGCGATTGCAGCTCGTGCAGCGACGCGTTCTTCGCGTCGTCCCAGGCGCCCTGCGAGAACGGCTGGCCCTCGTGCAGCGAGAACGCGAAGCGCGTCGCGTTTTCGCGCGATGGGTCTTCGGTCAGCACCGCGCCGCGAAACGACAGATCGACCGACGTGACTTTGGTCTGCGGGCCCGGCTCCACGCGCACGGTGACCTGCCGCAGATTGTCGACGGTGCGCACGTCGGTGCTGACGAGCGGCGAGAAATAGCCCTGCGTCGCGGCGAGATCGCGCACCTGCTGTGGCGTCGCGGTGATCAGGAACGAGAACTGGTCGTCGGTGACGTCGGGCCGCTTCGCGAAACGCGAGATATCGAGGTGCTGTTCGAGCAGCCGGCGCAGCGCGCGCGGCTCGGCGACCACCTCAAGCTTGTAGCTCGGTGCCTTGCTCGCCGCGTGAGCCTTGCCCGCGGCGAGCAGCAACATCAGGAGGCCGAGGCCGACGGCGAGCGACACACGCAGCCAGCACCGCGCGAGCGCCTCGCGCTCGCGCGCGCGCCCGCGCGCCTGGCCGGTCTCGCCGCGCAACGCACGCGGCATGTCGATCGTACCTCCCGCCAAACAGGACCTCCGGCCTCAATGAGTGAATTCTCGCGCCCCGGCCGCGCATGCGATCGAGGCATGCTATTTGACCACAACGCGACCCCGATCGGCCTGTCTCGTACCCCCGGCGGAGCTCCGCGCTTCATCTCAAAAATGGGCGGCCCGCGGCGATTTTCGACCGCCCGCGACGCATGCGGTAAAATCGCGGACGACGGCGCCCTCCCCGCGGCACCGCGCAGCGGCCAGCCCGAGAGCCGCCACCCTACCCACCACGGACGTCGAGCCATGTATCAATCGGACATCACCCAGTTCCTGAACCAGCTCAAGCAACAGAAGCCCAATCTGGAGGCCGAGCAACGCAAAGGCCGCGCACTGCTGTGGGACAAACAGCCGATCGATCTGGAAGAGCGCGCCGAGCAGAAAACTTCGCGCGTGGAGCAGACGCCTTACTCGTACTACCAGAACTTCTAAGCTCCCCAGTCACGCCGACGATGAGTCACGCTGACGAGGTGCATGGTCCGCTTCACGGCCCGCTTCACGGCCCGATACACGGCCCGGTTCACGGCCCCGTTCACGGCCCCGTTCACGGCCCAGCGCCGGCACCGTCCGACACCGCGCTTTCCACGCCCGCCACCGATTCGACGCCCGACACGGTCGACGGCGTCGCGTTCGCGCGTCTGTACGGCGAGCCGCTGTTCAAGCTGCCGAACGACCTGTACATCCCTCCGGACGCGCTCGAGGTATTCCTCGAGACCTTCGAGGGGCCGCTCGACCTGCTGCTGTACCTGATCCGCAAGCAGAACTTCAACGTGCTCGACATCCCGATGGCGGATGTCACCGTGCAATATCTCGGCTACGTCGAGCAACTGCGCAAGACCAATCTCGAACTGGCGTCCGAGTATCTGCTGATGGCCGCGATGCTGATCGAAATCAAGTCGCGCATGCTGCTGCCGGTCAAGAAGGCCGACACCGGCGAGGAAGCCGAAGACCCGCGCGCCGAACTGGTGCGCCGCCTGCTCGAATACGAGCAGATGAAGCTCGCCGCGCAACGCATCGACCAGTTGCCGCAGCTTGGGCGCGATTTCCTGCGCGCCGAGGTCTACATCGAGCAGAGTGTCGCCCCGCGCTTCCCGGACGTGAACAGCGACGACCTGCGCGCCGCGTGGGCCGACGTGATCAAGCGCGCGAAGCTGGTCCAGCATCACAAGATTTCGCGCGAGGAGTTGTCGGTGCGCGAGCACATGAGCCTGATCCTGCGGCAGTTGCAGAATGCGCGCTTCATCGAGTTTTGCGATCTGTTCGACACGAGCCGCGGCGTGCCGGTCGTCATCGTGAATTTCATCGCCGTGCTCGAGCTGTGCCGTGAATCGCTCGTCGAAATCACCCAGGCGGAGCCGTTCGCGCCGATTTACGTGCGATTGGCGTATCTACCGGCCTGAGCGCTGAATGACGGCCGCTTGACGGCCGGACCACGGCCGAACCGTGGAAATCTCGCTACGAACACCGTCGCAGTGAAGCCTGGCGGGCCTCAGCGGGGAGTGCGCGGCAAGCGGGCCGCGCGCCGCTCGGAAGTGCCGCCGCGTTTCGGTGCGTCCGCTGCCCAAATCCACTACAATCCGCGCTCCGAACCCGTCATTTGCCGGTGAGGCGATGAGCCGCGCGATTCCGCCAGGTGTCGCGCCAACCGGATCGCGCGCCGCGCGAGCCTATCCCTGTCCGATCATGAAAGTCATCAGCTCGATCCATGAATTGCGCGACCAGTTGCGCGGCCAGAATCGCACGGCCTTCGTGCCGACGATGGGCAACCTGCACGAGGGCCATCTGTCGCTGATGCGCCTCGCGCGCCAGCACGGCGACCCGGTCGTGGCAAGCATCTTCGTCAACCGCCTGCAGTTCGGCCCGAACGAGGATTTCGACAAATATCCGCGCACGCTCGAAGCCGACATCGAGAAGCTGCAGAAGGAAGGGGTCTACGTGCTGTTCGCGCCGACCGAAAGAGACATGTATCCGGAGCCGCAGGAATACCGCGTGCATCCGCCGCACGATCTCGGCGACATCCTCGAGGGCGAATTCCGCCCCGGCTTCTTCCACGGTGTGTGCACGGTCGTGATGAAGCTGATGTCGTGCGTGCAGCCGCGCGTCGCGGTGTTCGGCAAGAAGGATTACCAGCAGCTGATGATCGTGCGCCAGATGTGCCACCAGTTCGCGTTGCCGACCGACATCGTCGCAGCCGAAACCGTGCGCGACACCGACGGCCTCGCGCTCAGCTCGCGCAACCGGTTCCTTTCGGCCGCCGAACGCGCCGAGGCGCCGATGCTGGCCGCCGAACTCAATCGGGTGCGCGACGCGGTGCTCGCGGGCGAGCGCGACTTCGCGAAACTCGAAGAGTCGGCCAAAGCGACGCTCGCGACGCGCGGCTGGAATCCCGATTACATCGCGATCCGCAAGCGCTCGAACCTGATCGCGCCCGGCGCGCAGGACGCCAACGCACCGCTCGTGGTACTGGCCGCCGCGAAGCTCGGCGCGACCCGGCTCATCGACAACCTCGAAATCTGACGCCGCAACCGCCCGCGCGAACACAGTTACACTGCGCAGTCACACAGGATTGGATTGATCATGCAACGCAATATGCTGAAGTCGAAGATTCACCGCGTCGCGGTCACGCACTGCGAGCTCCACTACGAGGGCTCGTGCGCGATCGACGAAGATCTGCTCGAAGCGGCGAACATCGTCGAAAACGAGCGTATCGACATCTGGAACATCAACAACGGCGAGCGCTTCTCGACCTACGCGATCAAGGGCGAGCGCGGCAGCGGCATGATTTCGCTGAACGGCTCGGCCGCGCGTCGCGCGCAGCTCGGCGATCTGGTCATCATCGCGGCGTTCGCGGTGGTCGACGAGGCGGAGCTGAAGGCGGGCTGGAAGCCGGACCTCGTGTTCGTCGATGAAAACAACAAGATCAAGGGCAGCCGCGACCACGTGCCCACGCAGGCCTGGCGCTGAGCGAAGCTCAGCTTGACGCTTGACTGATGGCGGGCAGCCCCCGCCTCAGCCCTTCTTCCCCGCGCCGTTCGTCCACTCGACGATCGGCTGCCACTGCTCCAGATCCTTCTCCACACGGCTTTTCGCGACGTCCCACAGCGTCAGGCCGTGCGCCGCGAGCTGCACGTAGTTCTGCGTGTCGCGCAGAAAACCGAGCACCGGCAGCTTCAATCCCTCGACGAAGCGATGCAGCTGCTCGGCCGAGCGCGTGCGCGCATCGACGCGCATGCCGACCACGCCGACCTCGATCGCGCCCTTCCTGACCGCCTTTTCCTTCGCCAGCCGCTCGAGAAATTCCTGGGTCGCGAGAATATCGAACAGCGACGGCTGCAACGGCACGATCACCTTGTCGGCGAGATCGAGCGCGATGTTCAGGCGATTGCCGTGCAGGCCGGCCGGCGTGTCGACGACCGCGTGCTCGAGGCCTTTCGGCGGCTTGGCCGGCGTGTCGGGATTGACCTCCCAGGTTTCGATGTTCGGCAGCGTGGCGGGCCGTAATTCGAGCCACGCATGCGCGGAATGCTGCTTGTCGAGGTCGGCCAGCGCGACCCATTCGCCCGCCGCGGCGAAATAGCCGGCCAGATTGGTCGCTAGCGTGCTCTTGCCCACGCCGCCCTTCGGATTCGCCACCACGATCACCGACATGAAATCTCCCGGAAAGAAGGCTGGACACCGCCAGCCGGTTTGCCGCGCTATTGCTCCGTCCCCGCCGATCCGCTGTGACCGGTGCCGGCGGGCTCCACGATCGCTGCCGTTCGAAGTTCGGTTTCCAGGGACGCCCGCCGGTCCAGCCGTTGATAATATCGACAAATTCAGCGCGGCCGAAGCCCCCGCATCGCGAATCGGCCGCTCCAACCCGCCGTTTTTTTCGACAAGGACCTGAAATCTCATGAGCAAACTACGCCCGGAATACACCGTCGAACGCCTGCTGGAGCGCCAGAAGGGCACGCTGCCGGACCTGCTGGGCCTGCGCGTGCTGACCGTGGACCAAGGCACGCTGGTCGCCGAACTGACCGTGCGCGAGGCGCTGCTCGCGCCGAACGGCTTCCTGCACGCGGCCACGGTGATCGGCCTCGCCGACACCGCGTGCGGCTACGCGTGCATCGCGCATCTGCCCGAAAACTCGCGCAACTTCACGACGATCGAGCTGAAGAGCAACTTCCTCGGCACCGCGACGCAGGGCACGATCCGCGCGGTCGCCAAGGGTGTGCACCTTGGGCGCAGCACGCAGGTCTGGGACGCGACGGTCACCGGTCCGGATGGTAAGACCATCGCGCTGTTTCGTTGCACGCAGATGGTGTTGTACTGAGCGAACCGCCCGCGCAGCAATCGCGTTCAAGCCGATAAAGAAGACCGGCGCAAAGCGTCACCCCAGCGCCGCGAACAGCCTGCGCATATCGACGTGCCCGGCCAGCGTATCGGCCAGCCGCTCCAGCGACGCCTCGCGCAACGCCGGATAGTCGAGCGCTTCGGCATCGCTCAAACCCGCCCATGCGAGCAGCGCCGCGCACGCGGCCGGCGTGTCGAACAGCCCATGCACGTAGGTCGTGAGAATCTGGCCATCGGCGGACATCGCGCCATCGGGACGGCCAAAGTCCGCGCCGCCCTCGTGCGGGCCAGCGTGGTCGAGTCGCAGCGCCGGCGTGTCCAATGCCGGCCCGCGCGTCTCGCCCATATGAATCTCGTAGCCGGCGACGTCCGGCGTGCCGGGCAGCGCCAGGCGCCCGGTCACATTCTTCAGCGTCTTGTCGCGCGTGAGCACGGTCGCATAGTCGAGCCAGCCGAAGCCCGCGAAGGTGCCCGGCGCGCCCTCGACGCCATGCGGATCGGCGATCTCGCGGCCCAGCATCTGCATGCCGCCGCAGATGCCGATCACGCGGCCGCCGTAGCGCAGATGCCGCGCCAGCACGTCGTCCCAGCCCTGTGCGCGCAGAAACGCGAGGTCGTCCGGCACGTTCTTCGAGCCCGGCAGGATGATCAGATCGGCGGCCGGCGGCGGCGTACCCGCGCGCACATAGTGAAAATCGACCTGCGGATGCGCGCGCAACGCGTCGAAGTCGGTGTGATTGCTGATGTGCGGCAGCACCGGCACGACCACGCGCAGCAGACGGCCCGAATCAACGCTCGCCGCCGCGCGCAGCTCGGGCGGCAGCATGTCCTCGGCGTCGAGCGTCAGGCCATGCAGATACGGCACGACACCGAGCACCGGCTTGCCGGTCTTCGCTTCCAGCCAGTCGAGCCCGGGCTTCAGCAGACCGATGTCGCCGCGAAAGCGGTTGATGATGAAGCCGCGCACGCGCGCCTGCTCGCTGTCGGACAGACACGCGAGCGTGCCGGTCAGGTGCGCGAACACGCCACCGCGATCGATGTCGGCGACCAGCACGACCGGGCAGTCGACCGCCTCCGCGAAACCCATGTTCGCGATGTCGCGCTCGCGCAGATTGATCTCGGCCGGACTGCCCGCGCCTTCGACGAAAATCGTGTCGTACGACGCGCGCAGCCGCGCATACGACTCCAGCACCGCCTCGAACGCGACCGGCTTGTAGTCGTGATACGCGCGCGCGTCGAGATTGATGCGCGCCTTGCCGTGGATGATCACCTGCGCGCCGCGATCGCTGGTCGGCTTCAGCAGCACCGGGTTCAGATCGGTGTGCGCGTCGATGCCCGCGGCGAGCGCCTGCAATGCCTGCGCGCGGCCGATCTCGCCGCCATCGACGGTCACCGCGCTGTTCAACGCCATGTTCTGCGGCTTGAACGGCGCGACCCGCGCACCCGCGCGCCGCGCGAGGCGGCACAGTCCCGCAACCAGCGTGCTCTTGCCCGCGTCGGACGTGGTGCCCTGGATCATCAGCGTGCCGCGCGGCACGGGCAGGGTGTCGGGAGGAATTGGCATTCGGGTCACGGCGGTGCAGGTGGAAGATGGACAGTGGCGTTGCAATGCAATCGAGCGGCATTATCCCATCGCGCCGGTACAATCATAGGATGACTCCCCGCGACCTCACCTTCGTCCTCGGCGGCGCCCGCTCCGGCAAGAGCGCGCATGCCGAGCGGCTCGCCAGCGACAGCGCCTTCCCCGTCACCTACATCGCCACCGCCCGCGTCACCGACGACGCCGAATTCAACGCGCGCATTGCGCATCATCGCGAGCGGCGGCCCGCGCATTGGGGGCTCGTCGAAGCGGACGACGACCTCGCCGGCGCGCTCGCGCAACACGACGCGCCGGGCCGGTGTCTGCTGATCGACTGCCTGACGCTGTGGCTCGCAAACCTGCTATGTCCCGCCGACGGCGCGGCGCCGCCGCTGTCGCACTACTACGAGCAGGCCGCCGCGTTCGAAGCGGCGCTCGCCGGCGCGCGCGGCAAGATCATCGTCGTCAGCAACGAGATCGGCCTCGGCGTCGTGCCGCTCGGCGAAGCCACGCGTCTTTACGTCGACGAACTCGGGCGCTTGAATCAGCGCATCGCCGCGTTGAGCAGCGCGGCCACGCTGATGGTCGCGGGACTGCCGCTCGCGCTGAAAAGCGCGAGCCGCGTGTGATGCCGCCGCTGACCATGCCGCTGGTCGCGACGCTCGCGGTCGCGGGCGTCGCCGTCGACCGCTGGTTCGGCGAGCCGGGCCGCCGGCATCCGCTGGTCGGCTTCGGCAACTGGGCGGCGCGTATCGAGGCGCGCTTCAATCACGACCGGCGTCTGCGGCTCAGGGGCCTGCTCGCATGGGCGCTCGCGGTTCTGCCGCCGGTGTTGATCGCGTGGTGGCTCGTCGCCGTGCTGCCGTTGTTCGCGGCCTGCGCGCTGCATGTCGCGCTGCTGTGGTTCGCGCTCGGCGCGCGCAGCCTGCGCGATCACATCGCGCCGATCGCGCGGGCGCTCGGCCAACGCGATCTGGCCACGGCACGTGAGTTGACCGCACGGATCGTCTCGCGCGACACCGCGCAGTCGGACGAGGCCGCGCTCGCGCGCGCCGCGATCGAATCGGCGCTCGAAAACGGCAACGACGCGATCTTCGGCGCGCTGTTCTGGTTCGCGCTCGCGGGCGGGCCCGGCGCGCTCGGCTTTCGCCTCGCCAATACGCTCGATGCGATGTGGGGTTATCGCACGCCGCGCTATCTGCGCTTCGGCTGGGCCGCCGCGCGCATCGACGACATCCTGAACTGGATTCCCGCGCGGCTGACTGCCACGAGCTACGCGCTGCTCGGCGACACGCTGACCGCCTGGCGCTGCTGGCGCGAGCAGGCGCCGCGCTGGGACAGCCCGAACGCGGGCCCGGTGATGGCTGCCGGCGCCGGCAGCCTGAACGTGCTGATCGGCGGGCCGGCCGTATATCACGGCACGCTCGAGCACCGGCCGACGCTGGGCTTCGGGCGTCCCGCCGAGGCGCGTCATGTGGGCGCCGCGTTGATGCTGGTCGAACGCACGGTGATTCTCTGGCTGGCCGTGCTGATCGTGCTGGCGTTGTTGAGCGTGCCGTTTCATGGCTGAGCGGAACGACGCGCGTAGCGATGGGATGAGCGCATGACCGACTGGACGCAACCGCGCGAGCACGCCGCAAGCGGCCCGATCGCGCACGGCGGCAACCTGCATGAAGCGGCGGCGCGCTACGGCATTGCGTACGCGCAGTGGCTCGATCTGTCGACGGGCATCAATCCACACGGCTATCCGGTGCCGCCGCTGCCCGCCGACGCGTGGCGCCGTTTGCCCGACGAAGGCGACGGCTTCGCCGAGCGGGCCGCGCGCTACTACGGCGCGCCCGATGCCGCGCACGTGCTGCCCGTCGCCGGCAGCCAGGCGGCGATTCGCGCGCTGCCCGCGTTGCTGTCGCCCGCGACGGTCGGCATCGCGCCGCTGACCTACGGCGAGTACGCGCCCGCGTTCGCGCGCGCCGGACACGCGGTCGCGCCGCTCGACGTGCATCGCGACACGCTGCCCGCCGCGCTCACGCACGTCGCGATCGTCAACCCCGACAATCCGACCGCCACGCATATCGATGCCGCCAGGCTGCTGCACTGGCACGCGCAGCTGCGCGAACGCGGCGGCACGCTGCTCGTCGACGAAGCGTTCGCCGATACGCTGCCGGCCGCGCGGGTCGCGTCGCTGGCGGCGCATACGCACCGGGACGGGCTCGTCGTGTTGCGCTCGCCCGGCAAGTTCTTCGGGCTCGCGGGTGTGCGCGCCGGCTTCGTGCTGGGCGCGCCCGCATTGCTCGCCGCGTTGCGCGACAGGCTGGGGGCGTGGACCGTCAGCGGTCCCGCGCGTCATGCGGTGAGCGCCGCGTTCGACGATGCCGCGTGGCAAACGCGCATGCGTGAGCGGCTCATCGGCGACAGCGCGCGGCTTGCCGGGCTGTTGCATGCGCACGGTTTCGCGACACGCGGCACGCCGCTTTTCGCATGGACCGACGATGCGCGCGCCGCCGCGTTGCATGAAGCGCTCGCGCGGCGCGGCGTGTGGACGCGTCTTTTTCCGCCATCGCTTCGGGTGCCGTCGGCCAGCGTGCGCTTCGGGCTGCCGGGCGACGAAGCCGAATGGACCCGCTTCGAGCAACAGTTGCAACAGGCGGTTGACTCGATCGATACCGCGCGGTCGAGTTAGCGCAGTGACCTTCGCACCCAAGCCGCTCAACGCTTCGTGATCCGCCCTCGTCCGATGATCCGCTTTGCTCGTTCCATCCGCTTTGCCCCGCCCGCGCACCGCTTGATCGATTGGTTCGGCGCCGCAGCGCTCGCGCTGACCGCACTGAGCGCGCACGCCGCGATCACCGTCACCGACGACAGCGGCGCGACCGTCACGCTCGCCGCGCCCGCGCAGCGCGTGATCAGCCTCGCCCCGCACGTGACTGAATTGCTGTACGCCGCGGGCGGCGGCCCGAAGATGGTCGGCGCGGTGTCGTACAGCGACTATCCGCCCGAAGCGAAGCAACTCCCGCGCGTCGGCGACAACAAGGCGCTCGACCTCGAACGCATCGTCGCGCTGAAACCGGACCTGATCGTCGTATGGCGGCATGGCAACGCGCAGCGCCAGCTCGAACGCTTGCGCGAGCTACACGTGCCGCTCTTTTTCAGCGAGCCGCGCCGTCTCGACGATATCGCCGTGTCGCTGACCAAGCTCGGCCGGCTGCTCGGCACATCGGCGAGCGCGGATGCGGCGGCGGCCGCCTTCCGCGACGACATCGCCCGTCTGCGCGCGCGGTATGCGAACCGCCCGGCCGTCAGCGTCTTCTATCAGGTATGGGACCGGCCGCTGATGACGCTCAACGGCGAGCACATGATCAGCGACGTGATCACGCTATGCGGCGGCCGCAATGTGTTCGCGGACCTGCAGCCGCTCGTGCCGACCGTGTCGATCGAAGCGGTGCTCGCGGCGAATCCGCAGGCGATCGTCACCGCCGCGCCCGGCGCGACGCGGCCCGACACGATGCTGCCGCAACTCGACACATGGCGCGCATGGCCGGGCCTCGCGGCCGTCGCGAACAACAACCTGTTTGCGATCGACGGCGATCTGATCAATCGCCCCGCGCCGCGCATCGCGCAAGGCGCGCGGCAACTGTGCGAGGACCTCGAACTGGCGCGCTCGCGCAGCAAGCAGCCCGCGCCATGACGGCGCCGCGTGTGGCGAGAAAAAAGGATCAGTTTTCCGGATGACCACGCGGGTCACGCATTCCATCGCACGAGCGACCACTGCAGCGTCTCGTCGTTACGTCGCAACCAGACGATCCCCGTCATATCTAGCGACCACTGCAGGCAATGCGCGAGCGGCACCTCCAGCACCCACGACGCGATCGCGCGCATCACGCCCGCGTGCGTGACCACGTATGCGGGCGACAGCTCGCGCGTCAGCGCGAACGCATCGAACCACGCTCGCACACGCGCGACGAATTGCGCGACGCTCTCGCCGCCGTGCGCGCGCGCATGTTCGAAATTGGCGGCCCAGTCGTCGAGCACCGCGCGATCGATCGTATCCCAGCGCTGCGCTTCCCACTCGCCGAAATCCATTTCCTTCAAGCGCTCGTCGTGGCTGACCACGCAGCCGAAGTCGTTCGCGATCTCGGTCGCTAGCGCGGCGCAGCGCGTAAGCGGACTCGTGATCAGCACCCGCGGCGCCGGCACCTGCAAGCTCGCGAGCTTCACCGCCAACGCATTGGACGTGACCTCGGCGCTTTCCGCCAACGCGACATCGCTATGGCCGTAACAAACCCCCGCCTCGAGCGCGACAGCGGGATGTCGAATCAGGACGATATCCATGCAAGCCCCACCAGGTAGATGCTCAATTCGAAGATCTGCTGCGCGAAGCCGAGGCAGTCGCCGGTATAGCCGCCGATGCGTCTGACGAAATAACGGCCCATCGCGAAGCGCAGCGCGAACAGCACAGCACACGTGAGCGCGGCGAAACGCCAGTCGGGCATGCCGGGGCCGTTCGGCCACAGCAGCCACGGCAGCCCGAACAGCGCGGCGCACAACAGCGCCGGCCCGCTCAAACGCTGCGCGACCGGCTTGGCTTTGCCGGCCGCGCGCACATAGTCGAGCGTGGCCAGGTAACTGATCGCGCACGCGCGGCTCGCGCCATGCGCCGCAAGCATCAGGCTTGCGGCGCGCAGCGGCGGCAATGCCGCGAGCGTTTGCCACTTGATCGCCAGAGCGATCACGAGCGCGATGGCGCCGAAAACACCGATGCGCGAGTCATGCATGATGCGCAGCGCATCGTCGCGCGTATAGGCGCCACCGAACGCATCGATGCAGTCGGCGAGACCGTCCTCGTGAAATGCGCCCGTGACCACGAGCGACGCGGCCATCGACAGCAGCACCGCGACACTCGCCGGAAACACGCGCAGCGCGGCCAGATAGACGAGCGCGCTGAAGCCGCCGACCAACACGCCGACGAGCGGAAAATAGCGCGCCGCGGCGTTCAGATAATGCGGCTCGAAACCGACCCAGCGCGGCACGGGCACGCGCGTGAAGTAACCGAGCGCCGTGAAGAAATAGCGCAGTTCCGCGAGCGGGTTCATGAACGTGGCGAGTGCAGGTTCACGGCGCTGCGGGCCGAGCTTCGCGTTATCGCGAAGCGCGTGCTCGTGCGCTTCACGGTTCGCGATCGGCGACGCCCGCCGAATCGAAGCTGGCCATCTCGTTGACGAAGGCCACCGCCGCGCGCAGCAACGGCACCGCGAGCGCGGCGCCCGTGCCTTCGCCGAGCCGCATGTCGAGCGACAGCAGCGGCTGCGCGCCGAAATGATCGAGCATGCGCCGATGCCCAGCCTCGTTCGACGCATGCGCGAACACACAGTACTCGCGCACGTCGGGCGAGAACGCATCGGCGACCAGCAGCGCGGACGTCGCGATGAAGCCATCGACGAGGATGGTCATGCGCGCCTCGGCGGCCGCCAGATACGCGCCCGCCATCATCGCGATTTCGAAGCCGCCGAAGGTCGCGAGCACGTCGAGCGGCGCGCGTGCATCCGCATGGCGCGCGAGCGCCGCCGCGAGCACGTTGCGCTTCTTCGCGAGTCCGGCATTGTCGAGACCCGTGCCGCGGCCGACGCAGTCGTCGATCGGCACACCGCACAGGCGGCTCATCAGACACGCGGCCGCCGACGTGTTCGCGATGCCCATCTCGCCGAAGCCGATCACGTTTGTGCCGAGCGCCGCGTGATGATGCACGCGCGCGGCGCCCGCCTGCATCGCGGCGAGCGCTTCGGCGTGCGTCATCGCGGCTTCGTGTGCGAAGTTGCGCGTGCCGGGCCCGACCGGAATGTCGACGAGTCGGTCCGTGGACGGCAGCGGCGTCGCGATGCCCGCGTTGACCACTTCGAGTTCGAGACCCGCGACGCGACTGAGCGCGTTGATCGCCGCGCCGCCCGCGATGAAGTTCGCGACCATCTGCGCGGTCACCGCTTGCGGATAGGGGCTCACGCCTTCGGCGGCGATGCCGTGGTCGCCCGCGAAAACGATCATCGCGGGACGCTGCACGGTGGGACGCGTACTACGCTGGATCAGGCCCATCTGGCGCGCCAGCGTTTCGAGCCGGCCGAGGCTGCCGGGCGGTTTGGTGCGCGTATCGATGATCCGCTGCAGTTCGGCGCGTAGCGTCTGATCGAGCGGCGCGACTTCGGGCAAACCGGCTGGGTGTGGGATGCGAGTCATAGGTGTGATCGAAACAAGGGATAGGAATAAATATCAGCCTGACTGTGCGTCATGGCCGGCAGGCGATTCGTGACGCGCGCGCGGCGCGGGTATCAGCGCCTCGTGCTCGCCGTCGCGAATCAGAATCAGCGGATAGCCGAACGCGCGGCTCGTCAACGCGGGCGTCAGCACGTCGCGCACTGGGCCCGCATACGCGCCGCCCGCGCCGTCGAGCAGCAACGCGTGCGTCGCGAAGCGGCGCGCGAGGTTCAGGTCGTGGCACGAGAACAGCACACTGCGGCGCGGTTCGCGCGTCCATGCGACGAGCGCTTCGAGACAGTCGACCTGATGATGCAGGTCGAGATGCGACAACGGTTCGTCGAGCAGCAACAGCGGCGCGTCCTGGCACAGCACCGCCGCGAGGGCAACGCGCTGACGCTCGCCGCCCGATAGCGACAGCACGTCGCGCGCCGCAAAGTCCGCAAGGCCGAGCCGTTCGAGCGCCGCCCGCGCGGCCGCGCGATCCTCGTCGCGCTCCCAGCCCCAGCCGCCCAGATGCGGGAAGCGGTTCAGCAGCACGATGTCGAGCACGCTTGCGTTGAACGCATCGGCCGCGCTTTGCGGCATCAGCGCGCGGCGCCGTGCGAGCGGCAGCGGCTGCCAGTCGGCCACGCGCACGCCATCGAGTTCGACATGGCCCGCCGCCGGATGCAACAGCCCCGCCAGCGTCGATAGCAAGGTGGTCTTGCCCGCGCCGTTCGGCCCGGCGATGCACCAGATTTCGCCCGCATGGAACGTGTGCGTGAACGCGTCGAGCAAGGTGCGCGCGCCGGCGCGCAACGTGAGGCGCTGCGTGCTCAGCATCGAACAGGTGGGGCTGGGTTTGGCTCGTATCATCGGCGGCGTTTGAGCAGCATCCACAGGAACACCGGTACGCCGACCAGCGACGTGATCACGCCGACCGGCAATTGCGCGGGCGCGATCACGGTACGCGCGATCAGATCCGCGCCCATCACCGCGACACCGCCGCCGAGCGCGGCCGCCGGCAGCAGCATGCGCTGATCGTTGCCGAACGCGAGCCGCAGCATGTGCGGCACGACGAGACCGACGAAGCCGATCGTGCCCGCGGTCGTCACCGCCGCGGCCGCCGCCAGCGACGCGACCAGGTACACACGCAAACGCAGCGGCATCACGGCGACGCCCAACGCCTGGGCGGCCGCGTCGCCGCGCAGCAACACGTTCAGACGCGGCGCGGCCGGCACGATCGCGAGCAGCACGAGCGCGAGCGCCATCAGCGCGGTCCACGGCAGCGCGCCGCCGTTGAGGTCGCCGGTGAGCCAGAACAGCATGCCGCGCAGACGGCTGTCGGGCGCGAGATTGAGCAGCAGCGTGATCAGCGCGCCCCACCCGGCCGCGATCACCGCGCCGGTCAATAGCAAACGGGGCGACGTGTCCTGCGGCTCGCCGCGCCATAGCTCGCGACGCGCGAGGCCGAGCACCAGCAGGATCGACACGAACGCACCCGCGAACGCGCTCGCATCGACGAGCCACCATGCGCCGCCCGCGATCATCGCAACGAGCGCGAACGTCGCCGCGCCGCCCGACACGCCGAGCACGTATGGCTCGGCCAGCGGATTGCGCAGCAGCACCTGCAGCAGCGCGCCGGCGAGCGCGAGCAACGCGCCGCACGCGAAGCCCGCGAGCGCGCGCGGCAAACGCAACGTACGCACGATTTCGCCGGCGAGATCGTCGCTGCCCGTGCCGCCGAACGTGTGCGTCGGCACGAGCGCCGCAAGCACGCGCGACGGCGCGAGCGGCACACTGCCGAGCACCAGCGAGGCGCCGAGCACCGCGATGGCGGCGAGCGCGAGCCCGAGCCAGATCGCGGCCGCGCGTTTCGCGTTCATCGGGCGCGGCGTCGCCATCGCGGCGCACAGCGAAGCGGACGCGCGGCTCATCCGCGTGCGTTCACGCATGCGGCCACCTCGGCGCGCGCGTCACTGCTGCTGCCAGCCGAGCGTGAGATACGCACCGCGTCGCGGCGAGTTATACGAGTAGGCCGTTTCATAATCCTTGTTGAACAGATTGTCGATTTGCGCACTGACGTACCAAGCTTTGGTGACGTTGTAGCGCGCCGACAGATTCACGATGCCATAACCGCCGAGGTTGCCGGTGCTATCGGTGCGCGGACCGCTGACGATCCACTCGCCGCCAACCCGCCATCCACCGATGCTGCGGTTCACCGCGAACGACCCGAACCGACGCGCGCGCCGCACGAGGTCGGTACCGTTGTCGAGATCGACCGGGTTCTGCAGCGTCACCGTTGCGCGCACGTCGGTCTTGCCGACATGACCGCTCCACGATCCCTCGAGTCCCTGCACCTTCGCACGGCCGACGTTCTCCGCGAGGTAGATGCCGGGGATCGTCTGCACGTAGTCGATCAGATTCGTATAGCGCGTCTGGAATGCGTTCAGACGCATCACGCCGAGCGCATCGGTCGCGTACTGCAAACCGGCTTCGACCGAATGACTGCGCTCGGGCTGGATCGACGGGTTGCCGCTGATCGGATAGTACAGATCGTCGAAGCTCGGCGCGCGGAACGCATCCGAATAGCTTGCGGTTACCTTCCAGCGCGACGTGATGTCGAATCCGTAGCCGAGATAGTAACTGTTCGCCCCACCGAAATCGGAGTACTGGTCGCGTCGCACGTTGGCCTGAATCTGGTTGCGGCCGAAGCGCGCGCTGTAGCCCGCGAAGACCGAATCGACGCGACGGTCGGGCGCGGCGAACGTGTCGGAGTCGAGCGTCTGGTCGAGATGCTCGTAGCCGAGTTGCAGCTTCTGGTTCGCGGCGAGCGCGAAATCGTTCTGCCACGTGTACTGGCGATTGTCGGTATCGAAGCGGCCGTTGTAGATGCCATTGGTGTTCGACACGCTGCGGTCGTCGCCCTCGGCGAGCGTGACGTGGGTGGTCCACCAGTCGGTCAGCTTGCCGTTCGCGAATACCGACACCTGACGCACCTTGCTATAGAGATTGTTCAGATCGGTGGGCTCGCCGTACGCATTGTCGTAGCTGTTGTCGTTGTTCGACTGGAAGTAGCTGACGCCCGCGTCCCACCTGTCGGTGAACTTGTGACGCAGCGACGCGCTGATGCTCTCGTTCAGATTGCCGTTTGCGTTCGGATTCGCGTTCGGCGCCTCGAGCGGATTGAGCGACGAAAAGCCGTCGTCCTTCGTGCGCGCGAGCGAGATGTTGAAGGTCGTGCGGCCGTCCTGATCGAGCGCGCCGTTCACGCCGGCCGTTTGCGTCTGCGTGTGATAGCTGCCGTAGCCGACCGAAAAATTGAAACGCGGCGGATGATCGCCGCCGTCTTTCGTGAACACCTGCACGACGCCGCCGATCGCGCCCGAACCATACAACGCCGACACGTTGCCGTTCACCACTTCGACGTGATCGACCTGATCGAGCGGAATCTGTGCGAGTTGAGCTGAGCCGAGACTCACCGAATCGACGCGCACGCCGTCGATCAGCAGCAGCGATTGCGTCGACGATGCGCCGCGCAGAAAGAGGCTCGTGGTCGAACCGGGGCCACCCGTGCGCGAGATTTGCGCGCCTGGCGCGAGTTGCAACAGGCCGGGCAGATCGGTCGCGGTCGTGTCGGCGATGTCCTGCTGATCGAACTGCGTAGTCTGCGGGATCGCATCGCGCAACGCTTGCGGTCCGCGTTGCGCGGTCACGACGATCGGCGACAGCACGTTGCCCGATGCATCGGTGGAAGTGAGATTGGCCGCGTCGGCAACGTTTGCGGCGCTCGCAGCGGTTGCATCCGTCGCGGACGATGAAGACGCGGGCTCGGCGCTTTGCGCATGCACGACGAGCGGCAGGCTCGCGAACGCGAGCAGCGTTGCGCGGGCGATGGGGGACAGCATGGGATGACATTCCTGTGGATAGCGTGCGCGGCCTGCTTCCCCGCAGGCCGACGCGTCACGAGGCGCCCCCTTGTTTAGCGTTTTCGCGGGGGACGTCCCTCTTTTCTGGCCGGTATCCGGGCTACGACACATCGATCCCGCCTTCCCACGCGTGACGCGCAGTGGCACACTCGCACGTTGAACTTCCAACCTTGCGACCAGGACCGACCTGCATGAGCACATCACATGCGGTCGCTTACCGTTGCGGGGGCAGCGCAGGTTCGCGCATCCGGTTTTGGCACCGCGCGCGTCCTGCTTCCCGTTTAACTGCGCGCGCCGAGAAGCGCGCGCGGGCACCAGAGTGCGGGAAGTTTACGAGCGGCCTCGCGGGGCGTCAAGAAAGGTCAACCGGAGCGCAATCGGTTCTGTTGAATGCAGCTTATTGTCCGATGGATTACCGGTTTTTTACCTTATGGTCGACGACGCGACACCCAACGAACCTGCACGAAGCGATGCTGTTACGTCTCGAAACGAGACAATTGTCGGAACCTGTAATATTCCGCGCTAAAATGCGATGTCTTTAGAGGACGCAGCACATGCTCACCGAACTCGAATCACTCTCCCAGAACATCGGCAAGCTGATTGCGATCAGCCAGCGCCACAACGAAGCGCGGCTCGCGCTCGAAGAGCAGCTCGCGCAAACGCGTGCCGAAGTGCAAGCCACGCATGCGGAACTCGCGCAATTGCGCGAAGAGCGCGACGCACTGCAGGCGGAACGCGACGCGCTGTCCGCCAAGATCGACGACGCTCAGGTGCGCCTGAATGCGATTCTCGAAAAATTGCCGCGCGCACGCGCGAGCAGCGAACCGGATAACCAGCTCGATCTGCTCGAGTCCGCCCAGCCCGGACACGAGGAAGCGGAAAGCGACGTGAGCCGACACGGAGAAAGCGCATGACCACCAAGCAGATCGAAGTATCGATTCTCGAAGTACCCTATCGTCTCGCCTGCTCGCCGGAAACGGAAGGCGCGCTGCTCGAGGCGGTCGCGCGCGTCGACGCCGAGATGAAGAAAATCCGCAGCGGCAGCAACGTGCGCGGCACCGATCGCATCGCGGTGATGGCTGCGCTGTCGCTGGCATCGGAACTGCTTAAACTGCAAAGCAGCGTGCGACACGGAGAAGCATTTCCTGCTGAAGAAATCCGGCGTACAATGCAGCAAATGAACGAACAGCTAGGTACTGTGATCGAGCAGTACAGCTTGCAGTAAGCAGTAGTGGGCCGGTTTCGAATCGGTCACGTGTTGAACGGTTTGGGTTGTAGCTTCATCGGTTTAGCTTCCCTGCCTGGTTCGCCAAGGTCATACATTCCTTGAACCAATGCCATGTGCACGGTTGCGGAAATTTGTAGCACGGGTGTGCGCGTCACTCAGTCTGATGTACCCGAAGTGTTGCTAACTGCGACCAATTCTGAACCCTCGGTTCAGGATGCCGGCCTAGCGGCTAAGGCGGGGACCTTATCTGGAACGGCATCGGACTTCGGTTCGATGCCGTTTTTCTTTGGTCGTCGTTTTTTCGTTTGAGCGCCTTTTTCAGGGGCTTTTCCGTACGCGCCTGCTGTTGTTGCGCTTCGTTCAATCTCACACGCTCACTCCGATTCATGCGCTACTGGCTGATGAAGTCCGAACCGGACGAAGCAAGCATCGACGACCTCGCCAACGCACCACATCGCACCTTGCCGTGGACCGGCGTACGCAACTATCAGGCGCGCAACTTCATGCGCGACGTGATGCAGGTCGGCGACGGCGTGCTCTTCTATCATTCGAGCTGTCCGGAGCCCGGCATCGCGGGCATCGCGGAGGTCTCGTCGAGCGCGTATCCGGACCCTACGCAGTTCGATAAAAAGAGTCCGTACTACGACGCGAAATCGTCGCCGGAAACGCCGCGCTGGATGCTCGTCGACGTCGTGTTCAAGAAGAAAATCGGGCTGATTCCGCTTGCCGCGCTGCGCGAGCATGCCGAATTGCAGGACATGCGCGTGCTCGCCAAAGGCAATCGCCTGTCGATCACGCCGGTGACCGAAGCCGAATGGCGCTTCATCACTAAACAGCTGGTTTAAGGGCGAACGCGCGACGCGGCACCTGTCGTGATCGCATCCAGGTCATCGTTTCCGATGCGGCGGCGAAGCACTAATTGGGGAACCAAGCGTCGGTAAAACGCGCCTAATCGGTCGACGAAAGCGTGAACTCGAACCGGCCGCTCGACGGCAAGCCGATGCATTCGCCAGCGCATCCGTCAAACCGCGCGCCACTACCCGGCGCTCGCGTCGAACGTGCACAACCTGTTCAAACAAGGATTCCAGTCATGACGACAAAAACCGCACGGTCCCTCGCACTTGCGCTCGCCTTGGGCGCGCCTGTGGCACTTGCACTGAACCCTGCGCCCGCTCGAGCGCAGACCATGATGCCGCAGCCCTCGGGCGTGCTGTCGCTGAATGCGCAGGCGAGCGCGGAAGTCCCGCAGGACGAAGTCGAAATCACGCTGTTTTACGAGCAGGAAGCGAGCGAGCCGTCGTCGCTGACGTCGACGCTGAACGAACGCGCCGACGCGGCATTGCAGAAAGCGCGCGGCGTCAGCGGCGTGACCGCGCGCTCGGGCGCGTTCTCGATCTTCCCGTCGACGGACCGCGACGGACGCATCACGACGTGGCGCGGCCGCACGGAAGTCGTGCTCGAATCGCGCGACTTTGCCGCGGCATCGAAGCTCGCCGGACAGATGGCATCGATCATGCAGGTTGGCAACGTGCGTTTCTCGCTGTCGCCGCAAGCGCAGCGCGCAGCCGAACAGCGGCTCAGCGGCGAGGCGATCAAATCGTTTCGCGAGCAGGCCGCGGCGTCCTCGCAGGCGTTCGGCTTTAGCGGCTATTCGATCCGCGAGGTCAACGTGAATCACAGCGGCGTGATGCCGCGTCCGATGATGATGATGAGCGCACGCGCGATGGGCGCCGACGCGAAGAGCGCGCCGCTGTCGCTCGAAGGCGGCACGTCGACGGTGACGGTCAACGTGTCGGGGTCGGTGCAGATGAAGTGACGCGCAAGCGCAAGCCCAAACAGAAAACGCCACGGCATCCATCGATGCCGTGGCGTTTTTTCATGCAACACTCGCTACGCTAGCCGAGCGCCACTCAGTTCGCGCCAACCGCCTGCGCCGGCTCGCGACGCCCACGGCGATACGCCCACACCATCAGGCCGATGCCCGCGAGAATCATGGGCAGCGACAACCATTGCCCCATCGACAGCCCCATCGCGAGCAGGCCGAGGAAATCGTCCGGCTCGCGCGCGAATTCGACCGTGAAGCGCGCCAGGCCGTAGCCGATCAGGAACATCGCGGAAATCGCGCCGAGCGGCTTCGGTTTGCGCGAGAAAAAGATCAGCACGAAGAACAGCGCCACGCCTTCGAGCGCGATCTCGTACAGCTCCGACGGATGTCGCGGCAGCATGTGATATTGCGCGAACACTTCGTTCAGATGCCATTGCGCGGCCAGTTGCGGATGCGCGGCGAGCCATGTGGCGTCGTCAGGCGCGGCGCCGGGAAACAGCATCGCCCACGGCGCCGACGGATCGGTCACGCGGCCCCACAGCTCGCCGTTGATGAAGTTGCCGAGGCGCCCCGCCGCGAGGCCCGTGGGCACCATCGGCGCGACGAAGTCGGTGACTTGCAGCCACGAGCGCTTGCGCTGATAAGCGAACAGCATCATCGCGATCGTCACGCCGAGAAAGCCGCCGTGAAACGACATGCCGCCTTCCCACACCTTGAAGATGTCGAGCGGATGCGCGAAATAAAAGCTCGCCTTGTAGAACAGCACATAGCCGAGCCGGCCGCCGAGGATCGTACCTAGCACGCCGTAGAACAGCATGTCGTCGATATCCTTCGCGGTCCAGCCTTGCGCGGCGACATACGGCAGCCGCAGCCGCAGCCGGGCGACGACGATCGCCGCGACGAATGCGACGAGGTACATCAAGCCATACCAGCGCACGGCGAGCGGCCCCAGATGGATGGCGACAGGGTCGAAATTGGGGTGAATGAGCATCGTGTAGTTATGGGCAGTTCAGGTTCGAAAGCAGTTTTTACAGGGAAGCAGAAGCGGGATCTAGACACGCGACGCGACGCTCGCCGCATGCGCGCGCACGATGTCGATGAAGCCCGCCAGCACCGGGCTGACCTCGTCGCTGCGCCAGACGAGGCCCGTCTCGATCGCGGGCACCGACTCGGACAGCGGCCGGTACACGACGCCCGTGCGCCGCAGGTTACGCAGCGATTGCGGCACCAGCGCGACGCCCATGCCGGCCGACACGAGACTCACGATGGTCTGCATCTGGATCGCCTCCTGGCCGATCCGTGGCGCGAGGCCGGCAACGCCGTAGCAATCCATAATGATGTCATAAAAGCCTGGCGCGAGACGCCTTGGGAAGATCACGAGCGGCGCGTCGGCGACATCGCGCAGGCTGACGGGCATGTCGAGCCATTCGGCGGCGGGATCTTCGGCGGCGCTGCCCTTGCCGTTTGCGTTCACGCTGCCCCGCAAGCCTTGCGCCATCTCCGTCGACATCGCGATCACGAGCGGCTCGCGCGCGATCGGCAGCCACGACAGCTGCGCCGCATGCCGCGACGGCAGCGGCGCGATCACCAGACCCGCGTCGATACGCCCGGCCACCAGTTCCTCGACCTGCACGTCGCTGGTCGCCTCGGTCAGTTCGAGCCGCACGCGCGGATGCCGCGCGCCGAAATCGCGCAGCAGCAGCGGCAGCAGGCCGTAATCCGCAGTCGACACGAACGCGAGCGACAGCACGCCCGCCTCGCCGCGCGCGAGGCTCTGCGCGAGCGGCCTGAGCCCTTCCGCGGCCGCGAGCAGCCGCTGCACCTCCGGCAACAGATCGGCGCCGACCGCCGTCAACTCGACCGAGCGCTTGGTGCGCGCGAACAGCTCGACGCCGAGCGTCTCCTCGAGCGCGCGGATCGCCTGCGACAGCGGCGGCTGCGTCATCGACAGACGCGCGGCCGCGCGCCCGAAGTGCTTTTCTTCGGCGACGGTGACGAAATAGCGCAACTGGCGCAGGTCGGGGATCGTCGGCAGCATGATTGATATATTTTACGACCTGAATAACCGCGAATAATACACACGACGCGAGTCACGCAAAACCGCCGGTTTGCACGGTCTGGCGGAACTACACTGAACGGATGCGCGCGCGCACGCCGCCGCGCGCTTTCATCAGAACAGCCAGACTGGAGCTCTCCATGGCCTACAACCGTCGTTCGAAGAACATCACGCAAGGCATCGCGCGTTCACCGAATCGCTCGATGTACTACGCGCTCGGCTACCAGAAGGAGGATTTCGACAAACCGATGATCGGCGTCGCCAACGGCCACTCGACGATTACGCCGTGCAACGCCGGCCTGCAGCGTCTCGCCGACGCGGCCGTCACCGCGATCAGGCGCGCCGACGCGAACCCGCAGACCTTCGGCACGCCGACGATCTCGGACGGCATGTCGATGGGCACCGAGGGCATGAAGTACTCGCTCGTGTCGCGCGAGGTGATCGCCGATTGCATCGAGACCTGCGTGCAAGGGCAATGGATGGACGGCGTGGTCGTGATCGGCGGCTGCGACAAGAACATGCCGGGCGGCATGATCGGCCTCGCGCGCATGAACGTGCCGGGCATCTACGTGTACGGCGGCACGATCCGGCCGGGCAACTGGAAAGGCACCGATCTGACGATCGTGTCGTCGTTCGAGGCGGTCGGCGAATTCACGGCGGGCCGCATGTCGCAGGAGGATTTCGAGGGCATCGAGAAAAATGCGTGTCCGTCGACCGGTTCGTGCGGCGGCATGTACACGGCCAATACGATGAGCTCGTCGTTCGAGGCGCTCGGCATGTCGCTCATGTATTCGTCGACGATGGCGAATCCCGACCAGGAGAAGGTCGACTCGGCCGCCGAATCGGCGCGTGTGCTCGTCGAAGCCGTCAAGAAGGATCTGAAGCCGCGCGACATCATCACGAAGCAGTCGATCGAAAACGCAGTTGCCTTGATCATGGCGACCGGCGGCTCGACCAACGCGGTGCTGCACTACCTGGCGATCGCGCACGCGGCCGAGATCGAATGGACGATCGAGGACTTCGAGCGCATGCGCAAAAAAGTGCCGGTGATCTGCAACCTGAAGCCGTCGGGCCAGTACGTCGCCACCGATCTGCACAAGGCGGGCGGCATTCCGCAGGTGCTGAAGATCCTGCTCGACGCCGGGCTTCTGCACGGCGATTGCATGACGATCACCGGCAAAACGATCGCCGAGGAGCTGAAGGACGTACCAGCCAAGCCGCGCAGCGATCAGCAGGTAATCTTCCCGATCGACAAGGCGCTCTACGCCGAAGGCCATCTCGCGATCCTGAAGGGCAATCTGGCCGAAGACGGCGCGGTCGCCAAGATCACCGGGCTCAAGAACCCGGTCATCACGGGCCCGGCGCGCGTATTCGACGACGAGCAGAGCGCGCTCGAAGCGATCCTCGCCGACAAGATCGTCGCCGGCGACGTCGTCGTGCTGCGCTATCTTGGCCCGAAGGGCGGCCCCGGCATGCCGGAAATGCTCGCGCCGACCTCGGCGATCATCGGCAAGGGGCTCGGCGAATCGGTCGGGCTCATCACCGACGGCCGCTTCTCGGGCGGCACCTGGGGCATGGTGGTTGGGCACGTCGCGCCGGAGGCGTTCGTCGGCGGCACGATCGCGCTCGTGCACGAAGGCGATTCGATCACGATCGACGCGCACCAGCTGCTGCTGCAACTGAACATCGACGATGCCGAGCTGCAGCGCCGCCGCGCCGCATGGCAGGCGCCGAAGCCGCGCTACACACGCGGCGTGATGGCCAAGTATTTCGCGCTCGCGCAGCCGGCGAATCGAGGGGCGGTGACGGGGTAATGACCGCGGCCGGCGCGGCCCGCCCCGACAGGGATAACCCGCCGCCACGTTACGCGAAAACGCAAGGGGCGCACGAAAATCCGTGCGCCCCTTTGCTCTTATAATGCGTGCACCACGAGCCGGGCATCTGCACTGGCGGAGACCATAATGAAATCGATGTCGTACGCGGCCGTAGCAGCCACTATTGCGCTCGCCGCCGCATTGAGCGCCGCCAGTCCCGCAGCCCGTGCCGAAACAGCCGGGCTCGCGCTCGCCCAGCAGAAGAACTGCATGAGCTGCCACTCGGTCACTCGCCCGTTCATGGGGCCGGCGCTGCACGACGTTGCAGCCCGCTATGCGGGACGCAACGACGCCGCCTCCTATCTGAAGCGCAAGATCCTCGATGGCGGCACCGGCGCATGGGGAACCGTGCCGATGCCCGCCAACACGCAACTGACGCCCGATCAGGCGGCCACGCTGGCGGCTTGGGTGCTGACGCTCAAATAACGGCGCTCTCAGCTCACCGCGGCGTCAACGCGGCGTCAACGCGAGCGCCGCGATTTCTTCTTCCACCGCGTCACGTACCCAATCGGTCATCTCGGCTTCGAGCGTCTGCGCGACCTCGCGCGTGATCTGACTCACGAGCAGACTCGTGTGCTGCTGCACTGCATCACGGCAGCGCGCCTCGATGATGCCGCGCCCCTCGCCCGTCAGAAAACGCTGGAAGCGTCCGTGCAAACGTGCGGCGAGCGCGTCGGCATCGAGTGTGGGCTGAGCGGGAGCGGCTTCGTGCGCGCCTTCATGGTCGATATCCGGCGGCACGGTCGCGCCGGCTTCGAGCGGTATGAAGGGCTCGGTACGATCGAACACGCCGGGCGACACCTCCACGTCCTCATGCAAGTCGTCATGCCCATGTCGCACATGAATGCCGTGATGCGGCCGTGCGTGTTTTCTCGGGTGCGTGTGATCAGCCACGTGCGGCTGATGAAGCTCGGTCTGCGCGAGAGGCTCATGCTCCGCCGCATGCGGGGCTTCTCGCGTCGGCCTCGGCTCCGGCACGAGCACGGGCTCCGGCGAACTCAGTTGCTCGGGCGTGGGCACCGGTTGGGGCGCGAGTACCGGCTCGGGCGCCAGCGTCGGGTCGGCTCGATGCGCGGGCGGTGGCACGAACGCGGGCTCCGTGCGGGAAGCGGGCTCGAGCACCGCCGCCGGTTGCGCGACGGCTGGGCTTGCGGGCCCGGCGCCCGGCTGGGATGCAGGCGCGGCGGCATCGGTCGACGCCTCGCGCGTCTCGCGCGCGCGGCCCGGCACGAGGACCTCGTTCAGGACCGGAATCGAATTGTCGTGGGGATCGGACACGTGCGCTCTCCGTGTTTGAGTCGAAGCCAGGGCAGGCGGTCCGCATGCCGCGTTCCTCGCGGCCATGACGCGCAGCGCAACGAACTAGCCGCCCTGTTTGTAGTTGTTCAAAGCATAGCCGCGATCGCGATAGAAGCGATAGCGCTCGCGGCCCGCAGCGAGTTCCTCGTGTGCGTTACCGACCACTTCGAGCAATCTTTCGAAGCGCGCGAACTGCGCCGGCACCGTTGCGCCCAGATTGAGCAGCACCTGATGATGCGGCACGTCGTCGAGATTCGTGGCCAGCACGACGGGCGTGTCGGCGGCAAGCGGCGTGCCCGCCATGCAGTGCGGCACGAACTCAAGCGGCGAGAAGGTCCACAGCATTTCGTCGAAGGCGCGCAGGCGCGCGGGCTCGGCCAGCACGACGAGCGGCTGGCCCGCCAGATACGCCTTGCGCACGAGGCGACACGCGTACAGCAGCGAATCGCCGACGTTCGAGTGAAAGTCGATTCTCGTCATCGGCCGCTCCGCCCCGCTTGTCGCGCGCCGTGCGCGCGCTGACCGCACTGCGTCATTGGCCGGCGCGGTCGATCAGGAACTGCGCGAGCAGCGGCACCGGACGGCCCGTCGCGCCCTTCGCGGTGCCGCTCTTCCACGCGGTGCCGGCGATGTCGAGATGCGCCCACGGGTACGAATCCGTGAAACGCGACAGGAAGCACGCGGCCGTCACGCTGCCCGCCGGACGCCCGCCGATATTCGCGACGTCCGCGAAGTTCGACTTCAGCTGGTCCTGGTACTCGTCGTCGAGCGGCAGGCGCCATGCCGGGTCGGCCGCTTCGCGCGACGCGTCGAGCAGTTCGCCCGCGAGCGTGTCGTCCTTCGAGAACAGGCCGCTGTTGTGATGGCCGAGCGCGATGATGCAGGCGCCCGTCAGCGTCGCGATGTCGATGACCGCGGCCGGCTTGAAGCGCTCCGCGTAGGTGAGCGCGTCGCACAGAATCAGGCGGCCCTCGGCGTCGGTGTTCAGCACCTCGATCGTGAGGCCCTTCATGCTGGTGACGATGTCGCCCGGCTTGGTGGCCGTGCCCGACGGCATGTTCTCGACGGCCGGAATGATGCCGACCACGTTGATCTTCAGGCCCATCTCGGCGACCGCGCGCAGCGTGCCGAGCACCGAGCCCGCGCCGCACATGTCGTACTTCATCTCGTCCATGCCCTCGCCCGGCTTCAGCGAGATGCCGCCCGTGTCGAACGTGACGCCCTTGCCGACCAGCACGACCGGCGCGGCCTTCGCGGCGGCGCCCTGGTACTGCAGCACGATGAACTGCGCCGACTCGACCGCGCCCGCGGTGACCGACAGGAACGAGCCCATCTTCAGCGCTTCACACTGTTTCTCGCCGAGCACCTCGACCTTCAGCTTCCAGTCTTTCGCGAGCTTCTTCGCGGTGTTCGCCAGATAGGTCGGCGTGCAGACGTTGCTCGGCAGATTGCCGAGCTCGCGCGTCAGGTCCATGCCGTTGGCGAGCGCGGCGCCCTGCCTGGCGGCGAGCTTGGCGGCCTTCTCGTCACCGGTGTTGACGCTGAACACGATGCGCTTCAACGCGCGCGGCGTGTTCTCCGGCTTGCTCTTCATTTGCGTGAAGCGGTAGGTCAGCTCACGCAGCGCGAGGATCGCGGCGCGCACACACCAGTCGGCCGTGCGTTCGAGCACCGGCAGTTGCGCGAGCGTGAACGTGACCTGAACGATCTTCGTGCCGAGCAGCGCGCGCCATGCGGCGCGGACCGCCTCGCCGTAGGCTTTCTGACTGAAAGCGTCCTGTTTGCCGAGCCCGACGAGCAGCACGCGCGACGCGCCGATGCCCGACACCTCGTGCAGGAACAGCGTGGTACCCGCCTTGCCGTCCATGTCACCTGCCTTGATGACGCGCGTGAGCAGGCCCTTGGTGGCCGCGTCGATCTCCAGCGCGGCGCCCGACAGCGTTTGCGACTCGAACACACCGATCACGATGCAATCGGATTTCCCCGTCAGGAAACCGTTCGTCGAGCCTTTGGTCCAATCACAGGCTTTTATGCTAAAGTCCATCGCGCTTGTCCTCGGATAAAATCTGGGCTTAGGATGAAAGCCGCAATTATCCGCTATTTTTCCCGCGGCGGCTGCACCGGAGGCGTGACGGGAACGAATCCCCGCGTCGCCGTGAGCGCCCCCTCTCGTCATCAACAATGATCTTTGAACGCTCCCTCCAGCGCGAGCTCGCGTACACGGCTGGCGCCGTGTTCATGGTTCTCCTCACGCTCGTGCTGACGACGATGATGATCCGCATCGTCGGCTTCGCGGCCTCGGGCGAGGTCGACCCGCGCGACGTGCTGGTCCTGATCGGCCTCACCGTGATCGGCTATCTGGCCATCATGCTCGTCGCGACGCTGTTCGTGTCGATCCTGTTCGTGCTCACGCGCTGGTACAAGGACTCCGAGATGGTCGTATGGCTGTCCTCGGGCGTCAGTCTCACGCAATTCATCAAGCCGATCGGCATTTTCGCCACGCCGATCATCATCCTGATCATGTTCTTCGTGTTCGTCGGCTGGCCGTGGTCGAACCAGCAGAGCAAGCTGATCCGCGCGCGCTTCCAGCAGCGCGACGAAGTCTCGCTGCTCGCGCCGGGGCAGTTCCGCGAATCGCCGACCACGCATCGCGTGTTCTTCATCGAGAAGATGTCGCCCGACCAGGGGCATGTGGAAAACGTGTTCGTGACGAGCACCGAAGGCGGCAAGGTCAACGTCGTGGTGTCGAAGAACGGCCACATCGAGACGCACAAGAACGGCGACCGCTTCGTCGTGCTGGAAAACGGCCGCCGCTACGACGGCGAACCGGGCCGCCCCGATTTCCGCATCATGGAGTTCGAGCGCTACGGCGTGAAGATCCAGAGCCAGCCGGTCGTCAATACGCCGACCACCACCGGTTTGCCGACGCTCACGCTGCTGCGCAATCCCACTAAAGAGAACCTCGCCGAATTCGCGTGGCGCGCGGGTCTTCCGCTGATCGCGATCAACCTGATGCTGCTCGCCATTCCGCTCGCGCACCAGAACCCGCGGCGCAGCCGCACGATCAACCTCGTGATGGCCGTGTTGATCTACCTCACTTATTCGAATCTGCTGAACGTCGTGCAGGCGTGGATCGAGCAAGGCAAGATGTCGTTCGGCGTCGGGCTCGTGATCCTGCACGTGATCGTGCTCGGGATCGTCGCGTTCATCTTCTGGATGCGGGTGCGCAACCGGCCGCTATTTACGCGCGCCATGTTCAGCCGTTCGCAGGGAGCCTGAGCGATGCGCATTTATGAAAGGTATTTCGCGCGTCAGATCTATCTCACGTTCGTGTTCATCCTGTTTGCATTTTCAGGTCTGTTCTTCTTCTTCGACCTGATCAACGAACTGAACTCGGTCGGCCACGGCAACTACAAGTTTCAGTACGCGGTGCTGCGCGTCGCGCTGCAAACGCCGTCGCGTTTCTACGAAATCATTCCGGTCGCGGCGCTGATCAGCGCCATCTACGTGTTCGCGCAGATGGCGGCGAACTCCGAATACACGATCTTCCGCGTATCAGGCCTCGCGACGAATCAGGCGCTGCGCTCGCTGCTGAAGATCGGCATTCCGCTCGTGATCGTCACCTATCTGATCGGCGAAGTGGTCGGCCCGTATACGGATCAGCTCTCCGAGCGCGTGCGGCTCGAGGCGCTCGGCTCGTCGGTGTCGAGCAACTTCCAGTCGGGCGTGTGGGTCAAGGACACGCTGACCGAGCGCGCCGACGGCGAGCAGGTCACGCGCTTCGTCAACGTCGGCGAGCTGAAGCCCGACGCGACGATCAGCAACGTGCGCATCTACGAGTTCGATTCGAAGTTCCGCCTGTCGAACATTCGCATCGCGAAGAGCGGCCGCTATCAGCCGCCGGGCCACTGGCTGCTGACCGGCGTGACCGATACGCAACTGCTCGACGTGGCCCCCGCTCCGGGTACGCCGGCAGATGCGCTCAATCCGGTCTATCGCGCGAAACAGGTCACGCTGCCCGAGTATTCGCTGCGCTCGGAGCTGACGCCGCAGATCCTGTCGGTGCTGCTGGTGTCGCCGGACCGGATGTCGATGTTCAATCTGTTCCGCTATATCCAGCATCTGACCGAGAACCATCAGGACACGCAGCGCTATGAAATCGCGCTGTGGCGCAAGGTGCTGTATCCGTTCGCGGTGTTCGTGATGCTGGTGCTGTCGCTGCCGTTCGCATATCTGCATACGCGCGCGGGCGTGGTCGGCGTGAAGGTGTTCGGCGGCATCATGCTCGGCATGAGCTTCCAGCTGTTCAACACGCTGTTCTCGCATATCGGCACGCTCAATACGTGGCCCGCGCCGTTGACCGCGGCGACACCTGGGCTCGTCTACCTGGTGCTGGGGCTCGTCGGGTTGAAGTGGGTCGACCGGCACTAACGCCAGTGCGTTGAGGGGCATCGTCAGGAGCTGATGCGATGGCTATGCACGGACTGATTCTGTTTGGCCACGGCGCGCGCGATGCGCGCTGGCGCGAGCCGTTCGAACGGCTCGCCGACAAGCTGCGCGCCGCGCGCGCGGCGACGGGCCAAGCTCCTGCGGTTACGCTCGCCTTTCTCGAACTGATGGAACCCGACCTGCCGACGGCCGTCGCGCAACTCGTCACGCAAGGCTGCGATGCGATCACCGTGGTGCCGGTGTTCTTCGGGCAAGGCGGTCATGTCCGCAAGGATTTGCCCGCGATCGTCGATCATTGCCGCGCCGCGCATCCCGGTGTCGAGATTCGCTGCGCGGTGGCAGTCGGCGAGGATGATTCGGTGCTGGATGCGCTCGCGCAGTATTGCTTGCGGCAGCTCTGATTTTTTCGTTCTGGTTGCTCAGATTCGCCGCTCTCGGCTCGGCCCTGCCGAGGATATTCAGGCCGCGACCAGCATCCCATTCGACGCGCGCTTCGCCTCGGTCTGCCGCGCCGCGAACGCCTCGCCGATCATCAACAGACTCGGCTGCGACGCATCGACCCAGCGCTGCGCTTCGCCGGCCGCAAGATCTTCCAACGTCAGCGTCAGCATGCGTTCGCGCGGCGTGCTGCACGCCTCGACGATCGCCACGGGCGTCGTCGCGGGCTTGCCAGCATCGATCAGTTGCTGCGCGATTTCGACGCCGCTGTCGCGGCCCATGTAGAACACCAGCGAATCGGCGTTGACCTGCTCGCGGATCTCATCGGAACCTGGCGCGCGGCTGAACGTCGCGAGCGCGACGCTGCGCGACACGCCGCGCAGCGTCAGCGAACGCTTCAGCGTGGCCGCGCTCGCCAGCGCGGCGGTGATGCCCGGCACGACTTCATACTCGATGCCCGCGGCTTCGAGCGCGCGCATCTCTTCGTCGGCGCGGCCGAACAGCATCGGATCGCCGCCCTTCAAACGCACGACCACGTCGTGCTCCAAAGCCGCATCGACGATCTGCTTGTTGATGAACTGTTGGGCCGTCGATAGCTGGCCGCAGCGCTTGCCGACCGCAATGCGCTTCGCCCGCGCGGGCGCGTAGTCGAGCATCGCCGGCTCGACCAGCGCGTCGTGCAGCACGACGTCGGCGGCGCCGAGCAGCCGCGCGCCGCGCACCGTAATCAGGTCCGCGGCACCGGGTCCCGCGCCGATCAGATAAACCTTACCCATTAACATCAACCTGTTCGTTGGAGCGTACGCGGCGGCGCGTTGCGTCGCCTGTGTGGCCCGTCCGTCGCCTGCTAGCCTTGCCGTGCTCAGGCGGAAAACGCGCGGATCATGCCGGCGGCGACCGTGTGGTTCGTCGCCTCGTCGATCAGCACGAACGCGCCGGTGCCCTGATGCGAGTCGTACGCGTCGCACACGAGCGGCTTCTGCAAGGTCAGCGCGACACGACCGATGTCGTTCATCGCCAGTTCCTTGCGATCGGTCGCCTGCGACAGCGTATGCACGTCGAGCACTTCCTTGATCGCGCCGATCTTGGCGAACACCGTGCTGGTGGTCTGCTTCAGCAGATACTTGCGCTGCGTCGACAGCGGCGCGTCGTCGAACCAGCAGAGGTCCGCTTCGAGCTTCTTCGCCGGCTCCGGCGCCGCTTCGCGCAGCACGAAGGTGTCGCCGCGCGACACGTCGACGTCTTCCGCGAGACGGATCGTCACCGTCTGACCGGCGAACGCACGGTCCACCTGCGCGGTGCCGCCGACCACCGGCGCGATGATCTCGGCCACGGTCGCTTCGCGATTGGCCGGCAACACGACGATCGTGTCGCCGAGCTTCACTTCGCCCGATTCGACCCGGCCCATGTAGCCGCGGAAATCGTCGGCCTGGCTGCCGTCCTGGCGCGCGACCCACTGCACTGGAAAGCGCAGCGCCTCGCCGTTCGTGGTTTCGACCGGCAGCGCTTCGAGCACGTCGAGTAGCGGCTCGCCCGCGTACCACGGCATGCGCTCGCTCGCCGTGACGATGTTGTCGCCCTTCAGCGCCGACACCGGCACGAAGCGCACGTCCTGCAGACCGAGGTGACGCGCGAGCTCGACGTAAGCGTCGCGGATCTCGTTGAAGCGCGCTTCGCTGTAGTCGACGAGGTCCATCTTGTTGATCGCGACGATCACGTGCTGCAGACCGAGCAGCTTCACGATCGCGCTATGACGCTTGGTTTGCGGCAGCAGTTGCGCGACGCCGTTTTCGAACGTCACGCGCGTCGCGTCGACGAGAATGATCGCCGCATGCGCGGTCGACGCGCCCGTCACCATGTTGCGCGTGTACTGCTCATGACCCGGCGTATCGGCGATGATGAACTTACGCTTGGCGGTGGCAAAGTAGCGGTAGGCGACATCGATCGTGATGCCCTGCTCGCGCTCGGCTTCGAGGCCGTCGGTCAACAGCGACAGATCGATTTCATCGCCGACGGTGCGCTTGTTCTTCGCGCGCGACAGCGCCGAGAGCTGGTCGCTCAATACCGCCTTGCTGTCGTACAGCAGGCGGCCGATCAGCGTGCTCTTGCCGTCGTCGACGCTGCCCGCGGTGATGAAACGCAGCACGCCGAGGTCTTCTGGTTGATGAATACTGCTCATGGTTGCTTTGCCTTCGTCGTGTGCTTAGAAATAACCCTGCTTCTTGCGCTGCTCCATCGCCGCTTCCGACACCTGGTCGTCCATCCGCGTCGCGCCGCGTTCCGTGATTTCGGTGACGGCCGTCTCGGCGATGATCTTCTCGATGACGTCCGCGTCGCTTTCGACCGGGCACGTGCAGCTGATGTCGCCGACCGTGCGGAAACGCACGAGCGCCTGTTCGCTCGTCTCACCCTCGCGCATCGGCGTGAGCGGCGTGACCGGCACGAGCAGGCCGTTGCGGCGCACGATCTCGCGCTGGTGCGCGTAGTAGATGGACGGCAGTTCGAGCTGTTCACGCGCGATGTACTGCCACACGTCGAGCTCGGTCCAGTTCGAGATCGGGAACACGCGCATGTGTTCGCCGTTGTGCAGACGCGCGTTGTACAGGCTCCACAGTTCCGGGCGCTGCGCCTTCGGGTCCCACTGGCCGAATTCGTCACGGAACGAGAAGATGCGCTCTTTCGCGCGGGCCTTTTCCTCGTCGCGGCGCGCGCCGCCGATCATCGCGGTGTAACCGTACTGCTCGATGGTTTCGAGCAGCGTCACCGCCTGCGCGGCATTGCGCGAATCCGTTTCGCGACGCAGACGCACGGTGCCGCGCTTGATCGAATCTTCAACATGGCCGACCACCAGTTCCGCGCCGATCTGTTGCGCGCGACGATCGCGGAAGTCGATCACTTCGTCGTAGTTGTGGCCCGTGTCGATATGCACGAGCGGGAACGGTAGCTGCGTTTTGCGGTTCGCACCGAGGCCGAACGCCTTCAGTGCGAGCGCGAGCACCACGACGGAATCCTTGCCGCCCGAAAACAGCAGCGCCGGCTTGCTGCATTCGGCGACCAGTTCGCGCAGGATGTGAATCGACTCGGCTTCGAGCCAATCGAGGTGATCCATCCGGTTGACCGTGTTGGCAAGTGGAGCGTTGACAGTGGAATCGAGCGTGGTGCTCATAGCGGGTCCTTCGTTGGTTCGCCCGGCAAGCGCTGCTCGCACGGGCGAAAATATTCAGATCGGTTTCGGCGGTAGTGCGCCGCAAGCTCGGTACGCGGCGCTCAGGCCGACGCGTTTTCGTTGCGCTCGACCGCAATCGGAGTAATCGCCGTGATATGCAAGCCGCATTCCTTCGTATCGCGCGACTCCCACCACCAGCGCCCCGCCCGGCTGTCTTCGCCGGGGCGGATCGCACGCGTACACGGCTCGCAGCCGATGCTCGGATAACCGCGCGCATGCAGCGGATTGACCGGCACGTCGAACGCACTAAGATAATCCCAGACTTCGGCTTCGGTCCAGTCCGCGAGTGGATTGAACTTGGCGATGTTGCGCGCGTCGTCGTGCTCTTCCTCGTGCAGCTCGGCACGCGTGACCGATTGCTCGCGACGCTGCCCGGTCACCCAGGCGCTGACCTCGGCAAGCGCGCGATTGAGCGGCTCGACCTTGCGGATCTCGCAGCAGCGCTTGCGCAGCTCGACGCTTTCATAGAATGCGTTCAGGCCGTGCCCGTTCACATACTGCTCGACCGCGGCCGCCTGCGGATGAAACTGCTCGATGTCGTAGCCGTAGCGCTCTTTCACGCGGTCGAGCATGCCGAGCGTTTCCGCATGCAGACGCCCCGTGTTCAGCGAAAAGATGCCGATCTTCACGCCGCGCGACAGGATCGCATGCGTGAGCAGCATGTCTTCGGCCGCGAGGCTGCTCGCGAGCTTCACGTTCGCGTGACGCGCGGCGATCGAGTCGAGCAGCGCGTCGAGACGCTCGACCTTCGCTGCGAGCTCCGGGCTCAACGATTGGGCGGCGCTCATGCCGGGACCTTGGCGGCGCCAGCCTGCGCGGCACGGCGGCGGAACAGCGGCGACGTGTCCACGGCGCCCTGGTACTGCACGCTAAAGTCGTCGAACGCTTTCAACGCGTCGTTGATGTCCTTGTCGGCGCGCAGTGCATACGCGTCGAAGCCGCAGCGGAGCATGAACGTGATCTGGTCGCGCAGCACGTCGCCGATCGCGCGCAGTTCGCCCTTGTAGCCATAGCGCTCGCGCAGCAGACGGCCGATGCTGTAGCCACGGCCGTCGCGGAACACCGGGAAGTCCACGGCGATCAGCGCGAGCTTGTCGAAGTCGCCGGCGATGTCCGCCGGTTCGTTATCCGGCGCGAGCCATACGCCGATGTCGGCGGCTTGACGCGCGGCCACGAGCGCTTCACGCTCGGCCTGCCACAGCGCCAGCGGCACGATGACCTTGCCGGCCGGCAGTTCGGCCACTGCCGGCAAAGCGCCGTCTTCCGCGGCACGCACGACGCTCCAGTCGTCGTTGACGATCGCGCGGTTCTTGATGATTGAAGCCATCTGTTCAGTATCCTTTCGCGGTTACGCGTGAGCCGGTTGACGCGCGGCGTACACGCGCTCCTTGAACGGCGCGATGCCGATGCGGGTGTACGTATCGATGAAACGCTCGCCTTCCTGGCGGTTTTCCACGAACGTATCGATCACCTTCGTCATCACGTCGGGCATTTCCTCGGCCGAGAACGACGGGCCGATCACGCGGCCAAGGTGAGCGCCGGTCGCGCCGGTGCCCTGCTCGCCGCCGAGCGTCACCTGGTACCACTCGGAGCCGTCCTTGTCGACGCCCAGAATGCCGATGTTGCCGACGTGATGGTGACCGCACGCGTTGATGCAGCCCGAGATGTTCAGCGACACGTCGCCGAGGTCGTACACGTAGTCGAGATCGTTGAAACGTTCCTGGATCGCGAGCGCGATCGGAATCGACTTCGCATTCGCGAGCGAGCAGAAGTCACCGCCCGGGCACGAGATGATGTCGGTCAACAAGCCGATGTTCGGCGTCGCTAAACCCTGCGCCCTGGCCTTTTCCCACAGCGCGAACAGGTCGCGCTTCTTGACGTCGGCGAGGATCAGGTTCTGTTCGTGCGACACGCGGACCTTGCCGAACGAGTATTCGTCGGCCCAGTCGGCGACCGCGTCCATCTGCACGTCCGTCGCGTCGCCCGGCGCAACCGTGGTCGGCTTCAGCGACAGCGTGACCGACGCGTAGCCCGACACCTTGTGCGGACGCACGTTACGCTCGACCCAGCGCGCGAACGCGCGGTTTTCCAGCAGATGCTTTTCGAACGACGTATCGGTGTCCGGCAGCTTGTCGTAAGCGGGCGGCGCGAAGTATTGCGTCACGCGATCGACTTCGGCCTGCGTGAGCGTCGACGGGCCGTCCTTCAGGTGCTGCCACTCTTCTTCGACCTGCGCGGCGAACTTCTCCGGCGAGAGCGCCTTCACCAGAATCTTGATACGCGCCTTGTACATGTTGTCGCGGCGGCCGTAGCGGTTGTACACACGCAACACGGCTTCGCTATAGGTCAGCAGGTGCTGCCACGGCAGATCGCGGCGGATCACCGCGCCGACGATCGGCGTGCGGCCCAGACCACCACCGGCGAGGATGTCGGCCACCAGTTCGCCCTGTTCGTTCTTGCGCAGATACACGCCCATGTCGTGGATCTGCACAGCCGCGCGGTCTTCCTTCGAACCCGACACCGCGATCTTGAACTTGCGCGGCAGCCACGCGAATTCGGGGTGGAACGTCGACCATTGACGCAGGATTTCGGCCCACGGACGCGGATCGACGACTTCGTCGGGCGCGACGCCGGCGAATTGATCGGCGGTGATGTTGCGAATGCAGTTGCCCGAGGTCTGAATGCCGTGCATCTGCACCGAGGCGAGCTTGCGCAGAATCTCCGGCGTTTCTTCGAGCTTGATCCAGTTGTACTGGATGTTCGAACGCGTCGAGAAATGGCCGTAGCCGCGGTCGTGTTCGCGCGCGATCTGCGCGAGCACGCGCATCTGGTCGCTGCGCAAGTTGCCGTACGGAATCGCGATGCGGTGCATGTACGCGTGGCGCTGGTAATACAGACCGTTCTGCAGGCGCAGCGGACGGAATTCCTCTTCGCTCAATTCGCCCGACAAGCGGCGGCGAACCTGATCGGCGTACTGCGCGACCCGTTCATCGACGATGGTCTGGTCGTACTGATCGTATTGGTACATTCGGGGGCCCCAATTTTTCGAAACTTGCGTGACACGCGACCGTCCGGATCGGCCGCGGCTTGAATACCGGCTTTGTCAGCTATCGCAAGCGAGCGTTTAGACCCATCGCTCATTTGCTTATAACAAATACAGATATCCATATTGAAAAAGATGGACAGATCGTAATAAACTCGCCTTATATTTCAAACGACTAAAAAATTCTTTTTATATGCGGCGAGGTTATATATGAACCTGCACCAATTCCGCTTCGTCCGCGAGGCTGTGCGGCAGAACTTCAACCTCACCGAAGCGGCCAAGGCGTTGTTTACCAGCCAGCCGGGCGTCTCGAAGGCGATCATCGAGCTGGAGGACGAACTTGGCGTCGAAATCTTCACCCGCCACGGCAAGCGCGTGCGCTCGCTGACCGAGCCGGGCCGCATCATATTGCAATCGGTCGAAAAAATCCTGCAGGAAGTGGAAAGCCTGAGGCGGGTCGGCAAGGACTTCGCGGCGCAGGACCAGGGCAATCTGACGATCGCCGCCACCCACACGCAGGCGCGCTACTCGCTGCCCGCGGCGATCGCGGAGTTCAAGAAGCGCTTTCCGAAGGTTCACCTTTCAATTCTGCAAGGCAGCCCGACCCAGGTCGCCGAAATGGTGCTGCACGACCAGGCCGACCTCGCGATCGCGACCGAGGCGATCTCGAACTACAAGGATCTGGTGTCGCTGCCCTGCTTCCAGTGGCACCACGTCGCGGTGATGCAGCCCGACCATCCGCTGCTCGAGCGCAAGCTGCTGTCGCTCGACGACCTGACCCAGTACCCGCTGATTACGTACGACAACGCGTTCGCCGGCCGCACCAAGATCAACGAAGCGTTCCGCCTGCGCGGGGTGCATCCGGACATCGTGCTCGAGGCGATCGACGCCGACGTGATCAAGACCTACGTCGAGCTGGGCCTCGGCGTCGGCATCATGGCCGACATCGCGTTCAACGCCGAGCGCGACCGCCATTTGCGCGCGATGCCGGTCGGCCATCTGTTCGGCAGCAACGTGACGCGCGTCGCGCTGAAACAGGGCGCGTATCTGCGCAGCTACGTGTACACGCTCGTCGAGCTGCTGTCGCCGAGCCTGAACCGCAAGCTGATCGAGCAGGCGCTGAATGGCGAACACGAAACCTATGAGCTTTGAACCGCGTCCATACCGCTCTCTCGCTACGGAGACCTTCCGATGAAGTTGCATAACAATAAAGTACGCAACACCCTGCGCGGCCTCGCGGCCGCGGCGCTGCTCGTCGCCGGCGCGGCGCACGCCGACCTGAAAGTCGGCATCGACCTGTCGAACACGGGGCCGGCCGCCGTGATCGGCATCACGAGCAAGAACGCGATGCTGATGTGGCCGCAGACGATCGCCGGCCAGAAAGCCGACTACATCTTCCTCGACGACGCGTCCGACCCCGGCAACGCCGTGCGCAACATCCGCAAGCTGATCAACGAGGACCACGTCGACGTGGTCGTCGGCCCGAACATCACGCCGGCCGCGATGGCCGCGCTCGATCCGGTCGCCGACAGCCAGACGCCGATGATCACGCTGATCGGCTCGGCCATCGTCGTCGAGCCGCAGGAAGGCAAAAAGATCTGGGCCTACAAGATGGCGCAGACCGATAGCGCGATGGCCGACGTGATGACGCGCTACATGTCGAACCACGACGTGAAGACGGTCGGTTTCATCGGTTTCGCGGATGGCTACGGCGAAAGCTGGCTCAACGAGTTCAGCAAGTTCGCTGCGCTGCGCCATATCCAGCTGGTCGCGACCGAGCGCTACAACCGCACCGACGCGAGCGTGACCGGCCAGATCCTGAAGCTGATGGCCGCGAAGCCCGACGCGATCCTGATCGCCGGCGCGGGCACCCCAACGGTACTGCCGCAGCGCACGCTGATCGAGCGCGGCTACAAGGGCCCGATCTATCAGACGCATGGCATCGCGACGCCGGAGTTCATCAAGCTCGGCGGTAAAGACGTGGAAGGCACGCTGTTCCCGACGCAACCGGTCGTCGTCGCGCGCACGCTGCCGGCCGATCATCCGTCGAAGAAGGCGGCGCTCGCGTTCGTCGACGCGTACGAGGCGAAGTACGGCCCCGGCAGCGTCACGCAGTTCGCGGGCGACGCGGCCGGCGTGTACCCTCGCCTGCAGGACGCCGTCGCGCGCGCGTTGAAGACCGCGCAGCCGGGTACGCCGGCGTTTCGCGTCGCATTGCGCGACGAGCTCGAACACGCGCATGAGCTGGTGGTGCCGAACGGGGTCGTCAATACGAGCCCGAAGGATCACGTCGGTCTCGATCAGCGGGCGAGCGTGATGGGCACCATCAAGAATGGCAAATTTGTTTACCTGAGCCAGTAATCTGGCATCGGGGCGCCGATCAGGCGCCCCTGACGGCGGCTTCGCGAATGTGGAAGCCGCCGTTCGTGCAGCGGGCACCCCATCCGCTTTCTTTCGCCTTTCGGTAGAACTTCCCTCACAGCGCGTCCGCACGATCGGCCACACCGCACCAGCGAACGCCTACACTGCATGGATCCGCTTCTCCGTTGGCGCATTGCACGCATGCGACGCATGCTGCGTCACGGTCAACGCGTTGCCCGTCCGGCAGACCTGATCACGCGAACGCTGCCGGAGCACAACATCCGCACGGGAGCCATGATGGCCACCGCTTCGATCGCAGAGAACGCCAGCGCTGGCATCGTCACCGTTGCAAGCAACCATGCGGGCGACGCGACCGCCGAGCGTCTTCAAACCTTGATTCTGGAGCGAGGGCTGACGGTTTTCGCGTGCATCGATTTCAGCGGTGACGCTGGGCGCGAGGGACTGGCGATGCCGTTCAGCCGGCTCCTGATCTTCGGCAATCCCAAAGCCGGTACACCGCTGATGCAACTCGCGCCGACCGCCGCGCTCGATCTTCCTTTGAAGGTGCTCGTCTGGGAGGACGCGGACGGCCGTGCGTGGCTATCGTTCAACTCGACGGCCTATCTTCGTGAGCGGCATGGTCTGCCGGACGACTTGATGAAGCCGGTGAGCGGTGTGGCCGCCCTCGTCGATGCGGCCGCGCGGTAACGCGTCGAACCAAGGAGACCGTCATGTCCATGCACGCTCTGATCCTCAGCCAATACAACGGCCCGCTCGAATACACGCCGCTGCCCCGCCCGGAACCCGCTGCCGGCCAGGTCCTGGTGCGCGTCGCCGCGAGCGGCCTCAATCCGCTCGACATCAAGATTCGCGCGGGCGAGGCCGCGCACGCGCAACACCCGTTGCCGCTCGTCCTCGGTATCGACCTCGCGGGCACGGTGGAGGCGCTCGGCGATGGCGTCGGCGGGTTCGCTGTCGGCGACAACGTGTATGGCATGACCGGCGGCGTCGGCGGCATCCAGGGGTCACTCGCCGAGTACGCTGCGGTCGATGCCGCCCTGCTCGCCCATGCGCCGCGCAATCTGTCGATGCGCGAGGCCGCCGCGTTGCCGCTCGCGTTCATCACGTCGTATGCGGGTATCGTCGATCGCGCGCATCTGCAAGGCGGAACCAAAGTGCTGGTCCAGGGTGGCGCCGGAGGGGTCGGCCACATCGCCGTGCAACTGGCGCGCGCGCTCGGCGCCGACGTCTATGCAACCACGAGCGCACACAATGCCGAGCTGGTGCGGCGGCTCGGCGCGACACCGATCGACTACCGCGCGCAGACGGTCGAACAGTATGTGGCGAGTTTGACCGATGGCGAAGGATTCGATCTGGTCGTCGATACGGTAGGAGGGGCCTCGCTCGATGCGTCGTTTTCCGCGGTCCGGCATTTTGGGCACGTGGTCAGTGCGCTGGGCTGGGGGACGCATGCGCTTGCGCCGCTGTCGTTTCGTGAAGCCAGCTATTCAGGGATCTTCACGCTGTATCCGTTGCTGACCGGTCGATATCGCGCGCACCTCGGCGAGATGATGCGCGAAGCGACGCGGCTCGTGGAAAGCGGCGCGCTCGCGCCCGTGGTCGATCAGACACGGTTCGATTTGCGCAGCGCGGACGAGGCCTATCAGCTCGTTGCCAGTGGGACTGGACGTGTGAAGGTGGTGGTCGAGGTGGATACCGCGCAACGCTGACCCGGTCACGAACAACCCATCGAAATCAGTGCCGTCACCCGACTCAGGTATGCTGGGCCCTTTGTAACCGCTTCCGTTCAAGGGGAGACCATGCGGCGCGTTGTATTCAATCAGAAAGGTGGCGTAGGCAAATCGACCATCGTCTGCAACCTGGCGGCCATCAGCGCGAGCGAAGGTCTGCGCACGCTGGTGATCGACCTCGATGCCCAGGCGAATTCGACCCAGTATCTGCTCGGCCCGCAGGCGAGCGAAGTCCACCCCACCGTCGCGGGCTTCTTCGAAACCGCGCTCGGCTTCAGCTTCAAACCCGTGGAAGCGACCTCGTTCATCCATCCGACGCGCTTCGAGAATCTCGACGTGATGCCCGCCCATCCGGACCTCGACACGCTGCACGGCAAGCTCGAATCGCGCTACAAGATCTACAAGCTGCGCGACGCGCTGAACGAACTCGACATGTACGACGCTATTTACATCGACACGCCGCCCGCGCTGAACTTCTACACGCGCTCGGCGCTGATCGCCGTCGAGCGTTGTCTGATTCCGTTCGACTGCGACGACTTCTCGCGTCGCGCGCTCTACACGCTGCTCGAAAACGTCAAGGAGATCCAGCAGGATCACAACGAGGCGCTGCAGGTGGAGGGCATCGTCATCAACCAGTTCCAGCCTCGCGCGAGCCTGCCGCAAAAGCTCGTCGACGAACTGATCGGCGAAGGCTTGCCGGTGCTGGGGTCGCGCTTGTCATCGTCGGTGAAGATCCGTGAGTCGCATCAGCTGGCGACACCCGTCATTCATCTCGATCCGGGGCATAAGCTCGCGCAGGAGTATCGGGCGTTGCATCGGGAGTTGAGCGAGTAAGGCGGAGCGCGGCGCCGAAGCGCGAGCGCGAGCCACCCTTCTCCGCTGTCGCTGAGCGGGTCGTGGTTCATCGCGTGTTTTTCGTCCGTAGTCCCCAACCGCATACCGTCGGCAAAATTGTTAAAGTAACGCTCTCGTCAATCAGCCGCCGCAGTCCCCATCATGCGCACCACCCGAGCCATCCACGCCGTCGAGCGCCTGAAAACGCGCAGCGGCAACCCGCGCTTCGCCGCGATCAGTCTGTCCGGCGGCCTGTTCTACCTGGTCGACAAATCGAGCGGAGCCGACAAGAAAGTGTCCGACCCGCTGACGCTCGACGACTTCGTCAAGTTCGTCGACGCCTACGGCCCGCAGAAGCCGCGCAAGGCCAGCAAGCTCGATATCGCGTTCGAAGCGCAGATCAAGAAAAGCAAGGGCGGTTGACGCTTCGGCAGCTTCGTCGATCTGGCGTTTTGTTGCAACGCTTCACGCCTCTTCGATCTCCACCCACCGTCCATCCGCCGCACTGCTTTTCAGCACCGCGTCGATAAACCGCAAACCGTCGACGCCATCATCGACCGTCGTCAATAGCAGGCTCTCGGCTGGTGGCGCGCGACCATCGTTCAACGCATCGATCTGCAACGCCGCATCCTGGTACAACTGCGCGAACGCTTCCAGATAGCCTTCCGGATGCCCGGCCGGCACGCGCGTCGCATGCGCGGCAACCTGACTATTCACCCGAGCGCGCGTCAATCGTTCGGCAGCGCCGCCCAACGGCGTGAACCACAAGGCGTTCGGCTCCTCCTGATCGAACGCGAGTCCTGCTTTCGTGCCATACACGCGCAAGCGCAGCGCGTTCTCCGCGCCGCTCGCCACCTGGCTCGCCCACAACATGCCGCGCGCGCCGTTCGCATAACGCAGCATCGCCTGCACGTGATCGTCGACACGACGCCCCGGTACGAACGTGTGCAACTCGGCCGACAGCGCGCGCGGCATCATCCCCGTCACGAAAGCGGCCAGTTGATACGCGTGCGTGCCGATATCGCCGAGGCACCCGGCCGGCCCCGCCAACGCCGGATCGGTGCGCCAGCTTGCCTGCCTGTTCGCGCCGCCTGTTTCGACCGGCTCGGCGAGCCAGTCCTGCGCATACTCGACCTGCACGACGCGAATCTCGCCCAGTTCGCCACGTTCGACCAGCTCGCGCGCATGCCGCACGAGCGGGTAGCCCGAATAGGTATGCGTCAACGCAAGCAGCCGCTTCTTTGACTGCGCGAGCTTCGCGAGCGCTTCGCCTTCGGCCAGCGAAACCGCGAGCGGCTTGTCGCAGATCACGTGGATGCCGGCTTCGAGAAACGCCGTCGCGACCGGCGCGTGCAGATGATTCGGCGTGACGATCGCGACCGCGTCGATGCCGTCCTCGCGCGCGGCCTCGGCGCGCGCCATCTCGCGCCAATCCGCGTAGCTGCGCGCGATGCCCGCTTCGACGGCGCTCGCCCGCGCGCGCCCGGAATCGGACGACAATGCGCCCGCCACCAGTTCGAAACGATCGTCGAGCCGCGCGGCGATCCGATGCACGGCGCCGATGAACGCGCCCTGCCCGCCGCCGACCATCCCCAGCCTGAGCCTTCTACGCTGCATTGTTTGCGCTCCCATGTGTTGCGTCGGCTGTCACCGCCCGGCCGTCAGATGCCGAGCACGCTTTTTAACTGCGCGGTATCGACACCGCTTCCCGCGAAGTCATCGAACGCACGCTCGGCCACGTGGATGATGTGCCGGCGAATGAACGCCGCGCCTTCGCGCGCGCCGTCGTGCGGATGCTTCAATGCGCATTCCCATTCGAGCACGGCCCAGCCGGGAAAATCGAACTGCGCCATCTTCGAGAAGATCGCGCTGAAGTCGATCTGCCCATCACCGAGCGAGCGAAACCGCCCCGCGCGTTCGACCCAGCCGGTGTAGCCGCCGTACACGCCCTGCTTGCCGGTCGGACGAAACTCCGCGTCCTTCACATGAAACGCCTTGATGCGCTCGTGGTAGATATCGATGAACGCGAGATAGTCGAGCTGTTGCAGCACGAAGTGGCTCGGGTCGTACAGGATGTTCGCGCGCGGATGCTGATCGACCGCCGCGAGAAAGCGCTCGAACGTCACGCCGTCGTGCAGGTCTTCGCCCGGATGCAGTTCGTAGCAGACATCGACGCCGGCCGCGTCGAACGCATCGAGAATCGGCGTCCAGCGGCGCGCGAGCTCTTCGAACGCGGCTTCGACGAGACCGGCCGGCCGCTGCGGCCACGGGTACAGATACGGCCACGCGAGCGCGCCCGAAAACGACACGTGCGTGCTCAGGCCCAAACGACGCGACGCCTGCGCCGCGAGCCTCATCTGCGCGATCGCCCATTCGGTGCGCGCCGCCGGTTTGCCGCGCACCTGCGGCGCGGCGAAGCCGTCGAACAGCGTGTCGTAAGCCGGATGCACGGCGACCAGTTGCCCTTGCAGATGGGTCGATAGTTCGGTGATCGCGACGCCCGCGTTGTCGACGCTCTCGCGCAGTTCGTCGCAATACGCGTCGCTCGCGGCCGCCTTGTCGAGATCGATCAGGCGCGGGTCGCACGGCACCTGGATGCCCTTGAAGCCGAGACCCGCGGCCCAATCCGCGAGATGCGCGAGGTTGTCGAACGGCACGTCGTCGCCCACGAACTGCGCGAGAAAAATCGCCGGCCCCTTGATGGTTTTCATCGTACGGTTCCTCGAACTTTGCGCGCGGGCCGCGCCCGCGCGTGCTAGACGATGCTCGGCGCGCCGCTCAGAACGGCGAGTCGGGGAAATAGAACTGCTGGGCGTTTTCCTTCGTGATCAGCACCGACGGAATGATCGTGGTGGCCGGCAGCTTGTCGCCCTTCAGCCGCGCTTCGGCCGTCAGCTTGATCGCGTCGTAGATGAATTTCGGCGAGTACGACACGTCGGCCTTGATCATCGGCGCGCCGTCCATCACGTTCTTCACCATGCCCTTCGAGCCCGCACCGCCGAACACGATCTTGATGTCGTTGCGCTTCGCCTGATCGATCGCCTTCAGCACGCCGACCGCCATGTCGTCGTCGGCGGCCCATACGGCGTCGATGTGCTTGAAGCGCGTCAGGTAGTCCTGCATCACCTTGAACGCGTCGTCGCGATTCCAGTTCGCGTATTTCGCGTCGAGAATCTTGATGTCCGGATAGTTTTTCATCACGCCGGTGAAGGCGCTCCAGCGTTCGTTGTCGAGCGTGGTCGGAATGCCGCGCAGCGCGACGACGTTGCCCTTGCCGTCGAGTGCCTTCGCCAGATATTCGGCGGGAATCTTGCCGAACGCGGTGTTGTCGCCGGCCACGTAGGCGTCCTGCGCGCTCGTGTTCGTCAGGCCGCGATCGACCACCGTCACGTACACGCCTTTCTTCTTCACCTGCTCGACCGGCTGTGTCAGCGTCGCCGATTCGTACGGGAAGATCACGAGCGCGTTGATCTTGTTGACCGTCACGAGATCCTGCAACTGGTTCGCCTGCTCGGGCGCGTTGGCGGCCGTTTTCACGATCACTTTCAGATCGGGATGCGCCTTCTCGAGATCCGCCTTCGCCTTGTTCGCCCACCAGACGATGCCGCCGGTGAAGCCGTGATCGGCCGTCGGAATCGCGACGCCCAGCGTGACCTTGTCGTCGGCGCGCGCCGCGCCGCTCGTGCCCAGTATCCCCAACGCCAGCACGCCGGCGCCGATCGCTCGAATGACTTGCTTCATGGTGTGTGTCTCCAATCATGAGGCGTTCGCTCGCCTCGATTTTTCGGACCTGCCGTTGGTTTACTGCGCCTGCTTTGCTACGCCTGCTTCGCTGCGATTTGTTCAGCGCGCTTTGTTCACTGCGCTCGCGCCGCTGGAAGTGCGCGGCTAGCGCCGCCCACGCTGCACGAACGCGACGAAAATAATCACGACGCCCTGCACCGCCGCGTTCAGATACACGCTGATGATGCTGGTCAGGTTCAGGATGTTCGCGATCACCGACAGCAGGATCGCGCCGATCACGGTGCCGATCACGCGTCCCTCGCCGCCCTTGAGCGCGGTGCCGCCGACCACCACCGACGCAATCGCTTCGAGCTCCCACAACAGGCCCGTGGTCGGCGTGGCGGAGCCGAGGCGCGGCACGTAGAGCACGGTGGCCACGCCCACGCAAATCCCCAGCAGCACATAAGTGACGATCTTCACCGTATCGACGCGAATCGCCGCATAACGCGCGACCTGTTCGTTCGAGCCGATCGCCTGCACGTGCCGGCCGAACGCGGTGCGATTGAGGATCAGCGCGCCGCCGGCCGCGACCACGAGAAACACCCAGATCGGCACCGGCACGCCGAACAGGCTCGCGTAATAGACGGGACCGTAGAGGTCCGATAGCGAATCATTGAGCGTCAGCGCGCCGCCATCGGCCAGCCATGTCAGCACCGCGCGAAAAATCCCGAGCGTGCCCAGGGTGACGATGAACGGCTCGATGCGCCCTTTGGTGATCAACAGCCCATGCGCGCAGCCGAACAGCGCGCCGAGCACGAACGCCGCGACGATGCCGATCGTCACGATCACGAGCGGCGGCAACGCATGACCGGCGGCGCCCGCCGCGAGCCCGTTCATCAGCCAGATCATGATGCCCGCGATCAGCGCGGCCATCGAGCCGACCGACAGATCGATGCCGCCCGAGATGATCACGAAGGTCATGCCGACCGCGATGATGCCGATGAACGACGTGCGCGTGAGCACGTTCATCAGGTTGTCGAGCGTCGCGAAGTCGCGATTGAGCAGCGTGCCGACGATGCACAGCAAGATCAGCCCGGCGAGCGGCCCGAGCGTGTAGAGCCGCTGCGCGACGCGCAGCGCGCGCCGTGATTGCACGGCTTCAGTGGGTGCCGGTCGCATGAGCGATCAACTCCTGTTCAGTCAGATGCTCGAGCGTCAGCGTCGCTTGCAGATGTCCCGCGCGCATGACGGCGACGCGATGGCACAAGCCGATCAGCTCGACCAGTTCGGATGAAATGACGATCACCGCGCGGCCCTGCGCGGCGAGACGATGAATCAGGAAGTAGATGTCGCGTTTCGCGCCGACGTCGACGCCGCGCGTCGGCTCGTCGAGCACGATCACGTTCGGGTCGGGCTGCAGGAACTTCGCAAGCGCGAGCTTCTGCTGGTTGCCGCCCGACAGCATGCGCGCGCGGCTCGACAGGTCGCCGGTACGAATGCCGAATTCGCCGACGGCCTTCTGCAAGGCCGCGCGCCCCGCTTTCATGTCGAGCAGCGGATGCGCGTAGCGTTCGAGCGTCATCAGCGTGACGTTGTCCTGCAGGCTCAGGTCGACGTGCAGACCCTTGCCCTTACGGTCCTCGCTCAGATACGTGAGACCGTGGCGCATCGCGTCGCGCGGGTTCTTCAGATCGACTGCCCGGCCGGCGATTTCAATCGTGCCGCCCGTGCGTTTGCGCAAGCCGAGGATCGCCTCGAACGCCTCGGTGCGGCCCGCGCCGACGAGGCCCGCGAAGCCGAGCACTTCGCCCGCGCGCACTTCGAAGCTCAGATCCTCGACCCAGTCGGGCACCGTCAGGCCGTTCACACGCAACGCGATCGGCGTGTCGGCGGGCACCGTCTGCTTGTCGGGGAACATGTCGGACACGTCGCGCCCGACCATCAGGTTCGCCATCTGCTGACGCGCGAGCCCCGCGGTTTCACCGCGCGCGACGAAGCGGCCATCGCGCATCACGATCACGTCGTCGGTGATGTGCTCCACTTCATCGAGCTTGTGCGAGATGTAGACGATCGTCACGCCATCGGCCTTGAGCTTCAGCATCAGCGCGAAGAGCCGTTCTGTCTCGGCGGGCGTCAGCGTCGCGGTCGGCTCGTCCATGATCAGGAGACGCGCACGGCGCGACAGCGCCTTCGCGATCTCGACCATCTGCTTTTCCGCGACGATCAGCTCGCGCACCTTCGTGTCCGGCGCGCGCTCGAGCCCGACCTGCGCGAGATAGCGCGCAGCGTCGCTGCGCATCGCGGCATCGTCGACTAACCAGCCGCGGCGCTTCTCGTGACCGAGGTACATGTTCTGCGCGATCGTCAGATGCTCGGCGAGGTTGAACTCCTGGTGGATCAGCACGATGCCCTGCGCCTCGGCGTCGCGTGAGCCGGCGAAGCGCTGCGCGTGGCCGTCGACCAGCACGCTGCCTGACGTTGCCGTTTCATAGCCAGCGAGGATTTTCATCAGCGTCGACTTGCCCGCGCCGTTCTCGCCGAGCAGACCGTAGATGCGGCCGGGTGCGAGTTCGAAGCTCACGCCGTGCAGCACGCGCACGGGCCCGAAGTCCTTGCGGATGTCGTCGAAACGGATCGCGAGGCTCATGGCTCACGCACTCCCGCGGATCACGAGGCGATGCGGCAGCAGCACGCCCGGCACGTTGGCCTGCGGATTCGCGAGGCGTTGCAGCAACAGACGCGCGGCGGTCTCGCCGAGCTCGCGCATCGGCTGCGCGATCGTCGTGAGCGGCGGATCGATCTGCGCGGCGAGCGAGATGTCGTCGAAGCCGGCCACGGCGACGTCGTCGGGCACGCGCTTGCCGACGCTGCGCAAGCCGTGGATCACGCCGATCGCGAGCGTGTCCGACACCGCGAAGATCGCGCTCGGCGCATCGCGCTGCCGCATCAACGCAGCTGCGGCCGACGCACCCGCTTCGTAATCGAGGCTGTTCAGATTCATGCGCCAGCGCGGGTCGGGCGCGATACCCGCGTCGCTCAATGCGTCGAGGTAGCCCTGCTGACGCTGGCGCGCATACAGATAGTTGACGTCGGAATTGATCAAGCCGATGCGCCGGTGGCCGCGCGTGAGCAGGTGGCGCACCGCGTCGCCGGCCGCGCGGTAGTTGTCGATGCCGACGTAGGGCACGCCCATCTGCGGATCGAACTCGCAGCACGCGACCCACGGCAGCGCCTGCGACGCTTCGCCGAGCGCCTGCTGGATCGTCGCCGGATCGAGGCAGATCGCGCCGTCCGCGCGGCGCCGCCGCAGCATGTCGAAGTAGCTGCGCTCACGCCCCGGGTCCGCGCCGGTGTCGCATAGCAGCATGAAATAGCCGTGCCGACGCGCGACGCTGTCGATACCGCGCACGATCTCCGCGTAAAACGGATTGCCGAAGTCCGGCACCATCGTCAGCAGCAGGCGGCTTTCGGCGGTGCGCAGATTGCGCGCAAGTTCGTTGACGCGGTAGCCGCTCGCGTCGATCGCGGCGAGCACCCTGTCGCGGGTAGCGGGCCGCACGTTCTCGTGGCCGTTCAGCACGCGCGACACCGTTGCGACCGATACGCCCGCCTGCTCGGCCACGCCGGCGATCGACGGCCCGTCGGCCGCGCGCGGCGAGCGCCTCTGCGGCTGAGGTTGCGGTTGACTGCTCGCGCCGGACACCACGGCCGGCGACGATCGGGACGGCGTTCGGGACACACGACCTCGCAGCAAAAATGTAATCGATTACATTTTGTGGCGATGGCGATGCGGATCGCAAGGACGGATCGCTAGGGATTAACACGGGGGCCGCCCGGCCTGGCGCTTGCCCGCGAGCGGCCGGCGCGAGTCCGCCATTTGATACAATCCCGCCGTTCCCCTGACGCGGCTTGCGATGCGAATGCCTTGCTCCGAAGCCGCGGCCGCCGGCAATCCGCCGGGGCCGGGTCAGGACAAAAGTCTGCGGCAGCCGCCGCCCGCTCGCCAAACCAAAACCGCCGAATCCACCATGAACATCGAGCAAGCGCGTTTCAACATGATCGAACAGCAGATCCGCCCCTGGGAAGTGCTCGACCAGGACGTGCTGAATCTGCTGTCGATCGTCAAACGTGAGAATTTCGTCCCCGCCGCTTACCGCGACCTGGCTTTTGCCGACTTCGAAGTGCCGCTGCCGGCCGGCCAGCACATGCTGGCGCCGCGCGTCGAGGCGCGCGTGCTGCAGGAACTCGCGGTGAAGAAGCACGAAAGCGTGCTGGAAATCGGCGCGGGCTCGGGTTACATGGCGGCGCTGCTCGCGCATCGCGCGCAACACGTGTTGAGCGTCGACATCGAACCGGAACTGGCCGAGTTCGCGAAGAGCAACCTGATCGCCAACGGCGTGCTGAACGTCGAAGTCGCGACCGGCGACGCCGCGCGCGGCTGGACCGGCGCGGCACCGTACGACGTGATCTGCGTGTCGGGCGGTCTGCCGGTGCTGCCGCAGGAAATCCTCGAACAGCTGAAGGTCGGCGGCCGTCTCGCGGCGTTCGTCGGCAGCGCGCCGGTGATGAAGGCGCAAATCATCACGCGCATCGACGAGAAGCAATACCGCATCTCCGACGTGTTCGAAACCTATGTCGAGCCGCTCGCCAACGCGGTGCAGCCGGCGCGGTTCAGGTTCTAAGCGGCTCTTTTTCGCTGCGCTTCGCGCTGTATTATTGATCTGGACGGGCGGCGAGTAAGCCGCCGTCCCACGAACTGGATGTCTCGCTGATGCAAAACCTGACCGCTCCCGCACTCGCCGAATGGCTCGCCGATACCTCGCGCCCCGCACCCGTGCTGCTCGACGTACGCGAGCCGTGGGAACTGCAAACGGCGTCGATCGCCGGCATCGTGTCGATTCCGATGCGCGAGATTCCCGCGCGCAGCGAAGAACTCGATGACGACGCACAGATCGTCTGCATCTGCCATCACGGTGCGCGCAGCGCGCAGGTCGCGATGTTCCTCGAATCGCGCGGACACACCAACGTGTTCAATCTGCAAGGCGGGATCGACGCGTGGTCGCGTCAGGTCGATCCGTCGGTTCCGACTTACTGAGTCGAGCTCAACAGCGTATTAAAAGCGGCGCAAGGACTAGCAGTCCTTGCGCCGCTTGTCGTTTCGGCTGCCGATTCAGCCGGAATGCTGGCGAAAACCCCGCAAAATCGGGGTTGGCAAAAGCAGCCGATATTTTGGGCCGTCGCCCATGTACGGAAACGTGTCGTGCGGCAAATATCTGATCTCTGTCGACCCGGGCAAAGACTTCAGATAAGCGCCGATACACCTATGTCCTTGTCCGTATTTGAAATGCACGCTGTGGAGCTGTTCTTCCAGAGACCACTGGGTGCGCAGCCGTTCGACTATCAGCCTGATATGCCGATCGGCGACGCGATGGAATGACTAACGATCAACGAGAAATTGAGCGCCGCTTGTCGGTACTTCAAGGCTTGGAATGGAGCGGCGTCAGTCGTGCAGCGGATATGCTTACCTTGGGTTTTGGTCCGAAGCACGAAGCGAAAAACTTTTATGGTGTAACCAGGCAGGTCAGCGCATGGGCTCTTCATATCCAGTGCGCCTGGACGCTGAGTGAGGCTGGCAAAATCATAGCAACTGAAGAGTCACTCAGGGGTCCCGACGAGGAGGCTAACGCGTTTGCACTGCGTATGCGGCAATTGTTAGCGCGGAATGGACTCATCATCGTCGAGAGCATATCGGCCAACTCGGACTGCGGCCTGGTCGTGTCTTTGTCGCAAGCGTTCCGTTTGATCGTCGCGCCGGACATAAAATCGGATCACGAGAACTGGCGGTTCTTCGAGTCGAAACGCGATGCGAAACATTTGGTGATTGAAGGCGGGACAGTCGCTCCAGAGGCGTTCGACTGAGCTACCTGGATCGGCTGTGGTATCGCGCGAACGGTCGGCCGTTTTCATGGTTCGTATCCGTCGAATGTGCCGTCGAACCGACAACCGAAAGCATCATTCGTGCATCGGCACATCTGAATTGCGCAACTGAACCGCCACGTCCCCGCGGGCGCTTTTTTTCTGTTTCATCGAAAGCAGCCAAAATTTTGGGCCATCGCCCATGTACGGACAACCTGTCGCACGGTAATTATCTGATCGCTGTCGATCCGGGCAGCGACTTCATATAGATCGTCGACAATACCTATGTCCTTGTCCGTGTTTGAGATGCACTCCGTGGAGCTGCGCTGTCAGAGGCCCTTGGGTGCTTGTTATGTAATCTGTGACGAGTGGCATTACAAGGCGTGCCTGAGGAAGGCCGCCGACCTCGAGAGGGCCAAAGCAGATACCCGAGAATTTCTGGGCATTGCTGAACTGAACCATCGGGAGTGGGAACGGGACCGGGAGCTGATCAAAAGCATCGGGTGGCGTCTCTCCCTGGCGTTTCAAGCTTTGCGAGACCATGAACCCGACAGCGATGGATGGTGGGTCATCAGTGCGCTTTTCGCTGAAGTGCGGCGGGGCTCCCTACTTGCCGTTAAAGGTCGTCGTGCTGACCTGTTTCCGCCACCCCACCACACGCCGTTGAGGAGTCTCGCGGCGAGGGCAGTCGATCTCCCGAACGGCGAACCGATGCTGTGCGGCCGGTACGACCGAGGCGCCCGGCAAGCCCGGAAGTTCGCCGCACCCGCGGCCATGCCTGGAGGCAGCGGCGACGACGGCCTGCTCGACGCGGCGCTCGCCGTGGTCGATGCGCTCGCAGGCAAGGGCGAGGCCTCAACGCTGCTTGATGACGCGCAGCCCTTCGAGTACACACCTGATGCTGTCAACGGCGACTCCTTTGATATCGCCAAAACACCCAATGAAGGCGAACCCGGTACGTGGTATACCAACCCTGGTAGCGGGCAAATGCGCATGTTTGGAGACGACGGCAAACGTGTCGTTGACTTCGACTTTGATCACGATCACGGTCAGGGCGTACCTCATGCCCACAACTGGGCAATCGATCCGCTTAGCGGGAAACTCAGGCGCGGCCCCGGCCTACCGTTTTCGTTGCTCCCCTAATCGACGGAGATGAAATGGAAAAGTCAAATTACGCAAACGTGCGGGATCTCCAGAATCTCCCCAGCTTCCACGACGCGGAGCTCTTTCGGATTGAGCACCGTCGCGATGAGAGCGAGTTGGAGCTTGGATTTAAGCGTGTCAATGGTGAAATGGAGGTTCTGCTTTTCAAGCAGGTGATTTCACTACGGATGCTGGACTTCGCAGAGCAAAATGTTGTCTCGCGCGTATTGCTGTCGCCGAAGCATTCATTTTCTGTCAGCGATGTGAGGACAATTATCGGATGGATCCGTAGTTGGACCGACTCCAAACCCGCGCTTGTATCTCAGGAGCAGGCAGAAAACATCACTCAGGACATACTGACAGGAAAGGCGACTCTATTCGCACTTGATCCCTCATGCGGAGCTGAAGTAGCCGTTCTGTGCGAGTCGGTTTGGCTACGGCAACACGATTAGTCAGCGTACAAGTATTAACCGCCTATGCACCACAGCCAAACTTCAGCATCAGACGCGAGCGCGGACGCCGGAGCATAAGCATCTTTCCTGATAACCGGAGATGCCGTATCACCGGAATTCTGGACCGAGTACTTTCAGATATCCCCCGACACAACCATCGTCAAAGGAAAGTCATTTACTCTCCGTTCCGGAAAGTCCAGTAAGGCTATGGGGAAAACAGGTCTCTGGGAGCTAAGCAGCGAATCGACCGTGCAAAGCGATTTGCTGGAGCCGCATTTGCGGAATCTCATTGCTCGGCGTGGTATGCCCCGCGAAGAAGCATTGTCCATTTCCCTGGCCTGCGCCCGTTCGCTCATGTCGGGCCTCCTTGTTCCGCATCACTGGTCGTCCGATGTAGCCAGAGCGCACGACATGCACAAAGACGCGGCGCCCCGATCCCGCCCATGCACCGCCCATGCACCGCCGATGCCCAGCGCGCGCCAGCGGCGCTTCGCTGGCGGCAAAGTGCGCTTCGTCGCGGCGCGACACGCACCCGAACGAGGCGCGGCGCGCGCGACTGCACCAGTTTCGCGCCGCGGCATCGATGGCTCGACGCGCCGCCCTCGCGCCGATAGCCGCGCCGCAACGGGCATCGCACGCGCATCGCACCGAATGTGTCACATGGCATGTGCCTTGCAGAAGACAAGTGGCTAGTCGTGCGACCTCAGCCAGGCTGGCTGAAATCGACGCTCATAAACAGTGACCATCAATGACAAGGGGAAAGCACATGAAACGTCGCAGTCTGTTGAAGTTCGGCTCCATGTCCGGCGCGCTCGCGCTCGCGGGCCGTGTGCCGTTCGCGCACGCGCAGTCCGATAGCGGCCCGATCAAGGTGGGCATCCTGCATTCGCTGTCCGGCACGATGGCAATCTCCGAAACGTCGCTGAAAGACACCGCGTTGATGACGATCGCCGACATCAACAAGAACGGCGGTGTGATGGGCCGTCAGATCCAGCCGGTGGTCGTCGACCCGGCGTCGAACTGGCCGCTGTTCGCCGAGAAGGCGCGCCAGCTTCTGACGCAGGACAAGTGCGCGGTGGTGTTCGGCTGCTGGACCTCGGTGTCGCGCAAGTCGGTGCTGCCGGTGTTCGAGGAGCTGAACGGCCTGCTGTTCTATCCGGTGCAGTACGAAGGCGAGGAAATGTCGCGCAACGTGTTCTATACGGGCGCCGCGCCGAACCAGCAGGCGATTCCCGCGACCGAATACCTGATGAGCGCCGAAGGCGGCGGCGCGAAGCGCTTCTTCCTGCTCGGCACCGACTATGTGTATCCGCGCACGACCAACAAGATCCTGCGCGCGTTCCTCAAATCGAAGGGCGTGCAGGAAGCCGACATTCAGGAGGTCTATACACCGTTCGGTCACAGCGACTATCAGACCATCGTCGCGAACATCAAGACCTTTTCGCAAGGCGGCAAGACCGCGGTGATTTCGACCGTGAACGGCGATTCGAACGTGCCGTTCTACAAGGAGCTCGGCAACCAGGGGCTGAAGGCATCGGATGTGCCGGTCGTCGCGTTCTCGGTCGGCGAAGAGGAGCTGCGCGGCATCGATACCAAGCCACTCGTCGGCAATCTCGCGGCCTGGAACTACTTCATGTCGTTGCGCAACCCGACCAACGAGAAGTTCAAGAAGCAATGGGCCACGTGGGTCAAGGACAACAACCTGCCGGGCGGCACGAAGCGCGTGACCAACGATCCGATGGAAGCGACCTTCGTCGGCATGCATATGTGGAAGCAGGCGGTCGAGAAAGCAAAGAGCACCGAGGTCGACAAGGTGCGCGTCGCGATGGTCGGCCAGACGTTCGCCGCACCCTCGGGCTTCACGCTCGAGATGGACGGCAACCACCATCTGCACAAGCCGGTGATGATCGGCGAGGTACGCGCGGATGGTCAGTTCAACGTCGTGTGGCACACCAAGGGACCGATTCGCGCGCAACCGTGGAGCCCGTTCATCGCCGGCAATGCTGGCAAGCCGGATGTGGTCAGCTCGATTCCGGCGTTCCTGCGGCGCTCGCGCGTCGCATGACGTGTCGGCTTGAGCCTCGTTGCGGCTCGCGGCGGCGGTGTGGCGCGCGGGTCACCGCGCGGGTATCGCCGCTCCGGTCGCGACGCGCGACCTGCGTGCCGACGCGCGCGCGGCTCGCGCGTGACCCGGACGCCCTGCGCTTCGCGCCGCCGCCGCGCGTTCGCTGCGTCGCGCGGCGTGACCGCGCACGCCAATGCGCGGCAACGTCCCGCTGAAGCGGCGGCGACGTCTGACGCGACGCCCTCGCGCGCTCGAGCGGCTCATCGATTCAACCCAGTGCAAAAGGCCATCATGGCGTTTTCATTTCCGACTTCCGTACGACGACGCGGCGCGACGCTCCTGGTGCCGCTCGCGGTCCTTCTCGCCGCCGCGCCGGGCGCCGCATTCGCGCTGACCCAGGCCGACGTCGCGCCGCTCGCGGGCGACGACTTCGAGGCGAAGTCCGCCGCGATCGACAAGCTGATCTCGACGCACGATGCCGCGTCGCTCGCGGTGCTCAAGGCGCTCGCCGACGACAACGCGCTCGCCACCGACGCAGGCGCGGTACTGCTGCAGGACGGCGACGCCACCCGCGATGCCGTCACCGGCCAGCCCGTCGCCGCGAGCGACGCGCAACCGGTCACGCTGAATAACCTGCTGCGCTCGAAAGTGGCGGGCGCGCTGTCGGGTCTGCAACTCGCCTCGCCCGACCAGGCGACACGCGCAGCCGCCGTCGATGCGCTGCTGCAAAACCCCGATCCGTCGATCAAGCCACTCGTCGACGCGGCGCGCGCAAAAGAAACCGATCCCGCTCTGAAGAAACGTCTCGACACGCTGTGGGCGATGAGCGCATTGCACGACCCGGATCCGGCCAAGCGCCTCGATGCGGTGCAACTGGTCGCCGCGCGCCACGACCTCGACATGAACGAACTGCTGCGCCCGTTGGTCGCGAAGAAAGCCGACGGCACGTTTGCCGAAGCCGACGAACGCGTGCGCGCGGCAGCGCAAAGCGGCATCGATGAGCTCGATGCGATCCAGCGCCGCAGCCAGATCGCGGGCACGCTGTTCGCGGGGCTGTCGCTCGGCAGCGTGCTGCTGCTCGCCGCGCTCGGCCTCGCCATCACATATGGCCTGATCGGCGTGATCAACATGGCGCACGGCGAATTCCTGATGATCGGCGCGTACGCGACCTACGTCGTGCAGAACCTCGTTCAGCGTTTCGCGCCTAACGCGTTCGACTGGTATCCACTACTCGCGATACCGGCCGCGTTCGTCGCGGCGGCGCTGGTCGGCATCGTGCTCGAACGGCTCGTGCTGAAGCACCTGTACGGCCGCCCGCTCGAAACGCTGCTGACCACCTTCGGCGTGAGCCTGATCCTGATTCAGGCCACCCGCATGCTGTTCGGCGCGCAGAACGTCCAGGTCGTCAATCCGTCGTGGATGAGCGGCGGCGTCACCGTGCTGCCGAATCTGATCCTGCCGTACAACCGGCTCGCGATTCTCGCGTTCTCGCTGATCGTCGTCGCGATCGCGTGGGCCGTGCTCACGCGCACGCGGCTGGGTCTGTTCGTGCGCGCGGTCACGCAGAACCGTCGCATGGCCGCGTGCGTCGGCGTGAAGACCGCGCGCGTCGATTCGTATGCGTTCGCGTTCGGCGCGGGCATCGCGGGGCTCGGCGGCTGCGCGCTGTCGCAGATCGGCAATGTCGGGCCGGACCTCGGCCAGAGCTACATCATCGATTCGTTCATGGCGGTCGTGCTCGGCGGCGTCGGCCAGCTCGCGGGCACCGTGCTCGGCGGCTTCGGGCTGGGACTCGTCAGCAAGGCGATCGAACCGTTCTGGGGCGCGGTGCTCGCGAAGATCGCGGTGCTCGTGCTGATCGTGCTGTTCATCCAGAAGCGTCCGCAGGGCATGTTCGCCTTGAAGGGCCGTAGCGCGGAGGCATGAGATGACATCGGCTACTTCATCGGCAGACCCCGCTTCCGCTTCGTCGTCGCGCGCCGGTGCCGCTGGCGCTGGCGCTGGCGGCGCGCGCGAGTCCAACACCGGCTTCGCGCTCGGCCTGCCACCGCGGCCCGCGCTGTTGTCGCGTCGCGCGTGGCTCGCGCTGATCGCGCTGACGATCGTGTTCGGCCTCGGCGTGCCGTTCGCCGCGCTGGTGATTCCGGAGACGAGCGCCTTGCATCTGTCCGCGTATGCGATGACGCTGACCGGCAAGTTCATGTGCTATGCGATCGCCGCGCTCGCACTCGATCTGGTGTGGGGCTACTGCGGCATCCTGAGTTTGGGTCACGCTTTGTTCTTCGCGCTCGGCGGCTACGCGATCGGCATGTACCTGATGCGCGCGATCGGCCACGACGGCAAGTACGGCAGCGATCTGCCCGACTTCATGGTGTTTCTCGACTGGCACCAGTTGCCGTGGTACTGGCAGGGCACGCAACATCTCGGCTACGCGCTCTTGCTCGTCGTGCTGGTACCCGCCGTGCTCGCGTGGGTGTTCGGCTTCTTCACGTTCCGCTCGCGCGTGAAGGGTGTCTATCTGTCGATCATCACGCAGGCCATGACCTTCGCCGCGATGCTGCTGTTCTTTCGCAACGAGACGGGCTTCGGCGGCAATAACGGCTTTACCGACTTCAAGCGCATCGGCGGTTTTCCGATCACGCATCAGGGCACGCGCGCCGCCTTGCTGCTCATTACGTTCGCGGTGCTGATCGCCGCGTTCATCGGCGCGCGCGCGATCGTCACGTCGAAGCTCGGCCGCGTGGTGAGCGCGGTGCGCGACGGCGAAACGCGGCTGATGTTCCTCGGCTACAGCCCGCTCGCGTACAAGCTGTTCGTGTGGACCGTGTCGGCGGTGCTGTGCGGCATCGCGGGCGCGTTGTACGTGCCGCAGGTCGGCATCATCAATCCGGGCGAGATGTCGCCGGGCAACTCGATCGAAATGGCGATCTGGGTGGCGGTCGGCGGACGCGGCACGCTGATCGGCCCCATCATCGGCGCGTTCGCCGTGAACGGTGCGAAGAGTTTCTTCACGGCGAACTTCCCCGAATACTGGCTGTTCTTTCTCGGCCTGATCTTCGTGCTGGTGCCACTGCTGCTGCCGAACGGCATCATGGGGCTCGCCGATCTGCTGACGCGTAAAAGGAACCGCTGATGAACGAAAACCCGATGGTTCCCGATCTGGATTTACCCGAAGCACCACCGGAACGCTCGCTGAGCGGCGTCGCGAGCATGGGACACGCGGTCGTGCCCGGCGAGATCGACGTATCGCACGGCACGATCCTCTACCTCGAAGACGTGACGGTCAGCTTCGACGGCTTTCGCGCGCTGAACGCGCTGTCGCTCGCGATCGACGCGGGCGAACTGCGCTGCATCATCGGCCCGAACGGCGCGGGCAAGACGACGATGATGGACGTGATCACGGGCAAGACCGCGCCCGATCACGGCAAGGTGTTTCTCGGCCAGTCGATCGATCTCACGCGCATGAACGAACCGGCGATCGCGCGCGCCGGCATCGGCCGCAAGTTCCAGAAGCCGACCGTGTTCGAGCAGCATCCGGTGTGGGAAAACCTCGAACTCGCGATGAAGACCGACAAGGGCTGGTGGGCGTCGCTGCGCGCGCGGCTCGATGGCGACGCGCAGGCCCGCATCGAGGAAACGCTCGCGCTGATCGGGCTGGAAAGCGAAGCACGAAGGCTCGCCGGCGAGCTATCGCACGGCCAGAAGCAGCGCCTCGAAATCGGCATGCTGCTGATGCAGCAACCGGCGCTGCTGCTGCTCGACGAACCCGCGGCCGGCATGACCGATGACGAAACCATGCAACTCGCCGAATTGCTCAACCACCTGCGTGGCACCTGCTCGATGATGGTCGTCGAGCACGACATGGAGTTCGTTGCGGCGCTCGCGGGCGACACAGGCAAGGTGACGGTGATGGCCGAAGGCCGCGTGCTCGCGCACGGCACGCTCGACGAAGTCAAGCGCGACGAGACGGTGATCGAGTCTTATCTAGGCCGCTGATTGCTGCTGGAAGCGGCACCGCATCGTCAACCCGACAGGACGACTGAACAATGCTCGAAGTAGACCGACTGAACCAATACTACGGCGGCAGCCATATTCTGCGCGACGTGAAGCTCACGGTGCCCGACGGCAAGCTGACGGTGCTGCTCGGGCGCAACGGCGTCGGCAAGACCACGCTGCTGCGCTGCCTGATGGGCGTCGTGCCCGCGAAAAGCGGCGCGATCGCATGGCGCGGCGAACAGTTGATGAAACTGCCGACCCATGCCCGCGTTGCTCAGGGGCTCGCCTACGTGCCGCAGGGCCGCGATATCTTTCCGCGCCTCACCGTCGAGGAAAATCTGCTGGTGGGCGCCGCGAGCAGAAAGGCGCCGAAGAAAATCCCCGAGCGCATCTACGAGCTTTTCCCGGTACTGAAGGACATGCGCAACCGGCGCGGCGGCGATCTCTCCGGCGGTCAGCAGCAACAGCTCGCGATCGGCCGCGCGCTGATGAGCGAGCCGCAACTGCTGATCCTCGATGAGCCGACCGAGGGCATCCAGCCGTCGATCATTCAGGACATCGGCCGCACGCTGCGGCAGCTCGTCGAGGACATGGGCATGACGGTGCTGCTGGTCGAGCAGTACTACGACTTCGCCAAAGCAATCGCCGATCGTTACTGGGTGATGAGTCGCGGCGAAATCGTCGCGGGCGGCGAGGGGGCGAACATGGATGCGGATGGGGTAAGGGGATTGATTGCCGTGTAAGCGAGCTCAAGTTATCCGCCGCGCAACCGTTACACAGGCTAGGCAACGCCGCAACGGTTCGACGAAGGTGGACATCATGGACGACAACAAGCAGGTCAGACGCGAGTTTTACAGAAACCCAGCCTCCTATTGCAGGGTGATGAACGTCGTGTCGGCGGTCACTTTCGGTCTATTCGAAGTGGACAGCGGCGGTACGGTCGGCATGCTGTCGGTGCGCTGGGAGAAGCTCGGCAACGAACTCGCGCCGCAGCTGCACGCGTATTACGACAGCTGGCACGTGCTCGCGTCGTTCCCCGACGTTCTCGCGAGAATGGCCGGGACGACCGGGCCGTCGTGTTCGCCGGAAGCTTTCTGTCAGCTATTGCTCGACTGCGGATTCATCAATCGCGCGGAACGGGGCGTGGACGATCACGCCGAGCCGACACTCGTACGCTAGACGCCGCCGCGATACGGCCTGGGTCGGCGACACAAAATCGATATAGAGGGAGAAAAGCATGTCCGTGACGGTTCACGTCGAATATCAGTATTGCCAACATGGCAAGAAAGCAATCCAGACAGGCAGCGACTCGTTGACCGTCCAGGAAAACACCCCCCGCGCGATCCTTGCGTTGCTGCGACTGTTGCATCCGCAGTGGGAGGGCATCAAGGTGCTGTCGGTGACCGAAGCCTCGCCCGAGAGTACCGCGTCGTAGCCGCTGCCGCGGCTTTCGCGCTTCGACACGCGTGCTATCCTCGTCGCACGCCGATTCCCCCATCCATCCGCATGTCGCTTCACGAAAACCACGCCACGCTCGCCGCCGCGCACACGCCGTGGCGCGCGCGACTCGAACTCGGCTTCGTCGGCGGCGACGCTCGCACGACGCTCGCGCACCGGCTGCACGACGGACCGCTGCGCGTGCAACGGCCGCTCTATCCGGAAGGCCCGGCGATCTGTCACGCGGTGATCGTGCATCCGCCCGGCGGCGTCGCGGGTGGCGATCAGCTCGACATCGACATCACGCTCGCCGCGCAAACGCATGCGGTGCTGACGACGCTGGGCGCAACCAAGTGGTACAAGTCGAACGGCCGCGCGGCGCGGCAGCGCATCGCGCTGCGTGTCGGTGAGCACGCGAAGCTCGACTGGCTGCCGCAGAACAACATCGTGTTCGATCACGCGAACGCGCACCTCGATTTTTCGCTGACGCTCGCCGACGGCGCGAGCGCAATCGGCTGGGACGCGACCCAGCTCGGACGCCAGGCTGCCGGCGAACGCTGGTCGGCGGGGAGCTTGCGCGCGGTGTCGCGCATCGTCGGCGCGAATGGCGAGCTGCTGTGGTTCGAACGCGCGAGCCTCACCGCCGACGATCCGCTGCGCGACGCGCCGCAGGGGCTCGCCGGCTTTCCGGCCTACGGCACGCTGTGGGCCGTAGGCGCCGCTTGCGACGACGCGCTCGCCGAATCGCTGAGCGCGCAACTGCCGTTCGACGACACGTTGCGAGCAGCCGCCTCGTGCGTGACGAACGGCGTGCTGCTCGTGCGCGCGGTGTCGCGCTCGATGGAAACGCTGCAGCACGCGCTCACGCGCTGTTGGCTGCAATTGCGGCCGGTCGTGCATGGTGTCGCGGCGGTGCCGTTGCGGATCTGGTCGACCTGACAGCGCGGCTTCCCGCTTTCGTCTTCATCACGCTCTTGCGCACCAAGGCGGCGCACGCGCACGCCCCAACCCTGTGCGCGAACTGGCGTAGCACGCCGCCACGCCACGCCGCATAGGGATGGCACACAGCTTGCGTGCACTCGCCACTTCGCGGCCGGCCACGATGAAGCCAGCGACGACCCGACACCCACGACACCACCACTGCTCACGCCCATGACCCGCACTCTCTCCCGCTCCGCGCGCCGCGCCTTGCTAGCCGCATTGCTCGCCCTGCCCATCGTCGCCGATCTCGCGTTTCATGCGGGCCCCGCGCACGCCGACACGCTCGACAACATCGCCAAGGCCGGCGTGCTGAAGGTCGCCGTGCCCGAGGACTATCCGCCGTTCGGCTCGGTCGGCCCCGACATGAAGCCGCAGGGCTATGACATCGACACGGCCGCGCTGCTCGCCAAAGCGATGAACGTGAAGCTCGAACTCGTGCCGGTCAACAGCGCGAACCGCATTCCGTATCTGCAAACGGGCAAGGTCGACCTCGTGATCTCGTCGCTCGGCAAAACGCCCGAGCGCGAGAAGGTGATCGACTTTTCGAGCGCGTACGCGCCGTACTACCAGGGTGTGTTCGGTCCCGCCGACATCAAGGTGAGCGGTCCCGCCGATCTCACCGGCAAGACCGTCGGCGCGACGCGCGGCGCGCTCGAGGAAATCGGTCTCACGCAGATGGCGCCGAACGCGACGATCAAGCGCTTCGAGGACAACAACGCGACGATCGCCGCGTTCCTGTCCGGCCAGGTGCAGCTGATCGCGGCCGGCAACATCGTCGCGGCCGCGATCCTGGCGAAGAATCCGCCGCGCCGTCCGGAGCCGAAGTTCGTGATCAAGAACTCGCCGTGCTTCGTCGGCATGAACAAGAACGAGCCGCGCCTGCAACAGAAGGTCGATGCCGCGATCGCCCAGGCCAAACACGACGGCACGCTCGGTGCGATGTCGAAGAAGTGGTTCGGCGCACCGCTGCCCGCCGACCTGTAATTCTGCAAACGCGGTGGCACGCGCGGTCGCAAACGTAGTTGTAAGCGCGCCGTTAGCCGGACTTGATACCGTGACCGGGTGATCGCGCGACGCAAGGCCCCCGTCACCGCGACGCGACCACGACGCCGCCACGACACACCAAACGCCGAGACCCACACCCGATGAAGCTGACACCTCGCGAGAAGGACAAGCTGCTGATCTTCACCGCCGCGCTGCTCGCCGAACGGCGCCGCGCGCGCGGCCTCAAGCTGAACTATCCGGAGGCGGTCGCCTTCATCACCGCCGCGCTGATGGAAGCCGCGCGCGACGGCAAGAGCGTCGCCGAGGTGATGCACTACGGCACCACGCTGCTCACGCGCGCCGACGTGATGGAGGGCGTGCCCGAGATGATCCCCGACATCCAGGTCGAAGCGACGTTTCCCGACGGCACCAAGCTCGTCACCGTCCATCACCCGATTCCCTGAACTCCTCTTCGTCAAGGCAGGCCCCATGATTCCCGGCGAACTCCTCGTCGACGACGGCGAGCACGAACTGAACGCGGGCCGCGCGACGGTCACGGTGGTCGTGTCGAATACCGGCGACCGTCCCGTGCAGATCGGCTCGCATTATCATTTCTACGAGGTGAACGACGCGCTGTCGTTCGATCGCGAAGCGGCGCGCGGCTTTCGCCTGAACATCGCGGCGGGCACCGCGGTGCGCTTCGAGCCCGGTCAGGAGCGCACGGTCGAACTCGTCGCGCTGGCCGGCGAGCGCATTGTCTACGGCTTCAACGGCAGGGTGATGGGCAAGCTGTGATGCGCTGCCCGCGCCCTGGCGTTTCGACCGCCCTGCTCCGCCTTGCCTTGCCTGTCGCTCGCTTGTAGCTCATTCCGGACCCACACCATGACACTACGCATTGGCCGCCGCGCATACGCGGAGATGTTCGGCCCCACCACCGGCGACCGCGTGCGCCTCGCCGACACCGAACTGCTGATCGAGATCGAGCGCGACTTCACGACCTACGGCGAAGAGGTCAAGTTCGGCGGCGGCAAGGTGATTCGCGACGGCATGGGCCAGTCGCAGCGCGTGCATGCCGAGGTCGTCGATACCGTCGTGACGAACGCGGTGATCCTCGATCACTGGGGCGTCGTGAAGGCCGACATCGGCATCAAGGACGGCCGCATCGCGGCGATCGGCAAGGCCGGCAATCCCGACATCCAGCCGAATGTGACGATCGCGATTGGCGCGGCCACCGAAGTGATCGCGGGCGAAGGGCTGATCGTGACCGCGGGCGGCATCGATACGCACATCCACTTCATCAGCCCGCAGCAGATCGAGGAAGCGCTCGCGAGCGGCGTGACGACGATGCTCGGCGGCGGCACCGGCCCCGCGACCGGCACGAATGCGACCACCTGCACACCGGGGCCATGGCATCTCGAACGCATGCTGCAAGCGGCCGACGGCTATCCGATGAACCTCGGCTTTCTCGGCAAGGGCAACGTGAGCCAGCCGGCCCCGCTGACCGAACAGATCGCCGCGGGCGCGATCGGTTTGAAGCTGCACGAAGACTGGGGCACGACACCCGCGGCGATCGACAACTGCCTTGGCGTCGCCGACGATACCGACACGCAGGTCGCGATCCACACGGATACGCTAAACGAAGCGGGCTTCGTCGAAGCGACCGTCGCCGCGTTCAAGGGCCGCACGATCCACACGTATCACACCGAAGGCGCGGGCGGCGGCCACGCCCCGGACATCATCAAGGTGTGCGGCGAAGCGAATGTGCTGCCGTCGTCGACGAACCCGACGCGGCCCTACACGGTCAACACGCTCGACGAGCATCTCGACATGCTGATGGTGTGCCATCACCTCGATCCGTCGATTGCCGAAGACATCGCGTTCGCCGAATCGCGGATTCGCCGCGAGACGATCGCCGCCGAGGACATCCTGCACGATCTCGGCGCGCTGTCGATGCTTTCTTCGGACTCGCAGGCGATGGGCCGCGTCGGCGAAGTGATCATCCGCACCTGGCAGACCGCGCACAAGATGAAGGTGCAACGCGGCGCGCTGCCCGAGGACAACGCGCGCCACGACAATTTCCGCGCGAAACGCTATGTCGCGAAGTACACGATCAATCCGGCGATTACGCACGGCATCGCGCATGAAGTCGGTTCGATCGAACCGGGCAAGTGGGCCGACCTCGTGTTCTGGGAGCCGGCGTTCTTTGGCATCAAGCCGTCGCTGATCCTGAAGGGCGGCATGATCGCGATGGCGCAGATGGGCGATCCGAATGCATCGATTCCGACGCCGCAGCCCGTGCACTATCGCGAGATGTTCGCGACGCGCGGGGGAGCGCTGGGCCGCACGTCGCTGACCTTCGTGTCGCAACTCGCCGCCGATGCGAATGTGGCCGAACGCTATGGTTTGCACAAGCGCATCGTCGCGGTGAAAAACTGCCGCAACGTGACGAAGGCCGACATGATTCACAACGCGTGGCGCCCGAACATCAGCGTCGATCCGGAAACCTATCAGGTGATCGCCGACGGCCAGTTGCTGACCTGCGATCCGGCCACCGTGCTGCCGATGGCGCAACGCTATTTCCTGTTCTGATCATGCGTACACTGAACAAACTTCTCGCGCCGCATCTGAAGATCGCGCCGGTACTCGTCAAGCGTGCGCCGACCTTGACGCTCGCGTTCGATCAACGTCGCAAGAGCCGTCTCGCCGCGACGCTCGATGACGGCGAGGAAGTCGCATTGCTGTTGCCGCGCGGCACCGTGCTGCGCGATGGCGACGTGCTCGTCGCCGATGATGGCGGGCTCGTGCGTGTCGTTGCGGCTGATGAAGCCGTGCTTGTCGTACGCGCATCGGACGCGTTGACGTTGACGCGCGCCGCCTATCACCTCGGCAATCGTCATACGCCGGTCGAAGTGGGCGCCGATTATCTGAAGCTCGAATACGATCCGGTGCTCGCCGACATGCTCAAGCGCATCGGCGCGACGGTCGAGCAGGTGTCGCTGCCGTTTCAGCCTGAAGCCGGGGCGTATGGCGGTGGACATAAGCATGGGCACGACGAGACGTTCGCCGAGGACTATGCGATCGCGCAGCAGGTGTTTGGTGAGCATCATGGGCATGAGCATGCTCATGCCCATGAGGGCTCTTCGCACTCGCACGATCACGACCATGACCACGTGCACGACGAATCGTGCGGACATGGACACCACCCGCATCGTCATGCACATCGCTGAATTCACCGCGCTGCTGCATCTCGCGTCGCCAGCACTGCCGATTGGCGCGTTCAGCTATTCGCAGGGTCTCGAAGCGGCGATTGAAGCGCAGCTCATCACCGATGCCGACTCCGCGCGCACGTGGATTGAACGCGGCCTGACCGACGTGCTCGCGCGCGGCGAGTTGCCGTTCCTCGCGCAGCAGATCGAACGCTGGCGCACGCACGACGCCGTGGAACTCGCCGACGCCAACGCCGAATTCCTCGCGAGTCGCGAGTCCGCCGAACTGCGCCGCGAAACGGAGCAGATGGGCTGGTCGCTGCGACAGCTGTGTGTGTCGCTCGAATGGGGCGACGTGGCGAGGCGCGAAACGCTCGCGTCGCTCACGCCACTCGCGCAGCCGAGCGCGTTCGCATTCGCCGCTCACGCGCACAATGCTCCGGTCGATGCCGCGCTCGCCGCCTATGCGTTCAGCTGGGTCGAGAACCAGACCGCCGCCGCGTTGAAGGCGGTGCCGCTCGGCCAACTCGCGGGGCAACGCATCATCGTCGCGCTGCGTGAGCCGATCGAGGCGGCCGTCGCGCGCGCGCTCGCGACCTCGCGTGACGACCTCAACACGTTCGCGCCGCAGCTCGGCATTCTGTCGGCGCGCCACGAGTCGCAGTATTCGCGGCTCTTCCGCTCGTAGCACGATTCCCACGATCCATCATGAACGCATCTCATCATTCCGCTTCCCATACCGCGAGCCAGATCCGCACGAAGAAGCTGCCGCCGCTGCGCGTGGGCGTCGGCGGCCCGGTTGGCTCGGGCAAGACCACGCTGCTCGAAATGCTGTGCAAGGCGATGCGCGGCCAGTACGACCTCGTCGCGATCACGAACGACATCTATACGAAAGAGGATCAGCGTCTGCTGACCGTCGCGGGCGCGCTGCCGGCCGAGCGCATCATGGGCGTCGAGACGGGCGGCTGCCCGCACACCGCGATCCGCGAGGACGCATCGATCAACCTCGAAGCGGTCGACCGCATGCTCACGCGTTTTCCGGATGCGGACATCGTGTTCATCGAATCGGGCGGCGACAACCTCGCGGCGACCTTCAGCCCGGAGCTGTCGGACCTGACGATCTACGTGATCGACGTCGCGGGCGGCGAGAAGATTCCGCGCAAGGGCGGACCTGGGATCACGAAGTCGGATCTGCTCGTGATCAATAAGACCGATCTCGCGCCGCTGGTGGGCGCGAACCTCGACGTGATGGCATCGGACGCGAAGAAGATGCGCGGCGAGCGACCGTTTGTGATGTGTAATCTGAAGGCGCTCGAGGGTCTTGATGATGTGGTGAAGTTTATTGAAAAGAAGGGGTTGTTGAAGGTGTAAGCAAGTGACGCTTCACTCGCCAGGATGGCATTCGCGCAGCCGCGTTCGAATGGATTGGAAACTTCTTCGCTGAGCGCGCGGGTCCCTGCGCCGAAAACCCAGTTGAGCTCTGGAGCACCCGGCACGGTAGGCACAGGCGTATACCGCCCCGCCTCACCCAGCGCGACGTCGGGCGTATAGCGCGTTTGTTCACCTTCACCTCGGAAAACGCCCCCACTCGAGCGCTTCGTTACGCGCTGCCACGTGGCTCTGCAAATCGCCGAACGTAAGCTTGGCGAGCGTGAATCGATCATTCCGCAACAGCGCCAGCAGACGCTTTGAAGCGTTCGCGAGATTCAAAATCTGCTCATGATCGGATATCTTCCGACCACCGGCGGTGATGCCGTCGAGCAATGTCTTCACCTCGACGAACGTCGACGGATTCCCTTCGAGTACGCCTGCGTCCCACACGAACTCCGGCAGCATTCGGTGAAAACGGGAACATACACGTTTGACCGGATGGACGGGAACGTCTAGTGGAATCGCGGCGCGATCCCACCGAAAACCCAGTTGGGAGAAAAGTGTCATTGCCAGAGGTGAAAAAGCGATTGGTCCAACCAGCGACATGCTAGCTTTGAAAATTTTGCGACGGATTCAGTGGTACGCTGAGGCTTCAGATGTGAGCGCGAGAACATTTGCTCATATCTCACTGATACGCGCAAATATGTGGACTGTGCTGGCAGACGTTGGCGTGCCGCAGTGCGCGCATGCTGACGATACAAGGACAGACAATGGCTGAACCAAAAACCGAAGATGCAGGCTCTTCTTCCGCCGAATATGTGCAGCGCGTCAGAACCTTCCTGGGGGAAGTGAGTGCCTGGTGCAGAGACCATGGTCTAACCGTGGAACGCGACGTCACAACACTCAGTGAAGAGATGATGGCCCAATATGATGCCCCGAGCCTTCACATATCAAAGGACGGAGTGTCAGTGGCCAAGATCCAGCCTGTCGGATCGAAAATCATCGGCGCGCACGGGAGAGTGGATCTAATCGGCCGTGTGACGAGACATGCGTTCCTTTTCTACGTTGGAAAAGGTCCGACGTTTTCGATGCAGACTACCGTTGGTGGAAAAAACACAACCTCGTCGTCGGCACCCATGCTTTCTGGAGTCGACAGAGATGGCTGGTACTGGATCGAGGCCAGAGTACGTCGAGCAAAGCGCGTTGAAGAGAGTCTCTTTCTTGACCTGCTCACGGATGTTTCCGACTATGAATTTTAATAATCCTCTGGATCCAGTCTATAAGGCATTTGCTGTGGCGAACGATTGCTTCAAAGTCGCCACGCGCACGATTCAAATCCAGCACGAAGAACTCATCCGACGCACACAGTTCATTGGGGCAACTCCGGAGGAAGCAAATACCGCCCTTCAAGACGCAGCCAGGCAAGCGGCTGACCTTGCCATTTTGGCGCTATTCGCCACATTTGAGCGGTTCGTCATCGAGCATCTGCAAACGGCCAATCGGCTGCTGGCCGCCGGATATCCGCAGCAGTATTCCGACAAGCTGGCTGAAAAGTTCGAGAATGAAGTCGAATACTGGAAGCTTGGTGAGATTCTCAATCTTTTCAAAGGCGAAGTTGACCCCGATCTCATCGGGCAGGTCAAGCAAATCAAGCAATATCGCGATTCGATTGCACATCAAAACCCAGGCAAACCAACCCCGACGCAAGCCACGCCGGAAACGGCTTTTGATGTCTTAACCAAGATGATTGAGCAAATCCGGCAGACCCACACACCTCCGCAGGAAGAGGAAGCGGTCGACGCCGTAGCGCCGACACAAGCCCAATAAGCGACGAGTCTGTCGCGAAGCAGCAATAACACTCGGACGGTTCATATCACATAAGCAAGCGTTAGCCACAAAGTGCGTGGCGCTTGCGGCTTGAATAATTCGCTCGGCGCGGTCGTCACCGGCGTTCCGGGACTACTCCGGCAACAACGCCGCCAACACATCCACCGTCCTCGCCGTCGCCCCGCGATGCCTCGCCGCAAACGCGGCAGCCGCACCGCCCATCGCGAGCCGCCGCGACTTGTCGCCGAACAGCTCGCGCAGCGCGCGCGCCAGATCGGCCGGGTCCTGCACCTGCACGGCGGCGCCGGCCGCGACCGCATCGGCGGTGGCTTGCGTGAAGTTGAAAACGTGCGGCCCGATCAGCACCGGCACGCCGACCGCGCACGCTTCGATCAGGTTCTGTCCGCCAAGCGGCAACAGACTGCCGCCGATAAACGCAAGATCCGACGCCGCGTAGTAAGCGCCCAACTCGCCCATCGAATCGCCGAGCAGCACGTTCACGTCGCGAGGCAGCGGCGCCACGCCATCGTCAGCGGTGCGCGCCGCCGACGCGACCTTCGCATCGGGCGCCCAACTCGATCGCCGTTCGAGCCGCAACCCCGCTTTCTCGACGAGCGCCGCGATTTCATTGAAGCGCTGCGGATGACGCGGCACCAGAATCAGCAGCGCATCGTCGATGCCGAGCGCCGCGAACGCCTCGAGCACGAGCGCTTCTTCGCCCTCGCGCGTGCTCGCCGCGACCCACACGGGCCGCGTGCCGATCGCCGCGCGCCACGCGTGGCCGCGGGCCGCGAGTTCGGGCGGCGTGCTCATGTCGAACTTCAGATTGCCGAGCACCGCGACATTGCGCGCGCCGAGCGAGGTCAACCGCTCGGCATCGGACGGACTCTGCGCGAGCACGCGCGCGAAGCCGCCGAACACGTCCTTCGTCGCACCGCCGAATTTCGCCGCGCGCTTGAACGAACGTGCCGACATCCGCGCGTTGGTCAGCACGAGCGGCACGTCGGCGCGACGGCACTCGTCGATCAGGGTCGGCCACACCTCGGTTTCCATCACGAGACCGAGCGACGGCCGCCACCCGCGCAAGAAGCGCCGTACCGCATGCGGCATGTCGTACGGTAGATAACTGCGCAACACGCGGTCGCCGAAAATCTCGATGCCGGTCGCGCGGCCGCTCGGCGTCATGTGCGTAAGCAGAATGCGCGCGTCGGGGCGCGCCTTCATCAGCGCATCGATCAGCGGCTGCGCGGCGCGCGTCTCGCCGACCGACACCGCATGCACCCAGATCAACGGCGCGCTGTCCTCCAACAAGCGCCCGCGCGAATAACCGAAGCGCTCGCCGATATGCTCGCGATAACCGCGCTCCTTACGCGAACGGATCAACAGACGCAGCACCGCAAGCGGCGCGATGAGCCACCAGAGCGCGCGATAGATCGCCCTTAGCATCGGCGCCCCGCGTGATTCGGAAAGCGCAGCGCGCTCACGCGCGCGATGCGGGCCGGCATCTGCCGGGCCCTCGAATCGACCGCCGCGCTCAAACCAGCGCCCTGCCCTTCAGGCGCTCGAGAATGCCGAGCGGCGCGCATTCCGGCTGCGCCATCGCCTTCACTGGCAGGAAGAAAGTCTGCTCCAGCATGAACTGGCCGGACATCACCGCATGCGAGGTCTGGTCGGAGAAGCACACCCACACGCTGCCCGGTGGAAACGGCATGGTCTGTTGCGGGCTCGTCTTCTGATAGTCGAGGTCGGCCTTCATGCCGTCGTGCAGACTGAGCATCAGATGATCGTATTCGCTGCGCAGCGATTTGGTCACGTGCAGCAGGTTCAGCAGCCACGCGGAGCCGGGCATCTGCGGCTTGATACGCGGCAGGAAGCGCTGCGCCATGTCCTCGAACGGCTCGCCGACGCGCCATACGCGCGGCACGCCATGGGGATTGACGTTGGTGAACACGCGCAGGATGCGCTCGCCGTAGTTCGGCCGCGACGGAAACGCGTCGACGTGCAGACGGCTATCGTCCTTGCGCCACGAGGTTTCGCGAGTCTCGACCTGATGCAGCCGCAGGCTCGTCGGCGCGACCCGCAGCTTGCCGCTGTACTCGGGAAAGAGCCCGTCGACGAGCGTGCGCGCATTCGCCTGATAACGCGCGATCAACGCGCGCACCGCCGATTGCGTGACCGCATCGCCGGCCACGCCATGCAGCGCGCCGCCGTTCGGTTCGAGGCTGATGTTCTTGCGGTTCGGATCGGCGAGCGCCGGGTCGAGCAGCGCCTGCTCGCCACCGTCGATCGCGAAGCGCAGGTTCGGGAAGTACAGCACCTTGCCGCGCTCGACGCCGGCGAGCAGCGTCTCTCGAGGCACGGACAGGTTGCAGCCGTGCCAGTCGGCGTTCGCTACTTCGATGATCTGGGTTTCGTTCATGGTCGCCCTTTGGAACGGAGGGTGCGCAAGGCGAAGCGCACCGACAGGATGCAGCAGGTGCTGATGCCGGCCGGCCCGGGTCACAACAGCCCGAAGCCGGCAAGCACCGACTTCACCTGCTGCAGCGTAGGCGGCTGCCCCGCCGCGCCGAGATTGACGACGTTCGGCGACCAGTAGCCGCCGGTGCGCCACGCGGTCGAGAAATTGTACAACTCGACCGTGGGCCGCTTCAGCGCCGCCGCGATATGGACCAGACCTGTGTCAACCCCGACCGTCGCGGCCGCGCCATCGATCAGCCCCACCACCGCCGCCAGCGACAGCTTCGGCGGCACGATCGCGGCCGCGCCGAACTCCTTCGCGAGCCGCTCGCTGGTCGCGCGCTCGGCGTCGCTGCCCCACGGCAGCACGATCGACGCGCCGCGCCGCACCAGCGCCTGCCCGAGTTCGATCCACGCGGCATCGGGCCACTGCTTGTCGGCGCGCGAAGTCGCGTGCACGAACACCACGTACGGCACCGGCAGATTCAGATTCGCCTGCGACAGCGCGAGCGCGGCACGGCCCGTGTCGAGACCGAAGTCGATGTCGTCGGTGGGTTGCGGCGGCGGATCGTTCAGCGCCGCGGCCACCAGTTGACGCGTGCGTTCGACCACGTGCGTGCGTGGCGCGATCGGCACGCGCCGCCCGTAGAAAAAGCGCACCGGCCATTCGTAGCCGGCGCCTTCGGTACGGTTGCCGAGGCCGACGAGCGGTCCGCGCGCCATGTTCGCGAGCCACGCGGTCTTGATGAGGCCCTGGCAGTCGATCACCAGATCGTAGTGCTCGGCGGCGAGCGCGCGGCGAAACGCGCCGATCTCGCGCCAGTTGTCGACGGACAGGATGCGCTTGCGCCAGCGCCGCAGCGACACCGGAATCGCGCGCCGCACGCCGCTCACGAGTTCCACGAGCCCGACGAAGCTTTCCTCGACGAGCCAGTCGATCTGCGCGTCGGGATGGCGGCGCCGGATGTCGGCGATCACGGGCATGTTGTGAACGACGTCGCCCAGCGACGACACCCTCACGATCAGTATCTTTTGCGCGCTCAAGAGTGGGAAAACCGGCTATCCGGCTCGAAGATGCGTTGAAAGGACCGCAATTCTAGCGCGCCGTCCATGAAAGACATGAAAAACGCGGCGCGGTAAGGCAACCCGCGCCGCGTTCGGTAGGGGCAACGCTTCGAGCCGTCTTGACGAACTTCGAAGCGCAGCGCCGCATCAGCCGTCAGAACGGCAGTTTCGCATCGGCCTTCTCCGCGAGAATCACGCGGCGGAAGTCGTCCTGGATGCGTTTGAGCGCCGCGTCGTTGTCGGCCTCGAAACGCATCACCACGACCGGCGTCGTGTTCGACGAACGCGCAAGGCCGAAGCCGTCCGGATACTCGACGCGCAGACCGTCGATCTTCACGACGTTGTCCGCGCCGGTGAACTTCGCGTTCTGCTGCATACGCGCGATCAGCTCGAAGTTCTCGCCTTCCTCGAGTTTTAGCTGCAGCTCGGGTGTGGAGTGCGAGTTCGGCAGCGAGTTCAGCAGCTTGCTCGGGTCGGCGACACGCGTGAGGATCTCGAGCAGACGCGCTCCCGTGTACAGGCCGTCGTCGAAACCATACCAGCGGTCCTTGAAGAACACGTGGCCGCTCATTTCGCCAGCCAGCGGCGCGCCGGTTTCGCGCAGCTTCGCCTTCACGAGCGAGTGGCCGGTCTTCCACATCAGCGGCTCGCCGCCCTTGTCCTTGACCCACTTCGCGAGATTGCGCGTGCACTTCACGTCGTAAATGATCTGCGCGCCCTTGTTGCGCGACAGCACTTCTTCGGCGAACAGCATCAGCTGACGGTCCGGGTAGATGATCTGGCCGTCTTTGGTGACGACGCCGAGGCGGTCGCCGTCGCCGTCGAACGCGAAGCCGATTTCCGCATCCGTTTCCTTCAGCGCGCGAATCACGTCTTCGAGGTTCTCCGGGTGCGCCGGGTCCGGGTGGTGATTCGGGAAGTTGCCGTCGACTTCGGTGAACAGTTCGACGAGTTCGCAACCGAGCTTCCTGAACAGCTTCGGCGCGAGCTCGCCGGCCACGCCGTTGCCGGTATCGACGACGATCTTGATCGGACGCGCAAGCTTCACGTCGCTCGCGATGCGCTCGAGATACGCGTCGGCGATGTCGTACTCGGCGTAGCTGCCGCTGCCGTCGGCGAAGTTCTCGTCGACGATGCGCTGATGCAGCGCGAGAATCTGCTCGCCGTAAATGGCCGCGCCGCGCAGCACCATCTTGAAGCCGTTGTAGTCCGGCGGATTATGGCTACCCGTCACGACGATGCACGAGTCGACGCGACGCTCGCCGCCCGCCAGCTTCAACGGTACGCTCGCCGCGAAGTAGCCGACCGGTGTGGGCACCATGCCCACGTTCACGACATCGACGCCGGCCGCACGCAGGCCGTCGGACAGCGCCCCGATCAGCTCGGGGCCCGACAGGCGTCCGTCGCGCGCGACCACGACCGCGTCGCCGCCCTGCGCGCGCACTTCGCTGCCGAATGCGCGACCGATGGAACGCGCGGCGTCGGCGTCGAGCGTCTTGCCAATGACGCCACGAATGTCATACGCCTTGAAAATGGATTTGGAGATCATGTTGGCTCACTTGCGTGCAATGGAAAATTTTGACCTGCGCACCGACCTCGACCGGTAACAATCGCCGGTAAAAAACGCGGTAAAAATTCGCGTTAAAAACCACGGTAATACTCACGTCAAAAAACCTGTTACCGCGCCTCGATGCGCCCTTGCCGGAAGCGGTCCGGTTCCAACTTATAATTGCGTTTTTCTAACCAGCCTGAATACCGCCATTCTAATGCTTAGACGCCCTCCATTTGTAAAGTTGCCGTGGCTGCCGGCCGGGCGGGCGAATGCGCATAGCGCCGCATGCATGGCCGTGCAAGGCGGCTTGACCGACGCGCAGCGGCGAGCGGCCAACGGATGCTGACGGTCAAGCGCTTCGCCAATCCCGACGTCACCCGAGCGTTTACGAACATCGTCTGGCTGGGTCTCGAGCGGCTCACGCAGATCGGCGTCGCAATCGTGATCAGCGGCATGCTCGCGCGTTACTTCGGGCCCGAAACGTTCGGCAAATGGCAGTACGCGAATACGCTGCTGCTGGTGCTGTCGCCGATCACCTGGGTCTGCGGCGCGGAAATCCTCGTACCGACCATCGTCAACCGGCCGCCCGGACAACTCGGTACCGTCCTCGGCAGCGCGTTCGCGTTGCGCATCTCCGTCTCGGCCGTTGCGCTGCTGCTTACGTGGCTCGGCATTGCGCTGCACTTCTTCGAACCGCTCGTCGGTGCGATGCTCGCCGGCCTCGCGGTGACGATGCTGTTTCGCGAGCCGTTCGTCGGCGTGATCAACGCGTGGCTGCAAAGCATGACCTACAGCAAGCCGCAATTGCTGACCAGCATGAGCACCGCGGTGATCAAGGCGGCTCTCGTCTATCTGCTGGTGCGCGCGACGGCCGCGCCCGCGCGTTTCGGCTGGCTGTGGGCGCTCGAATCGGCGGCGATCGGCGCGGTGCTGTTGCTCTACTTCATGCGCCGGCATGGCGGCAAGCTGGGCTGGCATGTCGAACGTTCGCTCTTCAGGCACTTCGCGAGCGCGGGCACCGTGTTCTGGCTCGGGCTCATCTGTATGTATCTATTTCTGAAACTGGACCGGCTGATGCTCGAGCGCGCGATTTCGTTCGCCGACCTCGGTCGCTACTCGGCCGCCCAGCAGTTGAATGAAAACTGGATCACGCTCGCGCTGATGCTCGCGCAAACCATTGCGCCCGCATTCGTCTACCGCGTGCAAGGCATCGCGCAACTGCGCCGCAACATGTGGCGGCTCACCGCGCTGACCGCCGTGCTGATGGTGTGCGGCGCGTTCGTGCTCGATCTGCTCGCGGGCTTCATCATCCGCCGTGTGTTCGGGCCGGACTTCGAAGGCGCGATCGAAATCTTCCGCTGGGCCGTGTGGCTGTCGGTGCCCGCCGGCGTCGAGGCGATCGGCAATCTGGTCGTGCTCAAATATCAGGCCAAGTTCGTGTTGCTCGCCAAGTGGCTGCTCGCGCTCGCCGTCGCGTTCGCGGTCAATCTGCTGGCGATCCCGCGGCTCGGCGCGTATGGCGCGCTCGTCGGCCTCGCGGCCGGCTATCTGGCGGCCGCCTCGGTCAATCTTTATTACATCCGTTTCAAATTGCGCCCATGACGAATTCATCCGCCACCGCGCAAACCACGCTCGACGACGTCGCGGTGCTGATACCCGCCTATAACGGCCAGGCGGACGTCGATTCTACGCTCGCGTCGTTCGAAGAAAGTGCGCTGGTGCACGTACTGATCGTCGATGACGGCAGCACGCCGCCGATCGTCGCGCCCACGCTGCCGAACCTGAAGATCGAAGTGCTGCGCATGGCGCAGAACGGCGGTATCGAGCGTGCGCTGCAAACCGGCGTCGACGCGCTCGCGCAGCGCGGCTTTCGCTATGCGGCGCGCATCGACGCGGGCGATCGCGCGGTGCCACAGCGGCTCGCGAAGCAGCGCGCGTTCATGCAAGCGCATCCGAACGTGGCAGGCCTCGGCATGTGGACCCAGGTCGTCACGCGCGCGGGCGAGCCGCTTTTCATGCTGACGCCGCCGGCCGAGCCGAACGTGATCCGGCGCCAGCGCTTTTTCCGCTCGTGCCTCGCGCATCCGTCGATGATGCTGCGTATCGATGCCGTCCGCACAGTCGGCAACTACCGCGCCGCGTATCGTTCGGCGGAGGACCTCGATCTGTTCGTACGTCTGATGGAACGCTATGACTGCGCGAATCTGCCGGAACTCGGCCTTTTCTATGAGCTGAACGAAGGCGGCATCAGCGCGACGAAACGGCGCCGGCAGATCGGTTCGACGCTGCGTTTGCAGTTGCGCTACTTCAACGTGGCCAATCCGTACGACTGGTTGGGCCTCGTGAAGAATCTGTTGCATCTGATGCTGCCTTATCGCACGTTGCAGCGGGTCAAGCGCGTGCTGCTCACGCCGCGCGCGAACCGTTGAGTCGCGCCGCGTGTGAGCGCTGTCGTTCTCGTTCTCGTTCTCGTTCTCGTTCTCGTTGTCGTTGTCGTTGTCGTTGTCGTTGTCGTTGTCGTTGTCGTTGTCGTTGTCGTTGTCGTTGTCGTTGTCGTTGCCGCTGTCGTTGTCGTTGTCGCTTCATTCGCTGAGGTTCGCGCCGCATCGTAGGGCGCTGTCTTCGTATCAATGGTCCACACTTCATTCAACGCCCGGCATTTCTTCGCATGAAGCCCTCTTTCAAGTCGACGCCCGCGCTACGCATTACACTCGTTTGCAACACGGCCTGGGCAATCTATACCTATCGGCAAGGGCTGATCCGCACGCTGATCGGGCGCGGCGTCGACGTGACGGTGCTCGCGCCGCGCGACCGCACGTTCGAGTTGCTCGCCGCGATGGGCTGCCGTTGCATCGAGCTGCCGATGGCGTCGAAAGGCACGAGTCCGGGCGAAGATCTGCGCACGCTCGTCGCGCTGTATCGGCAGTACAGGACCATCCGTCCGCATGTCGTGTTTCACTACACGATCAAGCCGAACATCTACGGCTCGATCGCGGCGAAGCTGGCTGGCGTGCAGTCGGTGGCGGTCACCACCGGGCTCGGCTACGTGTTCATCCAGCACAGCCGCGCCGCGCAGATCGCCAAAAGGCTGTATCGTTTCGCGTTCCGCTTTCCGCGTGAAGTGTGGTTCCTGAATCGCGACGATCAGGCCGCGTTCATCGACGGCAAGCTGCTCGTGCATCCGGAGCGCGCGCGGCTGTTGCACGGCGAGGGCGTCGATCTCGAGCAGTTCGCGTTCACGCCGCTGCGCGAGCGCGCGGAGTTTCGCTTCGTGCTGATCGGGCGGTTGCTGTGGGACAAAGGCGTCGGCGAATACGTCGAGGCCGCGCGGCAATTGCGCGCGCGCTACCGCCACGCGCGCTTTCAGCTGCTCGGGCCGGTCGGCGTCGACAATCCGAGCGCGATCACGCGCGACGAAGTCGCCGCGTGGGAACAGGAAGGCGTGATCGAATATCTGGGCGAGGCGCACGACGTGCGGCCGTTCATCGCCGATGCCGATTGCGTGGTGCTGCCGTCGTATCGCGAAGGCGTGCCGCGCACGCTGATGGAAGCGTCGGCGATGGGCCGGCCGATCGTCGCGACCGACGTGCCCGGCTGCCGCGAGGTGGTGGCCGACGGCGTCAACGGCTTGTTGTGCGAAGCGCGCAATGCGCAGAGCCTTGCCGCGAGTCTCGCACGCATGCTCGACATGAGCGGCGCGGAGCGGCGCGCGATGGCGGAACGCGGCCGGCAGAAAGTCGCGACCGAATTCGACGAACGCATGGTCGTCGAAACCTATAAAGACCTGGTGCAAAAAATCACGGGTGTTTTACTTTAATGGGAGCAACAGCATGACCATGAAGGGCACGATTCTGGTAACGGGCGGCGCGGGTTTCATCGGCTCGCACACCTGCGTCGAACTGCTGAACGGCGGCTACGACGTCGCGGTGATCGACAACCTCGTGAACAGCAAGCGCGAAGCGGTGCGGCGCGTCGAGAAAATCACCGGCCGTGCGGTGAGCTTCTACGACGACGACGCGCGCGACGCAGCCGCGCTGCAGCGGATTTTCGATGCGCATCCGATCACCGGCGCGATCCATTTCGCGGCGCTGAAAGCGGTCGGCGAGTCGGTCGCGAAGCCGATCGAGTACTACGCGAACAACGTCGGCAGCCTGCTGACGCTACTCGGCGTGATGCGCGATCGCAACGTCAAGCAGTTCGTGTTCAGTTCGTCGGCAACGGTGTACGGCGTGCCGAAGAGCTCGCCTATCGACGAATCGTTCCCGCTGTCGGCGACCAATCCGTATGGTCAATCGAAGCTGATCGCCGAGCAGATCCTGCGCGATCTCGAAGTGTCGGACCCATCGTGGCGCATCGCGACGCTGCGCTACTTCAATCCGGTCGGCGCGCATGAAAGTGGCCTGATCGGCGAAGATCCGGCCGGCATTCCGAACAACCTGATGCCGTACGTCGCACAGGTCGCGGTCGGCAAGCTCGACCGCCTGCGCGTGTTCGGCGGCGACTACGAGACGCCCGACGGCACCGGCGTGCGCGACTACATCCACGTGGTCGATCTCGCGCGCGGGCATCTCGCCGCGCTCGATGCGCTCGTCGAGCGCGATGCGAGCTTCGTCGTCAATCTCGGCACGGGCCAGGGCTATAGCGTGCTCGACGTGGTGCGCTCGTTCGAGAAGGCGTCGGGGCGGCCGGTGCCGTACGAGATCGTCGCGCGCCGCCCGGGCGACGTCGCGCAGTGTTTCGCGGACCCGAGCGCGGCCGAGAAAATCATCGGCTGGCGCGCGCAGTTCGGCATCGAGCGCATGTGCGCGGACCACTGGCGCTGGCAGTCGACGAATCCGCAGGGGTTTGCCTGACGTACGTGACGCGAGCGCCGTCGCGCCGGCCCGATCGATGAGTCGGGCGGGCGCCCGGCCCGCGTCACCGCCCTTCGCGCACGCGCCACCAGCGCGTGCGCTCTTTCTTACTCCGCGGATTCGCGCGGATAAAAATACAGGCCGGAAACGTTCACCGCGCCGGTCAAGCCTTCCTTCGGCACCGCCGACACCAGAAAACGCCTGTTGGGGCGTCGCATTTCGTCGGCCGTGCAGCGCGCCGACCGAGTGAACACGAGCTGCCAGTTTTGCGCGATGCAAAACGGTACGCTGCCCTGGCGTTTGCCATACGCTTCGATGCCCACCAGAATAGGCCACAGCCGTTCCCATTCCGCGGATCCATCGAGGTCGAGAACAGCCACGCCGCCCCCCGCTTCGAGAGTGCGGATAGCTGCGTAAGCAGCGGGAATTCGAGGATCGTTGTACTGGGAAACGTTTTCAGGCGGCTGATGAATCCGGATCGCAGTGAAAGCCGCCACGGCCACACAAACGATCACGGCAATGGGCGCGGTCGCAACCGTCACATTGTCGAGGAAACGCTTCGCCAGCAACGTGAGCGCCAGAGCAGGAACGACGTAGTAGAAGATCCCGACATAGGTCAGTGAAAGATCGTCGACTCCGAAAACGGCATAAAAGACAAAGGCGGCTGTCGCGCTGGCCAGCGCCAACGACAATGCCCGCTCAGGTGCGACGCGGCTTTCATTGTCGCGCGCCGGATCGTTCGTCACGAGAACAGCACAAGCCGCCGCGCCCAGCAGAATACCGAACAGTCCGTTACTCCAGAAGAGACCGGCAAAGCGCGCGGCGTCCACTAAACGATTGGCTTGGTGGGCACGGCCAAAAGCGGCATATTCAGCGAGCGGCCCGGGAAAATGAAGGATCGTCTGGATCGCGAGAGGAATCAGGAAAATCACTACGATCGCCAACGCAACAGCGATCGTTCGAATATTGCTCGCGAGGTAATGCCGGCTCAACACCCGGGTCCCATTGGAACCCGATCTGAACGAAATCCAGGTATTGGCTATCAGAGCGCACGCCAGCATGATGCCCGTCATACCAAGAAAAGAAGCATGACCGTTCAGAAGAAATCCAAGGCTCACGGCAAGCAACAGAAGCCCGTCTGCGCGTCCCATGATCAATGCGCCGACGGACACCGTGAACGCCGCAAAAGCAAAGTAATAGAGATGTGGGAACCAGGGACCGGCAAAGGCCTGGTAATTGATGTAAGCGGTGACACCGACGAATAAGGCCGTGGTGAGGACGGCTGCCGCAGTGGCTCCCCTCGTCGCCGGCTGCATCCTGATCAAAAGCGTCCCGATTGCCGCGATCCAGAAACCGGAAAGCAGCGCAACCGCATGGATCTGACCGGAAAACGGCGACGCGACCGAGTGCGTCAGGTCGAAAAATACGATCTCGCCCGCGGCAAGCGCGTAAAGAAACGCAGGACCGGGATGATTGAACCCGACGCGCGAGTAATGTCCGACGAGCAGCTTCAGATGCTTCGCGTCGGCGATCAGCAACGAGTTCGCCGCAAAGTCTCCGACCTCGTGCAGTTGCGCGGACGGAAAGGTCTGACCGAACACGATAATGAACAGCCCGACACAGAGCACCGAAAGAAGAAATGCTGCCAACCCTTTGAGCATCGAACACCTGTTTTCGAGTTATCCAACGCTTGGCCATGATCGGGTGCGGTTCCCCGATCAACCACTTCCCGTTGATGAAGAACGTGGAAGAAACCGGCAGCACCAGCGGAGGTCGAGATGGAAAACAGGATTCTAAGGTAGCTGTCGGCGCGCTATGTCATCGACAGCCAGACGTTTCTCCGGGCTGGACTCTAAGCCGCCGCGCCCGACTCCTCAAGCCGAAACACGGCAATGGCCTCCTTCAGAACGATGGCCTGCTCTTCCAGCGACTTCGCCGCAGCCGCCGCCTGCTCGACGAGCGCCGCGTTGTGCTGCGTGACCTCGTCGATCTGCGACACCGCCTTGTTGACCTGCTCGATGCCGTCGCTCTGTTCGAGCGCCGACGCCTCGATCTCGCTCATCACGCCGGTCACGCGCTCGACGGCCTTCAGCGCTTCCTGAATCGTCTTCTGCGCATCCGACACCAGCGACGCACCCTCCTCGACCTTCGCCGCCGACTCGCCGATCAGCTCCTTGATCTCCTTGGCCGCCGCGCCCGAGCGCTGCGCGAGGCTGCGCACTTCCGAGGCGACCACCGCGAAGCCGCGTCCCTGCTCGCCCGCGCGCGCCGCTTCGACGGCCGCGTTCAACGCGAGAATATTGGTCTGAAACGCAATCCCCTCGATCATGCCGATGATCTCCGTGACCTTGCGCGACGACTCGCTGATGCCGTCCATCGTCTCGGTCACGCGCGACACCACCTTGCCGCCGCGCGTGACCGTATCGAGCGCGCCGTGCGCGAGGCGGTTCGCCTGCCTGGCGTTGTCGGCGTTCTGTTTCACGGTCGCCGACAGCTGCTCCATGCTCGCCGCGGTCTGCTGCAGCGCGGCCGCCTGCTGCTCGGTGCGCGCCGACAGATCGGCATTGCCCGACGCGATTTCGTTCGCGCCCTGCGTGATCGCGCTCGTGCTGCCGCGCACCTTGCCGACCGTTTCGACGAGGCCGTCGCGCATCCTCGTCAGCGCGCCGAGCAGCTGGCCCATCTCGTTGCGCGATTTCACCTTGATCGCGACGCTCAGGTCGCCGGCCGCGATGCGCTCGAAGTGCTTGACCGTCGCGTTGACCGGCTTGATCAGCGCCGACGACAACGCGACCCGAGCGCCCACCGCGATCACGAGCGCGATCACCGCGATCGCGCCGAACAGCACTGTCGCGAGCTGGAAGCGTCGCGCGCCGGTCGCGGCCTGCTGATGCTGATTGTCCATCTGCGCTTGTTCGAGCGCGTCGATCGCTTTCGAGTAGGACGCGTACAGGCTGTTCGCCGTGTCGCCCTGGATGTTGCGGAAGGTGTTGAAGTCGAAGTCGATCAATGCCTTGAATTCCGGTTCGATCGCCTTGTCGACGAGCGCCGCGCGCGCGTCGCCGACGCTCTGCGCGAGCTTGCGCTCTGCGTCGCTCGCGAACGGGCCGGCCATGTAGTTGCGGAAGTCGTTGTTCGATTCGAGCAGCACCTTGTGCGCGGCCGGCAGCAGATCGTCGGTCTGCTTGCCGACGCTGAACAACGTCTGATAGGTGCCCAATGCGAGCTGCACCTGCAGAAGCTTCTCGGAACTCGCCTTCAGATGCGACAGCGCGACCGCACTGCGCTGCGTGTCGTCGAGGCTGTCGTTGGCGAGCTTCAGCGCGCCGTAGCCGACAGCGATCACCGTCAGAAGGAAGGCGACGAATACGCTGATCACGAGCGTCAGTCCGCCACGAATTGTGATGTTATTAAGCATTGGGTCTCCGGAACGCCTTTGTTGCGCGCGACTTACACTTCGTCGCATCCAGGTTTACGGTTGCGGCGCGCGCGCGCCGCATAGGGGGAATCCATGAGGAGCGAGCGCTCACGGGCCTGTGCGGGCCGCTTCGGTCTCGCTATCTGGGATTTTTTGCCGGCCTGGATGAAAGCTTCGCGCCCGTGCCGCGCGCCGGCCGCCGCACGTTTCGTTTGTATAATTCCGCGTCTTCGCTCAGGCCCACTTTCATGCTTAGTTTTGCGCTCGGCTTTCTCGTCTCTCTGCTGATCACGCTGTTGATCGTGCGCTATGCGCATCTGCATGAAAAGTTCTCGACCGACACCGATCTGGCCGGCGTCCAGAAATTCCACGTGCGGCCGGTGCCGCGCATCGGCGGGACTGGGATTCTGGTCGGGCTGATCGTCTCCGCGGTGCAATTGCATCGCGCGTATCCGGCCGTATCGGGCAGCATTCTCGGGTTGATCGCGTGCGGCATGCCGGCGTTCGGCTCGGGGCTCGTCGAGGATCTGACCAAGCGCGTGTCGCCGCTCGCACGCCTGATCTGCACGATGGCGGCCGCCGCGCTCGCCTGGTTCTTTCTCGACATCGCGGTCACGCGCATCAGCGTGCCACCGCTCGACTTTCTGCTGTCATATGCGGCGATCTCGTTCGTGGTCACGGTGCTCGCGGTCGCGGCGCTCGCCAACGCGATCAATATCATCGACGGCTTCAACGGCCTCGCGTCGATGGTCGCGTTCATGATGTTCGCGTCGCTCGCGTATGTGGCGTTCCAGGTGCACGACCCGGTCGTGCTGTCCGCGTCGTTCATGATGATGGGCGCGGTGCTCGGCTTCTTCATCTGGAACTTCCCGGCCGGGCTGATTTTTCTCGGCGACGGCGGTGCTTACTTCATCGGCTTCATGCTCGCCGAGCTGTCGATCCTGCTCGTGATGCGCAATCGCGACGTATCCGCGTGGTATCCAATGCTGCTCTTCATGTACCCGATCTTCGAGACCTGCTTCTCGATCTACCGCAAGAAGTTCATTCGCGGCATGTCGCCGGGCATTCCGGATGGCGTGCATCTGCATATGCTGGTCTACAAGCGGCTGATGCGCTGGGCGGTCGGCGCGCGCACCGCGCGCGAGCTGACGCGCCGCAACTCGCTGACGTCGCCGTATCTGTGGCTGCTGTGCCTGATCGCGGTCGTGCCGGCGACGCTGTTCTGGCGGCACACGCTGCATCTGTTTTGCTTCGTTGTGGTGTTCGGGGCGACTTATGTGTGGCTTTATGTGAGCATCGTGCGGTTCAAGTCGCCGCGGTGGATGGTGGTGCGGAAGGGGAAGCGGTGAGCAGAAACGACAAAGGCTGAAATCGGCTCACTCGGCTCGAAATGTAGCAATAAATCCTCTCTTCACGAGATTCCTCCAAATTCATCAATGCACGGGATAAACAAAAGCCCCGTCGCCGGGGCTTTTGTTTATCCCGTGCGATACCACCGCCATAGCTTCAGGATCGCCACATACGCCAGCGCCGCCACGATCAGTTCGATAGTCACCCACACCATGTAATACAGGTCATCAGGATCACGCACACCGAGCCAATCGGAAGCCGCCCAATATGCATTCGACTCGCTTTCTGTCCACTCGTACGGATACGGCCGGACATAAAGAACAGAGAGAACAAACAGCGCCAGAAACAACGTGACCTTGAACAGTCTACGGGCAAGTGTTGCCATATGTGATGACCTCAATTGTTCCGTAGGCCCGAAGCCCCGAAATGCCGGCAGGGATCGTCATGGTGCGCAGCAGCGCATTGCGGATTCTCATGAAATCGCTATGGCTCGGCAAGGTAATGCAACCAAGTGATGCGCCGTGCCCGCCTGCTGGATGCAACCGGAACTGCCCACGCTTGACACCATTGACCCAAGTGAAATCATCGACTAGTCCATCATCCCGATACAGGGCGAACCAGTCACCGTGATTCGACGGATGGCCGAAAACGGCATTCAACGCGTCTTTTCCCAATGCGTAAGCCTGTGAACGGATGCCACCAGTCGGACGGTCGACGATCCAGTATTTGCCGGCGGGAATCGGCCCCTTGTTAGGCACAGCCGTGCAGCCGCCCCGATTGCGGTATTGCCGGTCGCCAGAATAAGCGTCAAAGGTGCCGATGCCAGAAATGGTGAGCGGTGATAGTGGCTCGTTATTCACGAGGAATTTGCCGGTGTAGGCCATATGTCACACCTCCTGATTACGCTGGCTGTAGGTCATTGCGTCCTGCACAGGTTCCTCCCGTCGGGAACCTTGACCGTAAGCGCGCGTGCCCCTGGCGCGCTACAGGTCGATTCCCGATTTGCCGCCTCCTTCGCCTGGGCAAAAAAAGCGCGCCACAAGGGCGCGCAAAAATTTGCATCACAGATAGAAGAGCTAACCGAACCGCCACCTCAGCGAGAAAGCGATACCGGGTTGCGACGATTCAATGCTAGGTGTATGTGCCGGGCGCAGGCTTCAGACAACTCCGAAAAGCCGGGGCGTGCGCGATGGTCGTCAACTCTCCTGAGCAAAAATAGAAAAGCCCCCTCCCCAGGGCTTTCGTCTACTTCGTGCGATACCACCGCCATAGCTTCATGATCGCCACATACGCCAGCGCCGCCGCGATCAGTTCGATAGTCATCCACAGGCCGATATACAGGTTTTCGGGATCGCCGATACCTAGCACCTCCGAAGCGTGTATCCATGCACGCATCTCGGACTCGGTCCACCCATCGTCGTACGGTCGGACAAATCGGAATGACAGAAGGTACAGACCTATAAACAGCAGGACTTTAAGCACCCTTCGGACAGGTGTTGCCATATGTGATGACCTCAATTGTTCCGTAGGCGCGAAGCCCCGAATTGCCGGCAGGGATCGTCATGGTGTGCGGGAGTGAGTTGCGGATTCTCAGGAAATCCGTACGGCTCGGCAGGGTAATGCAGCCAAGCGAAACACCCCGACCACCTGCCGGATGCAACCTGAAGTTTCCACGCCGCACGCCGTTGATCCATGTGTAATCGTCGATTAGCCCATCATCACGATACAGTGCAAACCATTCACTGTGATCGGTCGGGTGCGACGAGTAGTAATTGAACTCATCTTTTAACCACGTTTCTACCGCAGAGCGCACGCCGCCAGTAGGGCGCGGGACGATCCAGTACTTGCCAGCGGGGATCGGCCCGTTATTGGGAACCATTGTGCAGCCGCCCCGATTGCGGTATTGGCCGTTGCCGGAATAGGCGTCGAACGTGCCGATGCCATTAATGGTGAGCGGTGACAGCGGCGCGTTGTTCACGAGAAATTTGCCGAAGTAAGCCATGTTTCACGCCTCCTGATTGCGCTGGCTGTAGGTCATTACGTCCTGCATAGGCTCCTCCCGTTGGTGAACCTTGACCGTAACCGCGCGGGCCGCTGGCGCGCTACAGGTCGATTCCGGATTTGCCGCCTCTTTCGCCTGGACAAAAAAAACGCGCCTCAAGGGCGCGCACAACCTTTGCATCACAGAAAAAGAGCCAATAGAGCCGCCACCTCAGCGGGAATGACATACCGGGTGGAGACGGTTCAATGCTAGGTGTGTGTGCCGAGAGCAGGCTTCAGACAACTCCGAAACGCCGAGGCGTGCGCGATGGTCGTGAACTCTCCTGGGCAAAAAAAAGGTTCTTCGCGGATTTCCGGGGAAGACCGATTGCGGACAGGCCGTAGTCGCCCAATAGCGGTAATTGAGTGTCTAGCAGAATCGGAGGGATTCACTGAATTGTCCTTCATAAAGACCGAGATCTAGCTTCGCTCAACAAGATCTATAAGGCGCAAATAGCGTGGATCTGATGTCAAATCAGGTTCGGTTTCCGCAATCAGTGCTAGCACCTTCGGTAACTCGTACGGCGGACGGGTGAGAACCTGAGGTGTAGTTCTGTTCATCAAATCCAGCGTCGCTTCAGGGAATAGAGCAGTGATCGGCTTTTCCTCATTGATCTCTCGGGTGAACCGGTAGAACGGATGGTCATTTGTCTCCACCGGCACCAAGAACTTTTTCAGCGCGTCGTAGACGGCCGGGAAGCTATCGCCGGTGTCATCAAGCAGGCCGATCCATGCCCGCATCGATGCAGAGGTCCTGTATCGGCGCTCTCTCGGCCAGTCCTCGTTGATTAGAGGGATGACGTGTTTGGCCCAGCCGTTGTCATTTTTTTGTCCAACCAGGCCCAACCAGGATATGAACCGGTTTCGAGTGTCGTCAGACATCGCTCGAAAGGCCGAACGCATTTCGCGTCGTGAAAGACCGCTCGGCTCATTCGGGTGAAACACTCGCATGAAGCCTAGCCATTGGGCGGCTACCGTCGAGAGGTCGCGATTCCAAGAAAATCCTTCGCCCCACGGAATGGGGTTAAGCAGGAGCGGTTTGATGACCTCTGCCAACGGCGGCGAAGGCACTTGCCTGCTATGAAGAAACCCGTTCCATGCGGGTTCCGAAGCTGGATGTTCAAACGCCAACATTGGAATAAGACGTTCCTCAGTCCAGGCGGGATCGACGAACATGAGCCAGTTCAGTTTTGCGCTTGCTATCGACACGGCATGATCTGAACCCTCACCTGATGCCGCAAAGAGGCGCTCGACACGAGACTTGATGTGATCTGGGATTAGTGAACAAGCTTCCTGTTTCTCTCCAGGGACTGCGTGGAAAAGGGCCTTCGCACACATGCCGGTAGGGCCGTTGATCGCATGGCCGAATGTGCGCCGGGACTGTTGAATGACTTTTGCACCTTGACGGACTTCGCCCAGACCGCTCTTCGCTGCATCTGCTCCACCGCTCAGGATGCCATCGACGATGTGATCGTAGACTGCCCAACCGAGAACATCGTCAAACTCAAGGACCGCAACCAGGTTCTGTTCGAGCCATCGGCCCAGGGTATGGCGCAGTTCGGCGATAACCGAGTGTGGCAGTCGCGCTACCCGGTTCAGGAATACCCGTCTCAGCCTGGGCGTGATGCCTGCGGGAAATTCATTGATCATGGACGACCAGAACACCTCTGGGTAGTCGCCAGCCTTTCCTGCAATCGTCAGCGCAGACAACGCTTTTCGCGGATTGGCTTTTACCAAACCAGTAAAGGGGCGCTTCTCAGTGAAGCTACCGAAGTCCCGCTTCAGGTCTTCCTTTGCTTTGGATACCACCTCGCCCACGGGAAGGTTCAAGATTGCATCGGGTTTTTCGTCCGTACCGACCGAGCCCACGTGAAAGCCCCTGTCGATCACAGTCGAGGTCGCCCAATCGTCGGTCCATCCAGGAATACCTCTGATCATCTCGGCAAGTTGTTCACTGCGATCAGCCGTCAGTTCACAACCCTGTAGTTCGAGATACCGGGCGTATCTGGCGGCGCACTCATCCCGTAGCCCTGGAAACTCCTCGTCAGACCAATAGGGAAGCTGATCGGGGCCGGTCAAGATGCGGTCAATGAGTTGGTTCCGGTTCTCCTGAGAAAATTTTCCCCATCGGTCCACCAGTAGGAAAAGAAGCTCTCGAACCACATCGATGTCCCAGAATGTCTCTTGGTCCAAGGACAAGACTTCTTCGGCAACATGATCGGCCTCAAAGGCATCCGCTTTGCTGAACGCGTACAGCTTGAGCTTTCGGAAGAAGAAGCGGTCTGTCGCAGGCCAGGTCGTTGCATGTGCATTCGCCAGCACTGGCCATCTGGCCGCCATTCGGTCAAACAGTTGGATGAACCAACTCACAACCTCGGCGGCTTCCGTGATGTGTTCTCTCCCATCGACCTCACGGTCCGGATAGCAGGTCGATGTCTGGAAGCAAACGGTCTCGATATCCCTCAGTAGCCCCGAGGCGACGGTTAGCTGTTCTTCTAATATGCTAAAGACCTGCGGCAACAGATCGTCTGGGACCTCTAGATCCTCGTTGTGCCGTTCAAGTAAAACGACTTCGAACTGACCTAGGTCGCCGAGATGAATTTCACCCCAAGGCGCCCAGGGCGGTCTGGACTGACCCAAGCCAAACGGTGGCTTGATCTCCAATCGCGGTGTCGCGACTCTCCGAAATTCTCGTAGGACACTGGCCGTCCACCCCTCCGCATCGATCCGTTTCTTTAAGTCGAACCATTCATTGTTCCACTGACGATTGCGAGGGTCTCGATGGTATTCGAGGATGAGGTTCCAGATATGACGAGCACGCTCGTTGAGAGCCTTCGAATGCTCCACTTGCCACTCGAACTGTTGCAGCAGTCGCGGATGCAGTCCGTTCTGCCGAATGGCCCACCAAGCCAGCACAGGACTGTCGACGGACTTGCTCGCCCAAGCGACGAGGTGACCAAGCCTTATGGGCGTCGCCTCGAAACCTTCGACCTGTCGCCCGCCCAACCGATGAAACTCATGTGGATTGTCGTCTTCGCTGCGCCAGACTAAAAGATTATCGTTATTGACGTCCTGTCTGCGAGCATCCTCAGGGATATCTTCCAGATCGTCATCAAGCCCATAAGCGATCACAGGGTCGAAGGTCTCCGCGTCGCTGTCGTAGCCACTGCTCCGTTTGCCTGATCGGACATTCGCATCCATCACACATACCCATTCAGGGTGCGGTACCGGATCGATCTCCGAGAACGATCTTGCACCCTGTACTGTGCGAAGAACATGAGCAACTTGGCCGCGCTCATAAGAAGCCAGATTTTTCGGGTCCTGCTGGCTTTTAGCGATTATGGATGCACGCCACCTACGCGGATCGTCGGCCCGGTTAGCCCACGCTTCCATGCTCTTCCACAGGTCCGGATGATCGGAATAGGCTATGGATGTAACACCTCGATCACGCCACTTGGCTTCGATCTCTTCAGGAAGCCCACGGTCAAAGGCAAAGAGTCTAGACCGGTCATACTGGCCGTCATGGTTGAGACCCTGAAGAAGATATTTGACTGGAGGATCTTCCGCCTGATAGCCGACTAAAACGACGGTATATCGTTCGAGGAGGTGCCTGATAAAGTCGGTAGCCCATCCTTCAGATAGGTATGCGCGTCCGAAGTCCGCGCTGCTCAGCACGTAGGGATGACTTTCAGAGGCTGTGTCCACCAGTCGCCCATGTAGATAGGTGATCCCCTCTATCTTCGATCCGAAGTTCAGGTCGGGAAAAGCAGGCGGCACATGCCGGACCAGATGCTCTCCCTCTTGCCCTATCTCGAACAATCGGTCGAAGTTCGTCGTGACAATCTGCGGCACGCCGCTCTGGCTCGAAGAAATGCGCTTAATCAGACCGTGCTCACGTCCAGGATCCTTGCTTTCTAGAGGAGCACTCAACCGCTCTGTGACTAGAGCGTTAACTTCATCCTTACCGTATTCAAGATGAAGCAGATTAAAGATTTGATCGAGTGGGACATTCGCCGCAGATTGACCGTCCAGCCATGGTCGGAACGCGGCCATGATCTCTGAGTCGGCTGGCGGGTCGAAGAATTCTATGACGTACTGAGTGAGGCCGACAAACGTCGGCATTCCGGATCGCAACGAAACTCCGGCACCACACAGAAACACGACGCGACCAGCATCACAGCGTTCTAGAAGGATATCCGGTAAGGAGGGACCATTGGGATCGAATCTCATGAGCTCAGTTTATTAATGTTGTTCATAGATTCTACGAGAGCACGTGCTTTGATGGTATCCGTCGCTCACGAGTTCTGGCTGACCGGCATTTGACCGTCCGCTGATTGGTATTCAATTTCGTGCCACACGTGTCCGCTTCGAGTCCGAACAGAGACTACCCCGGTAATCCTCGATGAACCAAAAAAAGCCCCGTCGCCGAGGTTTTCGTCTACTTCGTGCGATACCACCGCCATAGCTTCATGATCGCCACATACGCCATCGCCGCAGCGATCAGTTCAATCGTCACCCACACCACGAAATACAAATCTTCGGGATCGCGGACACCAAGCCAGCGCGAAGCAGCAAACCATGCGCGCGACTCGCGTTCTGTCCACTCGTAATGGTATGGACGGACATAGAGCAGGGACAGATAGCACAGGCCGATAAACAGGGCAATCTTGAACACCCTACGGGCAAGTGTTGCCATAAGTGATGACCTCAATTGTTCCATAGGCGCGCAGGCCCGAACTGCGCGCGGGAATTTTGACGGTGTGCAGCAGCGCGTTGCGGATTCTCATGAAATCGCTATGGCTCGGCAGCGTGATGCAGCCAAGCGAAATCCCGCGTCCGCCTGCCGGATGCAAACGGAACTGCCCGCGTTTGACGCCATTAATCCACGTCAGATCATTAATCGTTCCATCATCACGATACAGCGCGAACCATTCACCGTGATTCGATGGGTGACCCATTGCTGCATTCCACTCATCGTTTGCCCGTGCAAACAGCTGAGAACGGATTCCGCCCGTGGGGCGGTCCACGATCCAGTATTTACCGGCAGGGAGCGGCCCATCATTAGGCACCATCGTGCAGCCGCCCCGATTGCGGTATTGATTGTTGCCTGAATACGCGTTGAACGTGCCGATGCCAAAAATGGTGAGCGGTGATAGGGACTCGTTATTCACGGGAAATTTGCCGGTGTAGGCCATGTGTTACGCCTCCTGATTGCGCTGGCTGTAGGTCATTACGTCCTGCACAGGTTCCTCCCGTTGGTGAACCTTGACCGTAAGCGCGCGGGCCGCTGGCGCGCTACAGGTCGATTCCGGATTTGCCGCCTCTTGCGCCTGGACAAAAAAACGCGCCTCAAGGGCGCGCAATACCTTTGCATCACAGAAAAAGAGCCAACAGAGCCGCCACCTCAGCGGGAACGACATACCGGGCGGCGACGGTTCAATGCTAGGTGTATGTGCCGGGCGCAGGCTTCAGACGACTCCGAAAAGCCGGGGCGTGCGCGATGGTCGTCAGCTCTCATAGGCAAAAAAAAGCCCCAGCATGTCTGTAGGGGCTCTTATCGATAAACATCCGGCGGCCAACTTCAACGGGTCAACTGACCTGCCTTCGCGGGTACTGATTCAATGCTTCGACTACTCCGATGACTCGCGGCGGCGGAACGCCTACGACACCCGCGTCGCCGGCGCCACACTACGCAGTGTCGTCGCCGTCGCCGGCAGATACTCCGGCACCCAGCGCCGCAGATCGCGCCGCACTTCATCGTCGGCCGGCACGCGATGCTGCATCAGCCACGGCAGCAGATTGTCGATCAGGCTGTCCGGCACCTCGCGCGCCTGTGCGATGCGCAGCTTCGGATGCGGCGTGCGCGTGGTGGTTTCGTCGTCCGCTAGCAGCTCCTCGTAAAGCTTCTCGCCCGGACGCAAACCCGTGAACACGACGCGAATCTGCTCTTCGGTGAAACCGTACAGGCGGATCAGATCGTGCGCGAGATCGGCGATTCGCACCGGCTTGCCCATGTCGAGAATGAAAATCTCGCCGCCGCGCCCCATGCTCGACGCCTGCAACACGAGTTGCGACGCCTCCGGAATCGTCATGAAGAAACGCGTGATTTCCGGATGCGTGACGGTCACCGGCCCGCCGCGCGCGATCTGCTCCTGGAATTTCGGAATCACGCTGCCCGCGCTGCCGAGCACGTTGCCGAAGCGCACCGTCTCGAACTGCGTGCGCCGCGCGCCCTGCTGCTGCAGCGCCGAGCACGCCATCTCCGCGAGCCGCTTGCTCGCGCCCATCACGTTGGTCGGGTTGACCGCCTTGTCGGTCGAGATCAGCACGAAATGCGCGACGTCGTGGCGGATCGCCGCGCGCGCGACGCGGTACGTGCCAAGCACGTTGTTGCGCACCGCCTGCCACGTGTTGACCTCTTCCATCAACGGCACATGCTTGTAGGCCGCCGCATGAAACACGATGTGCGGACAGTAGCGCGCCATCACCTGATCGAGCAGCAGCGAGTCCTTCACGTCGCCGACGATCGGCACCACCGACACTTCCGGATATTTGTCGCGCAGCTCTTCGTTCAGCCGATAGATCGAGAACTCAGAGATGTCGAACGCGACCAGTTGCACCGGACCGAAGCGCAGGATCTGCCGGCATAGCTCCGAGCCGATCGAGCCGCCCGCGCCCGTCACCATCACGACGCGGTTTTTCAGCAGCGCGGCGACGTGCTCGGTGTCGATCGTCACCGGGTCACGGCCGAGCAGGTCTTCGAGATCGATCTGCCGCACGCGCGCCAGGAACGCCTGACCTTGCGTGAGCGGCGTGAGCGCGGGCAGCGTCATCGCGCGTACGCCGGCGCGCACGCACAGCGTGGCGATGCGCCGATGCGCCTCCACCGACGCCGACGGCACCGCGATGATCACATGCTCGACCTTCAGCTCCGTGCAGATTTTCTGCAGATCGCTGATCGCACCAACCACGCGATAGCCGTAGATTTCACGGCCCTGCTTGATCGGATCGTCGTCGAGCAGACCGACGAGGCGCCATTGGCCCGAGCGCTTCAGCTCGCGCACGAGGTTCGCGCCGGCATTGCCCGCGCCGAGCACGAGCACCGGCTTGCCCTGGCCGACCAGTCCGCCGTAGCGATAGAACTCCTTGGCCGCGCGATACAGCGCGCGTGAGCCGCCCATCGTCAGGAACAGCAGCATCGGCGACACGATCAGCACCGAGCGCGGCACGACCGGCGCCGGCTGCAACAGCGCCGAGCCGATCACGACGACCAGCGCGCCGACGCCGATCGCTTTCGCGATCCGCACGAGATCGGGCAGGCTCGCGAACACCCACATGCCGCGATAGAGGCCGTAGCCGCGAAACATCACCGCGTAGATCAGCAGCACCCACACGAGCGCATGCAGCCCGCTCGACCAGAACGGCGCGGGCACCGGTCCGTTGAACCGGATCACATAGGCCAGCAGCCAGGCCATTGCCACCGCGCACAGGTCGAACGCAAACGCACTGAACGAAAGCCATCTGGCTTTGAAGCTTTTCATTGCGCAGAACCTCAGATTGGCCCGGAACGGGACACATGGCGCCGCCAGCGGCGATCAATACACAGCCCCGCGACGACCAGCACGGCAGCCCATGCGACGACAACCAGCCATTGATACAGAAGAGCGAATTGTAGCGCCCAGATAGCAAGCATTATGCCCACCGCCATGAACAAATACCAAATCCACGCGGTCGATGCGTGCCCGAAACCCGACTGCACCAGTCTTTGATAGTAGTGTTCACGATGCGCCTGCCAAAATTTTTCACCGCGCAGCAGGCGCTTGAGCAGCGTGACCGACGCATCGCCGATGAACGGCGCGAAGCACAGCGCCGGAAACCACACCGGCCATACACCCTCGCGCCACCCCCAATAGCCAAGCGCGCCGGCCAGAAAGCCGAGCGGGATCGAGCCGGCGTCACCGAGAAAGATGCGCGCTGGGTGAAAGTTGAACAGCAGAAAGCCCGCGGCCGCGCCTGTGACGATCAGGCTCGCCGTCGCGAGCGCCGGGTCCGCGTGCGACGACAGCGAGGCGGCCACCGCATAGCCGCCGAAGCCGAACAGCGCCATGCCGCCCGCGAGGCCGTCCGAGCCGTCCATGAAGTTGTAGAGATTGACGAGCCACACGAGTAGAACCGCCATGCACGCGAGCGCCCACCACGGCACGTCGGCCGGATAGACGGCGATCAGTGCCGCCACCGCCGCCGCATGACCGCCGAAGCGCACGCGTGCGGGCAGGCCACGTCGATCGTCGAGCTGCGATAGCGCCGCGAGCAGCGCCGCGGCAAGCGCGGGCAGCCACAGCGACGGCGCCGCCAGCGCGATCAGCAGCACCGCGACCGGCACGATGCCCCAGCCGCCGACGCGCGGCGTCGGGCGCGTGTGCAGCGAGCGGTCGTTGGGGATGTCGGTGGCGAGCCGCCACGCGAGGCCGGTGCGCAGCAGCGTCCAGAGGATCGCCGCGCAGGCGGCGAGCGCGGCGACGCCCCACGGCAGTAGAGAGACGACGGAAGAGGCGGAGTGTGCAGCGAGCGGCATCGATAGCGTTAGCGGGTCAGGTCGGAGTCAAGGCGGGTTCAACCCGTGGTCAATGCGTTGAGCGATACCACGCCGCGGTTTCGAGCAGCCCATGCTCGACCGTATGCGGCGCAGACCAGTTCAGACATTCGCGGATATGCGAACTGTCGACGCGCAGCTCGCCGGTCAATCGATCGATCTGCGCCGAGCGGCCGGTCAGGCGACCCGCGAGACGCAGCAGGCTGGCCGGCACCGGCACGAGCCGCGCGGGCACGTGAAGCTGCGTGGCCAGCAGACGCGCGAGTTCCGGCACGCTGAGGTCGCGGCCGTCGGTCACATGGAAGGTTTCGCCGGCCGCGCGCGGATCGGTCGCGCAATGCACGAGCGCGTCCGCGAGGTTATCGACGAACACGAGGCTGCGCAGCGCGCTGAGCGCGCCGAGCGGCAACGGAATGCCTCTCGCGACCGCGTTCATCAGCTGCAGGAAGTTCGCGCGCACGCGCGGCCCGTAGACCAGCGGCGGCCGCACCACGACGACTTCGAGACCCGTCGAGCGGCCGTAGTCGAACAGCGCGCGCTCGGCTTCCAGTTTCGAGATGCCATACGCATCGGACGGCGCGGGCTGATCCGTTTCAGCGATCGGCCGGCCGCTGCTCGCCTCGCCCATCGCCTTGATGCTGCTGACGAACACGAAGCGCCTCGCGCCCGCGCGCCGCGCCGCGGCCGCGACGCGCAAGCTGCCCTCGACATTGGTCGCGCGATAGGCGGCGAGCGGCTCGGTCAGGGTCTCCCGCATCACGTGCACGCGCGACGCCAGATGGATCACCGCATCGCAAGTGAGCGCGACCGGCCAGCGCTGGTCGATGCCCGCAAAGTCTTCGGTATCGAGCAGCCATTCGCGCACGCCCTCGGCGGCCGTCTGCGGCCGGCGCACCACGCCGGTCACGCGATCGCCCCGCCGCAGCAACGCGCGGGACACCGCCTGGCCGACGAAACCGTTGGCGCCGGTGACGAGGATCTGCAGACTCATCGCAATGCTCCGTCATGCACTTCGCGGCGCACGATTACGCCCACGCCATGCCGCGCGACCCGCGCAAACAGACGATCGCCGTCAGGACTCGACGCGGCCGCAAACGGCGGGAAAGGCGGATCAGACACGCTACAATCTGGCATCGGCGGTGCTTTCTCAGGAAGTCTGGCTGGGAACGTATTGTATTCGGGCCGTGATAATAAAACGGACCTGCGCCTGCTGGCGCGTCGTTCGTACACTTCGTAACAACTCAAACATATTCGCGCATGTGGAATTCGTGGTATCGATCCGACGTGCTCGACAACAGCACACGCCGGCCTGCTCGCTGGCCGTGCGCTCGGGCCCCGGCCCGCGCACCGGCAAGTCCGCGCCTGAAGGCCGCGCAAGCGCGCGGCGAGCATCCACGTGAATGCCCCGAAACCTGCCGGTCTCGCCGCCATGTTCGCGCGTTACGCGCAGCGGCGTGCCGCGACGTGCTGGTCTGAAGAAAAGAACTGTTTGAGCGACTAGAGTCCCACCTATGAAAGTGCTGTTCGCCACCTACCCGATGGCTTTCCATACCCCCGGCGGCGGAGAAATCCAATTGCTTGCGTATCACAAGCATCTGCCCGCGCATGGCGTCGACGTTACGCTGTTCGATCCGTGGAAGCCGCGTTTTCTAGAACACGACGTGGTGCATTTCTTCTCGTGCGTCGGTGGCTCGGTGCACTTCTGCAACTTCGTCAAGCAACTCGGCTTGCCGCTCGTCGTGTCGTCGAGTCTGTGGGTGACGGAGGAAACCAGGCATCTCTATCCGATCGGCGAAATCCATCATCAGTTTTCTCTCGCGGACCGCGTGGTCGCGAACTCCGAGATCGAATGCGACACGCTCGCTCGCATCTTCGATCTGCCGCGCGAGAAGTTCGCGAGCGTGTTGAACGGCGTCGAACAGAGCTTTTACGAGCCGGTCGCGGCGGAGCCGTTTCGCTGTGAATCCGGCATCGAGGGCCGCTTCATCCTGGACATCGGCAACATCGAGCCGCGCAAGAACCAGCTCGCGCTGATCCGGGCGATGAAGTCGTTCCCCGACCTGAAGCTTGTCCTGATCGGCCATCAGCGCGATCCCGAGTATGCGAAGGCATGCTTCGACGAGGGTGGCGCGCAGGTCGTCTACGCCGGCACGCTGCCCCACGATTCGCCGCTGCTGCGCTCCGCCTACGCGGCCTGCGAAGCGTTCGTGCTGCCGAGCACGCTCGAAACGCCGGGGCTCGCCGCGCTCGAAGCGCATGCCGCCGGCGCCCGCATCGCGGTGACAAAAGTTGGCTCTACCCAGGAATATTTCGCGCAGCACGTTGCCTACCTGGATCCGTTCGACGTCGACAGCATCACCGGATCGATTCGCGCGGCGCTCGCGCAACCGCGCGGCGCTGCCGCTGCTCCGACGCGCGATCTGACCTGGCAGGCCGTCCTGTCGCCCTTGAAAGACCTCTACGATTCCCTGCTGACGAAATGACAAAACCCGTGACGAACCTCGTGAAGAACCTCATGAAGAACTTCGAACTTCGTCCCTTGAATAACGTCGAGGCGTCCTCGAATTCCGGGTTCGCCTGGAACGCGACGAACGGCGATCCGCAGTTCGAGCTGACGGGATGGGAAGAGCTGTCGGGTCGCGCCGCGCGTATTTCGTTCGAGCTCGCGAAAGAAGACATGCCGGCCTCGCCGTGCATGATCTATTTCGACGCGGGCGCGGGCATGTCGGAGCACGCGACGATCGGCCTCGTGGTCGACGCTGACGGCAAGGTGGATCAGGTCGTCGCGTTTCCGCCGCTCGTCGGTCCGTTGCGCCTCGATCCGATCGCGCGCGCGGGACTGTTTTCGATCACCGGCTTCAACGTCGAACTGGTGGCCGACGCCGACTGCCCGACGGAACTGCTCGAACGCGCGCGCCGGATGGCGTCGTGGGGCGGCGGCGCTCAGCCCGCGCCGGCGCCAACCGTGGGTCACACGTATCAGGAATGGATCGAGCGGCACGAGCCGCCCGCGTCGCATTACCCGGAACTGCGCGCGCGCTCGAAGGCGTGGGCGCTGCAACCGCTGATCAGCATCGTGATGCCGACCTACAACACGCCGGCCAGGTGGCTGCGCATGGCGATCGATTCGGTCGTCGACCAGGTCTACGAAAACTGGGAATTCTGCATCGCCGACGACTGCTCGACGAACCCCGAGGTCAAGCAGGTGCTCGACAGCTACGCCGCCAAAGATCCCCGCATCAAGGTCGCGTACCGCACGACGAACGGCCACATCAGCAGCTCCAGCAACACGGCGCTCGAGCTTGCCGTCGGCGAATTCGTCGGCCTGCTCGACCACGACGACGAATTGCATCCGCTCGCGCTCTACTGCGTCGCCGAGCTGATCAACGCGCATCCGGACGCGACGGTGATCTACAGCGACGAAGACAAGATCTCGATCGACGGGGTCCGCTCGGACCCGTACTTCAAATGCGACTTCAACTACGATCTGTTCCTGAGCCAGAACATGATCTCGCATTTCGGCGTCTACAAGACTTCGGTCATGAAGGAGGTCGGCGGCTTCAGAACCGGCTTCGAAGGCTCGCAGGACTACGACCTCGCGCTGCGCGTGATCGATCGCGCGGGTCATCACACGGTGTATCACGTGCCGCGCGCGCTGTACCACTGGCGCATGATCCCCGAGAGCACGGCGGCCGGCCATGAAGCCAAGCCGTACGCGCATATCGCGGCGATGCGCGCGCTCGACGAACACCTCGCGCGCAACGGCATCAACGCCCACACCGAGCACGCGCCGGGCACGGACGCCTTCAACAAGGTCGTGTACGACTTGCCCGAGGTGCTGCCGTCGGTGGAGATCATCATTCCGACGCGCGATTCCGCCGGACTCGTCGAGCAATGCGTGGAATCGGTGCGGCAGAAATCGAGCTACCCGAACTTGCGCATCACGATCATCGACAACGGCTCGCTCAAGCAGGAAACGCACGACCTGTTCGCGCGCCTGCAAGAGGACGAGCGCATCAAGGTCGTGCGCGACGATTCGCCGTTCAACTACTCGGCGCTGAACAACCGCGTCGCGCTCGCGAGCACGGCGGACTTCGTCTGTCTGATGAACAACGACATCGAAGTGATCAACGCCGACTGGCTCGAGGAAATGGTGTCGGTCGCGCTGCAGGCGAATGTCGGCGCGGTCGGCGCAAAACTGCTGTATCCGGACGACACGATCCAGCATGGCGGCGTGGTGCTCGGCGTCGGCGGTATCGCGAGCCATGCGCACAAGCATTTCCCCAATTCGCACCCCGGCTACTTCGCGCGCGCACGCCTGCGCAACGTGATGTGCGCGGTGACCGCCGCGTGCCTGCTGATTCGCCAGTCGATCTACAAGGAAGTCGGCGGCCTCGACGAACAGTTACACGTCGCTTACAACGACATCGATTTTTGCCTGCGTGTGCGGCAAGCGGGCTACCGCAATGTGTGGACGCCCTACGCGGAGCTTTATCATCACGAATCGGCAACCCGCGGCGCCGAAGACACACCGGAAAAAATCAGCCGCTTCAACCAGGAATCTGAGTTGGTCAGACAGCGCTGGGAGCATCTGTTGATGAACGATCCCTGCTATTCACCCAATCTGACACTGACTGCCGACGATTTTTCCTTTGCTTGGCCTTCAAGGATTGCAAATCTTGATTAATCTGGGACCCAAAAAAAACAAGACCGGATGGCTGGCGGAGTACCGCCATCCATCGCCGGGGGAACTGTTCTGCCTGCCGAGCGCGATCTACTTTCTGATGAAGTTCAGAGCCGATCTCGCGCGCTTCAATTCCAAAGTGCTGGATGACCGCGTCACGCTGTATTTCTGGTGGGAAATGTCGGCGCGCGAAACGTATCCGGACTTCAACTGGGTGCTGCGACAGGAAGACCTCGAATATTTGCGTCAGCTCGACAACGACACGCTGATCGAGCGGCATCCGGACGCCGTCACGTACTGGCTCGGCTCGACCAAACCGAGCGTGCTCGATGCGAAGCATCTGAGCGAGACGCTGCACGAGCCCGTCACCGTGCTCGAAGAAGCCGGCCTGCAATTGCCGAAGCTGATGACGACGGTCGTGCGCAATCGCGGCGATCTGTCCCAGGCATTCAACCTGAACACGCTGACCGGCTATCTGAACTGCCTCGACTGGTGGGAGCAGTACGGTCAGCTCACCTGCCCGCGCGTGACGTGGCGTCCGCCGATCGCGTGGCCCGGGCTGCTGGAACCGATCGACGCGCCCGACTCCAGCGCGATGCCGTTTCCGCGCTTCCTCGCGCTGATCACGACCGAGCGGCCCGATCTGCGCAGCGCGTTCAATCTGAACAGCTTCACCTCGCGGCTCAACGCGCTCAGCTGGTGGGAAGACCACGGCCAGCGCGAGTATCCGCGCATCAAGTGGTCGCAGCCGCCGATCGGCGGCTTCATGCTCGAGCCCGAAGCGCCTCCCGCGGACGGTGGCCCTTACGTGCCGCGCTTCCTGTGCGAGATCTACAAGGACCGGCCGGACCTGCAGGCGACCTTCACGCTGCAGTCCTTCCGCGGGCGGCTCAGCTGTCTGTCGTGGTGGATCGAACACGGCCAGCATCAGTACCACGCGATCAAATGGGTGCCGCCCACGCCCTCCGCCGTGATGTTCGAGCCCGAATTTGGCTCGCACGCCGACTGGCTACCGGTGCCGCGCTTCCTGCGGCTGCTGCACGGTGAGCGCCGGGACCTGCAGGAACTCTGCTCGCTCGACAGCTTCACCGGGCGCCTGAAGTGCCTGTCGTGGTGGATCGAGCATGGGCAGCATCAGTATCCGGCGATTCACTGGGGCATCCCGCCGTTGCCCGACACCCTGTTCAGGATGGAAGCCGGCGAGCAAGGCGCGCTGCCGCTGCTGCCGCGCTTTCTGCCGCTGATCTGGAACGAGCGGCCCGACCTGCAGGCGTCGTTCAACCTGAGCAGCTTCCGCGAGCGGCTCGCGTTCATTTCGTGGTGGGAAAAGCACGGGCACAGCGAGTACTACGCGATCGAATGGTCGCCGACGCATCTCGCCGAAGAACGCGAGGGCGAATGGGTGCCGCCCACCACACCCGCATTGATGTTCGAGCCCGAATGGGGCACGCACGCCGACTGGCTGCCGGTGCCGCGCTTCCTGCGGCTGTTGCATGACGAGCGCCAGGATCTGCAGGAGCTCTGCTCGCTCGACACCTTCACCGGGCGTCTGAAGTGCCTGTCGTGGTGGATCGAACACGGGCAGCACCAGTATCCGGCGCTTCACTGGGCCATCCCGCCGTTGCCCGACAGCCTGTTCGGCGCGCAAGCCGGCGAGCAAAGCGCGCTGCCGCTGCTGCCGCGCTTTCTGCTGCTGATCTGGAACGAGCGGCCCGACCTGCAGGCATCGTTCAACCTGAACAGCTTCAGCGAACGGCTCGGCTTCATCTCCTGGTGGGACAAGCACGGGCACGACGAGTACTACGCGATCAAGTGGACGCCGACTCATCTGGCCGAAGAGCTCGCGAGAATCGACGACGAGCAGCCGGCGGACGACACCTTGCTGCCGCGCTTCCTGACGATGATCGCGAATGACCGCCCGGATCTGCGCGAAGTGTACGACCTGAACACCGCGGATGGCCGCGACCAGCTCGTGCGCTGGTGGAACGAATGGGCGTCGACGGAATATCCGCTGGTCGGCTCGCTGAAGGTGCGCTGGACCGACAGCCCCGACGACGAAGCCGATGACGACGCGCACGAGCCCGCGCGCTATCACGCGCGCGTCGAAGGCATCGGCTACGACTTCGGCGTCAACATCATCGGCTTCCCGCAAGGCGTGCTGGGCCTCGGCGAAGACGCGCGCATGGCCGCCCGCGTACTGCAACTGTCGTCGACGCCGGTCACGCTGCTCAATGCGCCGATGGCGGGACCCGCGCGCCTCGAACACTCGGTCGATCATCTGATCAGCGACGAGCTCAAGTACAACATCAGCCTGATCTGCCTGCCGGCGCCCGAAATGGTGCGGCTCGCGCTGGAAGGCGGCCGCAGCCTGATCGACGCGCCCACGCACAAGATCGGCGCATGGCCATGGGAACTGCCCCACTGGCCGAACGCGTTCGGCAACGTGCATCAGATGGTCGACGAAATCTGGGCGCAGAGCCGCTTCGTGCAGAGCGTCTACAGCCGGCTCGGCAACACGCCGGTCTACCAGATGCCGATGGCGGTCGAGGTCCCCGCGCCGCTCGCGCCGAAGCGCGAGCGCTTTGGCCTGCCGGCCAACGAGTTCCTGTTCTACCTGATGTTCGACGGCAACTCGTGGCTGAGCCGCAAGAATCCGCTCGCCGGCGTGCAGGCGTTCAAGCAGGCGTTCGGCGAGAGCTCGCCGGGCGTCGGGCTCGTCATCAAGGCGATGAACGTGCGCGACGACGACCCGGTGTGGCGCGCCGTGCTCGACCTTGTCGCGGGCGATAGCCGCATTCACATCGTGTCCGAGCGCCTGAGCCGCCAGGACTCGACCGACTTCATGGCCTGCTGCGACGCCTACATTTCGCTGCACCGTAGCGAAGGCTTCGGCCGCGTGATCGCGGAGGCGATGGCGTTGGGGCAGCCGGTCGTGGTCACGAACTTCTCGGGCAACGTCGACTTTTGCGAACCCGACACCGCGTTCCTCGTGGATGGCGAACTCGTGCCGCTGCGCCCCGGCGACTACCTGTTCGCCGAAGGTCAGTACTGGTGCGATGCGGAGGTATCGATCGCGGCGGAACAGCTCAAACGCATGATCGACGATGCGCCACTGCGTGAGCGCATCGCACTGGCGGGGAAGGCGCGCATCGAGCGCGACTACTCAGTTGAGGCAGTCGCACGCGCGTATGCGCGACGGTTGAACGACATTGCGGAGGCGAAGACGATATGACGCTGCGGGTATGTGCTCCGGACATTTTCTCGGGCGATGCGGTGGGTAACCACTGCATCGGTTTCGTACGCATGGCTGAACGTCTCGGCATGAGGGCCGAGCTGTATGCAAGCGGTTTCGAGGAGGGAACGAATGGAGTGCGCCCGCTTGACGCATTATTCGAAGAGGTCACTCGCGACGATGTGGTTCTGCTGAGTTACTCGATCTACGATCCGTACCTCGAGCGGACACTCGCGCTCGATTGCAGGAAGATCTGCTACATCCACGGCGTGACGGACCCGCAGTTGCTGCGCGCGCTCGAACCGCGCACCGCACAGTTGTGCGAGAAAGCACTCGCGCAACTGCCGCTGCTCGCGCACTTCGACACCGTCGTCGCGAATTCGCGCAGCACGGCGGCGAGCCTCGCCGGCATCGTCGCGGCGGACGCCATCAAGGTCGTGCCGCCGATCTTTCCCGACATGTACGTGTTCCGGCGCGAAGGACCGCGCAAGGGCCGCAAGCGCCCTGAGCCGAACCTGCTGATGGTGGGCCGCGTGGTGCCGCATAAACGCATCGAGGACGGCATCGAGATTCTGTCGCTGCTGAAGCAGCGTGATTTCGGCGCGACGCTGAGCATCGTCGGCAGCACGCCGAACTACGATTACCTGAAATTTCTGATCAATCACGCGCGGCGTCTCGGCGTGCTCGAGCAGGTCGACTTCAAGGGCATGCTCGACGACGCCGATCTGTTCGAGTGCTACGAATCCACCCACGCGTTGCTCGCGATGAGCCGCCACGAAGGCTTCTGCGTGCCGGTGCTCGAAGCGATGCATTACGGCAAGCCCGTATTCGTACGTGGCGGCACGGCCGCTCAGGAGATTTGCCCGCCCGACTGCGTGTTCGACGCCCATGCCGAACTCGCCGCCTGGATACCCGTGATCACGCAGCGCCTCGGCCAGACCCACGGCCGCTGTCCGATCGACACGGCCTTCGTCAAACACGCCGACGGTGTGCTGCAACGTGCCAGCGACGAGGTATGGCGCAACATCTTCATCGGCGCCGGGGTCGGCATGGCAGCCGCGTCGACGCATGCGCGCGCAGGTACGGCGGCCGTTTCGCTGAAAAGAGATAGATAGTCAGCGCCGCCACTCGCCAACGCATCCCGGCGCACATCGGCGCGATCCAACCCGATCGCGCCGCCTCATTCGTTCGCTGGCGGCTTGCCGGTCCTGTCGAAGTCGATCGGTTGCCCCGTATGCGGATGCGGCGTGAACGAGAAATGCGCGCGCACGTACTTCTGCGATAGCGTGCACAGCAAGTCCATCAACGCAATCTGCTCGGGTGGAAAGACCGGCGCGCGATCCGCCGCGTCGATCGGTTTTTGCATGTAGCGCACGATATCTTTTTCGAAATCGCTGACGCAATAGTCCAGCACCCGATCGCCTTCGATCGGATAGGCCGCCACCTTCAGTTCGGGATGCAGCGACAGATACGTGCTGAACAGACGCTCGGCAACGAATGGCAGGAACGGTGCGTCGTCCGAGTGGATCGTGGGCTCCAGCACCCCGCGCGCGGCCTCGGTGCCGCTCTGCGTTTCGAGGAACGTGGCAATCGGCTCAAGCACCTTGCCGACGTAGCTTTCCCAGAACGACTGCGAACCGACCCAGAAATTGCAATAGCACAGCGTGTGCGGCGACTGACGGGGCGCCTCACGCAGATTCCACGCGATGCCGCAGGCGTCGAGCAGTTGCTGGCTGCGCTCGACGAGTCCCGGATGCGCATGCTCGCCCTGCATCCACGCGGTGTACGAGAAATACGCGAGTTGCGGAAACGGATTGATCATCCAGACGTCGGCGTCGGCATTGGCCTGCACGAACTCCAGAAACCGGCTGCCGTCCATGCGCGCCTTCAGCGCGAACTTCGGCGAAAAAAGACCGGTGATCTGCTGCTGCCGATGCATACCCTTGCGGTACATGTCGACGAGAATATAAAACTCGCGCCACGCGGCGTGCGCGTTATCGCGCAGTTCGAGCGAATGAAAAGCCTGTTCGGACAGGACCTGTCCCGGCGCGTAAAGCGGCTCGAAGATCTTGATCGATGCACTCATGACAGCCCTGCGATCTGCAGATAATAGTTTCCGGTATGCACGTTGCGCCGGAACAGCGTGAGCGATGCATTCGGCACCAGCACGTTGGGAAAGCGGGACAACGGCACGTTCAGCAGGTATTGCGAGATCACCGAGATCGGTCCCGCGTGACACACGGCGGCGATCAGGCCAGGCTGCTCAGCGTGCCGCAGCACCTCCTCCTCGAGCCAGTTCACCGAACGCGCGGCCAGTTCGAGATGCGACTCGCCGCCCTCGTAACGGTCCGACAGATGTTTGCCCCAGTCGGGAAACGCCAGACGAAAATCTTCGGCCTTCCAGGTCGCGAACCGCCCCGCATTGGTTTCGCCGAGACGGGCGTCGACGGTCCAGTCGCCGTTGTCCTCGAACAGCACTTCAGTGGTCTGCAACGCGCGCCGCCACGGGCTCGAAAAAACGCGGTCGGGCGCGAAACCGTGACTTTCCATCAGCGTGCGTAGCTTCGCGGCCTGCTGCAGGCCATGCTCGGTCAACTCGTCCTGCTCGGTCGAGTTCAACAGGCCAGCCACGTTGGCGTGCGATTGGCCGTGGCGAATCAGAAGAAGATCCATAGGTGTTAGCTGCTTTAAGGCTTGGGGTCGGGCAAGGCCTTCAGGAACATCGACGAAATGCGTCGCACGCTGAAACGGTCGAACACGTCGGCGTAGGCATTGCGGCGGATCGACTGGCGAAGCTGCGGGTCGCCCAGCATGTCCTCCAGCGCTCGTGCCCAGCTCTCGGCCGTGTTCGACGCAATGTATCCCGTCTCACGATGTTTGACGTTCTCGCGGTAGGTCGGGCAATCCGAATAGATGCTCGGGATGCCGAGGCTGCCGTAGTCCGCGTATTTGATCGGCGATTTGCACGAGTTGAAAAACAGCGTCTCCGGATCCTCTTCGGCGCCGAGCGGCACGATCGCGAACGTGTAGCCTTCGTCGCGAATGGCCTTCTTGTATTCGAGGTTGCCGCGGCTGCCGCGATGCGTCATGCGGGCAATCGCGTTGAGCTCCGGAAACGGATCGCCCCAGAAGTCGATCGACACGTTTTCGTGGCGCGCGAGAAAACTGCGCAAGGTGCCGAAAAACTCCTTGCGAAAGCTCACGAGCTTGATGCCGTCGAGATTGGAGAAGATGATCTTCGGCGGCTGGGTTTCAGTCCACAGTTCCGGCGACAGGTCGAACGCCTGATCGTCGAAACCGTTCGGGATGATCAGCACGTCGTCCGAGCGCCGCACTTTGCGCATGCGCTCCTGCAACAGCGAGTTCGACGCCGTGGCCGCGCTCGCTTCGCGAATCATCGCGAGCACGTTGTAGAGCACGTCCTCGTTCATTTCGAGCACGCTCCACGACGGCAGATCGAGCAGCCAGTCGTCGAGATCGTAAATCGTATGAAGACCGAGTTCGTTGGCCATCCGCATGATCTTCAGCGACAGATTCGACACGTGCTTGTTGAACAGCACGACGTCGAAGCGATGCAGATGGCTGACGCCAACGTCCGCCTCCGAGATCTGCTCCCATTCGATCAACCGATGGCGCTGCATGTACGAAAGCAAAGGCGCGAAGCGCGCGCCGATGGTGCGCGAATTCATTCGGCCATCGGTCATGGAGCGCCGCTGAACGACGAGCAGTCGGGGAATCTTAGTAATTTGTGAGGCCGGCATCGATCAGGTGTCTGATTAGGTCTGCTGCTACCGTGCTCGACGAGTGCCGTGCATAGACGCGTTCGTAGTTACTTTCAATCTTTTCGTCCCTGTCCGGGTCGGTCAGGGCAGCCTGAATGGCGGGAACGATGTCCGGCGCGCGGGTAGAAGCCGCGTACCAGACATTGTCGTCGAAGTGCTCGCGCTGCCAATCCCCATCAACCATGACGAGCGGCTGCTTCACGAACGCGCCTTCGAGGCACGAGCGCCCGGGCGGATCGAGGCTCGGCTCCGCCACTACCATCGCGCTGGCGAGCGCGGAGCGCAACAGCGCGCTGCAGGGCTGGATGAACGGCAGGAAATGAATACCGCGACGCGCTTCGCGAACGCACTGCCGGTAATACTCCTCGTCCCTGAAACCGCCGACCATCAGGCCGTTCATGTCGAGCTGGTTCAGTGCGCGGATCAGTTCGAGCTGATTCTTGATCGGCTCGATCAAGCCGAGGCACAGCACGTAGTCCGAGACGTCGCAGACCGTGGGGAGCAAATCCTTGTCGGCCGGCAGCAGGAACCGGTCGGATATGCCGGAGCCCACCACCACGCATTTACCTGGATCGACCGTGATGCACCTGTTGAAGTGCGCGAGTTCGGCGGAGGACTTGAACAGTAGCCGCTCGGCACGCTGCACGAACGCCTCGATGCGGCTGATTTCCGCCGGGTCGGGCGCGCTCAACCACCAGACGTTCGGCCACAGGAACAGCTTCTTGCCCTGATTCACCGTTTCGCGAACGATCGCTTCGCCGTCCGCATGGACGGAGAAGTGCATCACCGCGTCGTAAAAGCGTAGCGGCCGGCTGCGAATGCCGTAAATGTCGGCCTGTACATCCGAATCGTTGAGAAGTTCGGCGACCTGCACGAGTTCCGACTCACCACCACCGCTCGTCATGAACGCGGTACTGTGAGTGGTCAGGAGAATTTTAAAATGCATATTGCGGGCTCCGTCCCGAATCGTCCCGTATCGTGGGCGCTGCTGCCGTCCGCCGGACGGTGCGGAATTCACGCGTTCGCGCGACCTGTGAAACAGGCGCGGACTATTATCGGCAGGGGCTCGATTTTACGCCAAATCGTAACGCAGACGATCGCCCACGAGCGACGCGCAGAGCACCCTGCTGCATGCTTTCGTCGGCTTACGTGGCTTACGAAACGATGACCGCCGCGCACTCGCGACTCACGCGCGGTATCCACGGAAAACGGACGGCGCATGACCCTTGGCCTCGCGGCTGTGCCGATTGCTACGACGAAAAATTTGTAAGTAACGGTAAATGCGGGCTCATGTCGGAACATCAGGAAATGTTGGACGTGCAGAATACTGGGGGTACGATAGACTGGCCGGCCGGGAGGGCCGGCTCGCCAGCCAGTCGGCATATCGGTATGAATTCGCTGTTCTGTCATGGCTTTTCGCACATTCTTTCAAGCGGAGAAACAAGATGTCGGCATCGCCCGAGCTTCTCGATTCACTTGCCGCGCAGCATCCCGAGATTGCAGAACTGATCGCTGAACGGGACAAGTATCGCGACGCGCTTCAGGTCAATATTCCGCACTTTTCGAATCTCGGCGACGTGCCTCCAGGCCACTACTATTCGCCGATCCCGTCGATCCCCGACATCAAACAGAATGAAGCACGGCTGTTCGGTAACGTCTCGCGCACGCTGCCCGGCATCGAGTTCAACGAAGCGGCGCAGGTGCGGCTCGTCGGCGAGTTCGCCGACAAGTACTACGGCGAAATGCCGTTCGAGCCGCACAAGAAAGACGGTCTGCGCTTCTACTTCGAGAACGTGATGTTCTCGTATGGCGACGCGACGTCGCTGTACTGCATGATTCGCCACCTGCGGCCGCGCCGCATCGTCGAGATCGGCTCGGGTTTTTCGTCCGCCGTTTCGCTCGATACCAACGACCTGTTCTTCGACGGCCAGATCCAGTGCACCTTCGTCGAACCGAACAATGAACGCTTGCTGTCGTTGCTGACCGAGAAAGACAAGGTCACCTCGAAGATCGTCAAGTCGCTCGCGCAGGACGTCGACCTGTCCGTATTCGCGGAGCTCGAAGCGAACGACATACTGTTCGTCGATTCGTCGCACGTGAGCAAGATCGGCAGCGACGTGAACCGCATCGTCTTCGAGATACTGCCGATCCTCGCGCCCGGCGTGCACATACACTTTCACGACGTGTTCCTGCCGCTCGAATACCCGCCGCAGTGGATCTACGAAGGCCGCGCGTGGAACGAAGCCTATCTGCTGCGCGCCTTCCTCCAGTACAACAGCGCGTTCGAAGTTGTCCTGATGAATACGTTCATGGGACACTTCCATGCGGACCTGATGAACGCGCGGATGCCGCTCTTCATGCGCAATCCCGGCGCGAGCTTCTGGATTCGAAAGACACGTTAGGCGCCGCGGCGCAAACGTCTCACATTTTGCGGAGATTGATAGATGACTTCGACGAACGCGCTCGAGCATCGCACCGAAGGCGCGTCCATGCGAGCCGGCTTGCAAGACGGGGTGCGCGCGATGAAGGTCGGCCGCATCCCGGTACCTGAGTTGCTACCCGGCACCGTGATCGTCAAGGTGGCGAGCGTCGGTATCTGCGGCAGCGATCTGCACGCTTACCGGAACGTCGACGTTCATCAAAGCTTTCCGAACGGCCACGAACTGAGCGGCACCGCGGTCGAGATCGGCGAGGGCGTGACAAGCGTGCGTGTCGGCCAGCGCGTGACGATCGACATGGTGATGGGCACCGCGTGCGGCAAATGCGAGTACTGCAAGCTCGGCACGCCGATTCACTGCCGCGCGCGCGAATTTCCGTTCGGCGGCGGCTTTGCCGAATACGTGCGCACCAAGGAATCGGGCGTGTTCCCGCTGCCCGATGCCGTCGACGATCAGCTCGGCGCCATCGTCGAGCCGGTGGCGGTCGGCATCCACGGGTGCCGCAAGATGCCGATTGCGCGCGGCTCGGTCGGCGTCGTGATCGGCGCCGGCACGATCGGCCTCGCGGCACTCGCCGCGGCGCTGGACGCTGGCAGTGAAAATGTCTACGTGGTCGCAAGACACGCGGCTCAGGCGCGCGCGGCGCTGGCGATGGGCGCCACTGCGATCCTGCCGGCCGATCGCGCCGAAGCGCTCGCCATGGTCGAACAGGCAACCGGCGGATTGGGCGCGCACTACGCGATCGAAGCGGTCGGCGGAACGGCCGACACGTTCGACTTCGCCTGTCAGTTCGTGCGCCCGCTCGGCCACGTGTGCGTGCTCGGTGCCTTCGATCACGGCTTCAGGAACATCGAAATCATCAAACCGCACATCAAGGAACTGACGATTCATCTGCCGAACTGCTACGGCTATATCGACGGTCAGCACGACTTCGCGCTCGCGATCGATCTGCTGGCGCGCAAGGGCGACACGTTGCGCGCCATGATCACGCACGACCTGAGCCTCGACGACGTCGACGAGGCCTTTCGTCTGGCCAGCGACAAAAGTTCGGACTCCATCAAGGTGCAGATGCATACCTGATGGTGTAAGGGGTCTCGCGTAATGCAGTGAACATCGGTCATAACTGGAAGCTGTGCCGTCCAATACGAGGAGGCAACATGGCGAAGGAAGACAATGCTCCAAGCATCGATGAATTTCGAGATAAGCGGCGTTGCCGTTTGCTGAAAGGCCTGAACGTCAAGGAAAGCGTCGGCGTGGAAATAGGCCCGCTTTGCTGGCCTCTCGTGCGACGCAGCGACGGCGGCGAGATCATTTACGTCGACCACACGGACACGCCGCACCTGCGAGAGAAGTACAGGGACGATCCTAATCTCGACGTCAATGAGATCGTCGATGTCGATGCGGTATGGGGGCGCAATACGCTGCACGAAGCGATCAAGGGCCGCTATGTCGACTACGTGGTGGCCTCTCATGTCGTCGAGCATGTTCCAGATCCGGTGACGTGGCTCAGAGAGCTGGCCGCGGTCCTCAAACCGACCGGCGAAGTGCGTCTCGTGGTTCCCGACCGGCGCTTCACCTTCGACTATTTCCGCCGCGAAAGCCGCCTGCCCGAAGTACTGGCCAGCTATATCGCCCGTGCGCGGGTACCGCAGCCCTACTCGCTGCTCGATCATTGCCTGTCCGCCGCGGATGTCTCGGCCCACGAAGCGTGGCAAAAGCGGATCGACCCGCACTCGGTCAAGCGGCATCACACATGGCAAGGCGCGCTACATCTCGCACGCGACGCCTTCGAAAACGACACCTATCACGACGTTCACTGCTGGGTTTTCACGCCGCGCTCGTTTGCAAAACTGATCGCCGATCTTTGCGAAATGGAGCTGATCGATTTCGCTTGTGAAGATTTCAACGACACGCTGCACAACGATATCGAGTTTTCTGTCGTGATGAGGCGCTCGCGCGATCGCGAATATATTGCCGACAGCTGGCGGCGAATGGAGCGCGAGGCCAGCGACGCGACGCCGGCCGTGCCGTTCTGGCGCACGCATCGCAAACTCAAGGAGCTATGCGCAGGACCGAACGCCCGTAAGAGCACGCCGCGCGTGAGCGGACAGCCCAGCGAACTGGACCCGGACGTAGCGGTCGAATTGCCGCCGGGTTTCAACGAGCAGGAATATCTCGCCGTCAATACGGACGTGGCGGCGGCGGGCGTGAACGCGGGTCAGCATTACCTTCAATATGGGTGGCGGGAGGGGCGGGCCTTGCGGCCGGCCCCCGAGGCTCAGGCTGCCGCTCCGGTCGCCATTGAAGCGAGGTAACGATCGAGACGGGGAAACGCTCGATGACCTAATGGCCGGGCGGGCTAGCAGGAATCTGTACTGCCCAGTTCGGCGCGACCTTTAGCATATGCCCCTTGTCGTTCGCCGTAATGTTCCACATTGGCCATTCCGACGCGGGAAATCTCGTAGCGCTGGCCAGCAGGATAACGACGGCGAATCCCCCCGCTAATACCCGCGACAGCTTCGAACTCGACGTTGCGATCGACAGCAGCGCGGCCCAGAAAAAGAACAGCAAGGCAGGATAGATGTACCGGGCACCGAAGCCGTACCACTCCATGTGTACCGAGTACGGATTCGATCTCGCGGCGCCGAGCAACCAGATGATGCCCGCCATCGGCGCGAGCAGCAGACAGGCAAAAACCGCTCGCGATCTCGCCACGACGAACACCAATACGATCGCCAGGATCAAGCCGGCGATTAGCGGAATGCTATCCGGGGACGGCAGCAGACTGCAAAACAGCTCGCGGATCATCCGGGAGCCATAACGCCACACATACGGCGCCGGACCGAAGTCGAGCGGCGGCGAGGCGTTCGTTGCGACCGCATAAACCTGCCCCGCTATGCCCGCGGTGTAGACGGCCAGAAATCCAGTCTGACGATATGAAAACTTCCCACGACGCCGCGCATAGATACAAGCCAGCACGGTCGGGCCGAACGTGATGATGCCAAAGGGGCCTGTCAACGCAATGACCGCAGCCGCCAAGGCCCGAACGCTATACCAGGATGTCGGCGGATTGAACAGGTTTTCCCACAGCAGAACGATGAGCGCCGGAAGCAGTATCCATTGAATATTCGTAACGTTCAGCAGCGTCTCGCCCGTCTGCGGGACCAGCAGAGGTCCGAGTGCGAGAAGTGCGGCGATGGGACGCGAGAAGATTCGAAACGCGTGAGCCATGTAGGCGCTCGACCCGGCCGTGATCAACGCACACGCCCACATGAAAAAGTACGGCGCCTCGTCGATTGGCGTCGTTTTCATCTGCAGCCACGCGACCAGACGCGGAACGACATGCCAATAGCCGGAATAGCCCTGGACGAATGACCGGATACCCAGTTCGTGCGCTTGCGCGATAAAGATCGTGGCGTCTTCGGCCCACAGAAAGCCGTGCTCGATGCGCTGAGGCGCCCGATACCACATGAGCAGCAACGCGCATAAAAACACGAGCAATGGGAAGAGGCGGGGTTTTTCTCGCTGCATACCCGTAATTCAGTATTTTTTTGGACAAAAAGATGAGCAGAAATCCACAGCCGACTCGAACATCGAGTCGGCCGTTATTGCCTCAAGCCGGCAGGCATGAGTTCCCAACGAGTGTTGCAGGGCTCATCAGGTCCGCGGCCCTTTCGCGCATGTTTGAATCTGCTGCTGCGTCCGCGCGGCGTCACTGCGCCGTAGCAGGCGGTAACCAGCGAAATTGAATGTGTCCACAGGAGAACAGCGAGAGGAAAACAGAGCTCTCCCGGGACCGCTCGTACGTGAAGCTGAGCACTCTCCACGCGCCGACACCAACAAACAACAAGCCGAAGAAGAAGAATGGTGCGTAGTACCAGTGGTAATTCGGAATATGCAGAAACACATAAAACGAAGCCAGCAGCACGAGATAGAGAATGACGAGCCACGCGATCCTCTTGCCGAGACTCGACAGCACACCGACGAGACCGATCGGCAGCATGAACGCGAGCAGCCGGAAGTCACCCCCGAAGAAAGCGTCCTTCATGTACTGCACGTGGAGAAAAATCAGTCCCTCGCCCCAGTACCCCGACTTGCCCTGTCCGAGCTTCGCATTGCCGGTGGCCGGAAGAAACGCGCCGTAGTAGTAGTAGTTAAATATGAAATTGGCCGCGAGCAGAATGACCGGCGCGACCAAATACTTAACATGAGGCAGTTTTCTGTTCCTGATGAAGTAATCGACGACCACGACGAGGCCAAGGAACACACCTTCACTGCGCGTGATGAACAGCAGGCCCAGCACCACACCCAGACCGAAAAATTGCTCCCTGCGATAGAGCACCAACGCGAGCGCGGAGAGGAACAGAAACAGCGAAGTCTCCATCCCAAAGGTGTCGTAAAAATAATTGAAGGAAACAACGATCAGCGCGCACAGCGTCTGTTCGTATTTTCCGCTCGCCAGCAGATGCGCTCCGGTGATCGCGGCCGCGCACAGGAACACGAACGACAAAAAGATCGTCGTATATTGCAAATTACCGGCCACGACGTTCGCCACGATCAGCAAGTAGGAATACAACGGCGACGTGAGCCCGTTGAAGCGATCGCCCGCGTTGTAGGTGAGCCCTTGCCCGTCAAACAGATTGCGCAAATATCGCAGATAGATCAGCGAATCATCGAGCTGAAAGTTGCGCGTCTGCCACGCGAGATAACCACCCACGGCAATGGTGACCACCAGTAGAAGCGCGTTCTCCGAAAGGTACTGTCTAAATCGTTGCATGTTCATTGGTCAATATTTTCTGATTACGCGCGTGCGGCAGCGCAACTACAAAAATCAATGCATTGCCCGAATCAGGCAAAAACGAACTTCTTGTCGAGCCTATATTTGACTATGTAACCAATCACGAGGCCAATCACGCCGCCCGTAAAGCGGGCAGGCTCGGAATGATAGATCGCGTCCGCGCCGAATTCGAAGCCCCAGAAAATCGCCGTAGTTGCGAGCCCCATCACCGTGTACAGCAGAAAACTCTGTATGCCGTGCGACAGATCGCGATGCTGGTATCGAAAGATCCAGAGCTTGTCGAGCAGGAACTTCACCACCAGCCCGCCACCCGTTCCGACGACCACGGACAGCGGCACGCTGAACGCTCCCGAATAGGTGATCAGCGAGAGCTTCTGCAGACCGATATTCGCGGCGATCGAAACTGCCGCGAATATCGCGTAAAAAATCACGAGGCGCGACGCGCTCATGGGAGTTGCCGAGGAGTTCACGAAAGGCACACCAGGTCAGGAAGGTCGAACGAACATTCGCCGCGCCATGCGCTCGCTGGGCGGCGACGGTTGCCGTCGAGCACGGCAGACCCGTTGTGATGCATGCAATGCATCACAACGAGAGCCGCTTGAACACGCGGCCAGGAACAGAGCGAATGATCAGCATGATGCCCCACCAGAACCACGGGGTATAAATGACATCCCTACCCTTTTCCACCGCGCGCACGATATCGCCCGCGACCTTGTCCGCGGTAGCAACAAGCGGTCCCGGCAAGGGAAGACCCGCTGTCATTGGCGTCGCGACAAAGCCAGGCTTGATCGTCAGCACATGCGCGCCCGCCTTGAACAGGCGCGCCCTCAGGCCCTCGCAAAACGCGGAGAGCGCTGCTTTTGCACTGCCGTACAGATAGTTCGACTGGCGACCGCGATCGCCGGCCACCGACGAAATGACCGCGATCGTGCCGCGCCGCTGCTGCTCGATCACAGTGGCAAAACGCGTCAGCAACGCGATGATCGATACGGCATTGGTATTGAACTCGCGGACCGCGACGTCGGCATCGTTCTGACAGGCCTGCTGGTCAGGCAGCGTTCCCGGCGCCACCAGCACGATGTCGAGCGCGCCGAACTCGGCCGAACAACGCTGCATCATGGCGGCATGTTCACCGATCTGATCGATGTCCAACTGCTGACACAGCACGTGTTGCGCACCACGTGCCTTGAGGTCGTCGGCAACCTGCTGGAGGCGCTCCATGTTGCGCGCGACGAGAAAGAACCGCGCGCCCTGTTTAGCCCATTGCCGTGCACAGGCAATGGCGATCGCCGAAGTGGCGCCTACGATAACGATGTTTTTCATACTCGAGTGGTTCGTTCCCAAAAGCGTGACAGCAAAGCCGGATCACGCAGCGCTTCGACCTGTTCCCACTGCGGATAGGCAGCGCGAAAATCTTCGCCCGACATATGCGCGTCCTTGGCGGGATACAAACGGCCGCCGCTCTCGCGCACGATCGCATCCAGCCGGTCGAAAAGCTTGCGATTCGATTCCTCGCGCTGCGGGAAGTCGAGCGCGAGCGAGGTGCCTTCGAGCGGAAAAGACAGCAAGCCCGGCGATTTGATGGCGCCGCAGCGCTTCAGCACGGCAAGTATCGACCCCGTGCCGCTGCGGGCAATCGCGTCGAGAATGGCCCGCGTTGCCTCGCGCGCAACGGCTGCCGGGACGGCGCATTGATACTGCTGGAAGCCCGAGCGGCCATAGATGCGATTCCATTCAAGCAGGCTGTCGAGCGGATAGAAGTACGAGTCGTAACTCACCGTCGAGCGAACCGCGTCCGCGCGTTGCCGCCTGTAGTACAACTCGTTGAAGGCGCGCAGGGTCAGGCGGTTGAAAACGGGGATCGGCGACGTGAACGGCACCGTACGCGTCTTGCGGCGTTCGACGTCGAGCCCCCCCTCGGAGGCGTGATCGCCAACCATGAAAATGCCTCTGCCCAACGCGGCATCGCGGCTCTGACAGTCCACCCACGCCACGCTGTACTCATGCAGTTCGTCGAGCCGTTCGGACAGCGCGAAGAACTCGTCGAGGTTGGCAAAGCGGATACTGGTCACGTCGAGCATGCTCGACCTGATCGGCATCAGCTGGATTTCAGCCCACGCGATCAGCCCCGTCATACCAAGGCCGCCGATCGTCGCGGTGAAGTACTCGGGGTGGAGGTCCGGCGTACATTCGAACTGCGTGCCGTCGCTTCGCAGCAAGCAGAAACGCCGCACATGCCGGCCAAACGTGCCGCGTACATGGTGATTCTTGCCGTGCACGTCGTTGGCGATCGCGCCGCCCAACGTCGCGTACTTCGTCCCCGGCGTCACGGCCAACATCCATCCACGCGGAATCGCCACGTCGAGAATCTGCTCGAGCGTCATGCCCGGTTCAGCGCGCAATACGCCGTTTTGCCAGTCGGCCAGAATCATCCGGTCCAGCGGCAGCGTCTGGATCACGTGCCCCGACGACGCGAGGCAACTGTCGCCGTAACTGCGCCCATTGCCGAAGGCAAGTGTCGTGCGCTGCGTGCCGCCGACACTTCGCCATATTGCCGCGGCCGTATCACGCCAGGCGATCGGATGGGACTCTTGCAGCGCGTACGGATAGCGCCCCCAGGACTGGACTTTCGACATGGCTAGATCGCCATCCAGAACACGGCACCGCATAGGGCCATGATCAGCCAGCTGCTCCGGTCCTTTGCCGCGAATATGATCGGGTCGTCATGCATGGAGCCGCGATGCGCGATGATCCACGTGCGGCTCACCCAGTAAAGCAGCAGAGGACAGGCCACCCAGATGTACTGTGGATGCCGATAGAGGCTCGCCGTATTGCCGTCCTGAATATAAAGCGCGAGAACCAGCACGGACAGATAGCCCGAGGCCGCGCCTAGTGACGAAATCAACGGCAGATCGCTCGCGACATAGCCGCGGCCGCGTGACTTCACGAGGCCGCGCTCCTTCAACGCGTGCAGTTCCGCATACCGCTTGACGAGCGCGAGGCTGAGAAAAATGAACATCGAAAACGCGAGCAGCCAGAACGTGAGCCGCGCATCGATCGCGGCGCTTCCGGCGATGATCCGTGTCGTATAGAGCAAGGCCAGCACCACCACGTCCATCATGACTCGCCGCTTCAGATGGAACGAATAGGCCAGCGTGAGTACGTAATATCCAAGCAAAACCAGCGCGAACTGATGAGGCAGGCAGAACCACGCGATCGCGCCGCCCACGACCAGCAGAACGGGACAGAGCGCCGCGCCCCAAACCAGCGGCAACGCGCCCGACGCAAGCGGGCGTTTGCGCTTGGTCGGATGATGCCGGTCGTCCTCGAGATCGAGCAGATCGTTCAACAGGTAGACGCTCGACGCACAGACACCGAAGGCAAAAAAAGCGAGGAGCGCGGCAATGACCAGCGCGGCGTCCGACAGTTGATGCGCCGCGAGCAGCGGAACGAAAATCAGCAGATTCTTCAGCCACTGATGCAGTCGCAACGACTTCGCCCACGTTCTCGGCCACGCGGAGCGTTGGTCGATGACGCGCTCGACGTTGCCCTGCTTGCGGGCCGCGCGCTCTACGCCACTCGACGGATTGATCACATAAGCACGCTCGGCCGCGGCCCAGACTGCGACATCGTCGTGCGAATTGCCCGCGTAGTCGAAGCCTTTCTCGCCGAACTCGGCCACGAGCCTGTCGCGCTTGCGATGCGCGGACAGATTGATGTCGCTATGCGTGGCGAAGGTTTTGTCGAATAGCCCAAGATGATCGGCAATCGCCTTCGCGTAGCGTTCATGGCTAGCGGTCGCCAGCACGAGCGACCGCCCGGCGGCCCGTTCTTCCTTCAGCCACTCGATGACCGTGGCGTCGTAGGGCAGGACGGTGACGTCGATATCGGTCGCTTCGGCCAAGCGGGCTTTGAGGCCGGCTTTGCCCCCGCGCAGGAGCCACAGAAGCGGCTCGTAGAACCGATGGGGAGCGGATCGGGTGAAAGCAAATCCGCATTCAATCAGGACGTCCGAGCGAATGAGAGTTCCATCAAGATCGACGACGAGTGGTTTGCTGCTCATTCAGTGAACCGCCGCAGGGCAGAAAAGAGTGTGGAAGGCACATGCGCTGCCGTAGAAATTCGTTCCGGCGCGGTAGCGGGTCAAGTCGAACCACGAGAATCAAAATCCGGACCGCGTAAAGCGGCATCACGCTACCATCTCGCGCCCTCCCCTACAACCCGCTTCCAATTTATTTGTCAACTGACTGCCGACTGATTTAACAACCATGAGCCCGCAATATTTGTAACGAAGCAGAATAATCAGTGTAGCGGGCTCGACCGCGCAGATAATACCAACATCTCGCATATAGGCCGAATTAGCCCAAACCAAGGTGAATTAAACACTTTCGCAAGCTGTTCGGCGATATAGAGAGAAAGAAAATAACGACTCAGGAAGACAATACGTGTTCATACAGCGATTTATATGCGTTTCCCAACGCTGGCCCAGAAAATAGCCGCTCATATCGCTGCCGCGCCGCCGCTCCCATGCCGCGCGCCAGTGCTTCATCCAGCGTCAGCCGGTTAATCGCGGCGATCAGCGGTTCGGGCGCCTCGGGCGGCACGACAAACCCCGTCACCCCATCCTCGTTGACGAACGACGTCCCGGACCCCACTTCACAGCACACCATCGGTTTGCCGAACATCGCGGCTTCGACCAGCACCATCCCGAACGCTTCGGAGCGCAAATGCGAGGGCAGCACCATCGCGCGACAGCCCTCGAGCAGCGCAACCTTTTCCTCATGCGTGACCTGCCCGGCAAACACGACGTTGGTCGCGCCATGCTGCCGCGCCAAGGCGGCGAGCCGCTCGCGCTCCGGCCCCGAGCCAGCGATGACGATTTTCGCCTGCACATGCCGGGCGGCCTCGACGAGCGTATGCAGTCCCTTGTAGTAGCGCAACACGCCGAGCGCCAGAAAATACGGTTCGCCCGGCGCCAGGCCGAGCCGGCTCTCGAGCTTGCGCCGCGCGTCGAGCGGCTGCGGCTCGTCGCGATAGTCGATGATGCCGAGCGGAATCGTCTTCAAACGCTCCTTCGACACGCACGCGGCAAGCGTCTCACTGGTCCGCGCATAGGCCGCCGACGTCGCGACCACCGCGGACATGCTGCGCAGCGTGCGCCGCATCAGCGGCCCATAGACGGCGCCGAGCAGCTTCTGCCGCACGATGTCGGAGTGGTAAGTCATCACCGTCGGTTTGCTGGTGCGTCCGAGCAGATGCAATACGTCGGCGAAAGGCCACGGAAAGTGGAAATGCACGACGTCGGCCCAGTCGGCCAGCTCGCGATACCTGATCACCGAGCACGGCCCGCCGAGATCGCACGATGCCGGCGCCGCCCACGATTTCTCGCGGATCACCTGCCCTTCCGGGCGTTCGACGACGGTCGGCGTCGGGCTCGGCGACAGCGTCAGAATGCGCGGTTCGACGCCGCGCTCGCGCGTCGCTAGCGCAATCTGGCGGATCGCTTCCTGCAGGCCGCCGGGCGGGTCCGGGAAGTACGTGCGGTACACATGAACGACCCTCACGTGCGCACCTCAGCGCCGTGTGGCCGCGCGCTGCCGCCGCCCGCCTGCGGGAAGTGGAAGGTAATCGCCAGCATCTTGTCCAGCCGCGCTTCCCACGTGTTCTCGCCAACCGCCGCGCGGGCTTCCTCCGCGCTCAGCTTGCCGCGTGCAAGCTGCTTGTCGATCGCCGCGATGAACGCGTCGGCATCGCTGCCCACTTCGAGCCCCGCGCGCGGTTCCTTCGCGAAATCGAGCGGCGTCGATACGACCGGCAGACCGGCCGCGAGATATTCGTAGAACTTCATCGGAAACATCGAGTGCGTGTATTCGTTGATCAGCGTCGGCAACACACCGACCCGCATGCCGCGCAAATACTGTGGCAGCACGCGATACGGCCGGTAGCCGAGCAGATGCACGTTCGGCAGACGCTTGAGCTGCGCGAGCAGGTCGCTGCGCTGCCCTTCGCGCTCCTCGCCGATGATCACCCATTGCCACTGCGGCCGCGCCTGCGCGGTTTGCAGCAGCAGCGGCAGATCGACCTTGAAGTCCGACAGCACGCCGTGATACACGAGCCGCGGCTCGTCGATCGCGGCGAGCTCGGCGGGCAGCGGGCCGTCCGCGCGCGCCGCGCCGAAGTGCGCTTCATCGACGACGTTGCCGAAGAAATGCGTATTGGGGTTAAACGGCAGGCACACGTCCTTCAGCGACTGCGCAGTCGTGAATACCGCCTCGCAGCGTCCGAGCAGGTCCTGCTGGGCAGTGCGGAACGCGTCGACGTCGACGCCCGGAATCGCCGCAATATCGTCGACGCAGTGGTAGACCAGGGTCCCGCGCGGCAGCGTCGCGATCGCATCGAGCATGTACGGGTGGTACGTCCACACGACCGGCTTGACGTAGCGATGCGACCTCGCGAAGCGGTTCACCGAAAAACGCAGCATCGCCTGATTCAGCGAGCGCACGAACGGCAGATGATGCCCGGCCGGCACCATCAGCGGCGACAGCACCCAGATATTGTCGGCGCGGCGCGGCGGGCCGAGCACGAGCGACTGCACGCCGCGCCACAGACGTCGCCACAGGCGCGACCAGTCGCGGCCGCTCGCCACTTTCGGCGAGCGGAAGCCAACGCTTTCCACATACAGAATCCGCCAGCCGCGCGCGGCGAGGATGCTCGCCGTGTGCTGCTTGTTGGTCCAGTACGGCTCGTCCCAGTCGGCGGTCGAAAACAGCACGCAGTCTTGCGGGGCAAGCACGCGGTTCTTGCCGTCAGCCAACGAACACCTCGACCGGTCGGCCGCGCAGGCTGTCGACGATGCGTCGTGAGGCCAGTCCGTCGCCGTACGGATTCGCGCGATCGCGCAGCGCCGCGCGCCGCGCGGGATCGTCGAGCCAGCCGATCACCGCGCTTTCGATGCTCGCCGCGCTCTGGCCCGCGAGCGTCGCGAAGCCGGCGTCGACGCCTTCGCGGCGCTCGGTGTGATTGCGCATCACGACGACCGGCACGCCGAAGGTTGGCGCTTCTTCCTGGATGCCGCCCGAATCGCTGACCACGACGGCGCTGCCGCTGATCAGATAAAGGCTCGTCGGATAGTCGACCGGCTCGATCAGCGCGAGGTTCGGGATGCCATCGAGCTCGCGATGCACGGGCCCGCGCACGGCCGGGTTCAGATGCACGGGGAACACCCAGCGGTAATCGCTATAGCGCTGACACAGATCGCGCAGCACGCGGCAGATATCCTGCAGCACGTCGCCGAAATTCTCGCGCCGATGGCACGTGACGAGCACGTGCTGCTGCTGCGCGCCATGCCATGCGGGCAGCGGACTCGCCGGCGGCGTGACGCTCCAGCTCGCGCGCACTTCGCCGATCGCATCGACGACCGTGTTGCCGGTCACGACGATCTTCTCTGGCGCGACGCCTTCGCTGAGCAGGCTGTCGCGCGCGCGCGAGGTCGGCGCGAAATGCAGCGTCGCGATGCGGCCGAGCAGGCTGCGGTTCGCTTCCTCGGGAAACGGACTCGCCAGATCGCCGGTGCGCAGCCCCGCCTCGACGTGACCGACGCGCATGCCGCGCTGGAATGCCGCGAAGCCCGCGCAGAACGCGGTCGTCGTGTCGCCCTGCACGATCACCCAATCGGGACGTGTTTCGTCGAGCGCGCGATCGAGCGCGGCGATCAGGCGCGACGCGAGCGCATTCAGCGATTGACCCGGGTGCATCGTTTCGAGCGTGATGTCCGGTTCGATGCCGAAGAATTCGAGCGCCTGCGCGGCCATGTCCCTATGCTGCCCGCTCGCGCAGACGATCGTGTCGAACTCGCTGCGCAGCGCTCGCACGAGCGGTGCGAGCTTGATGACCTCGGGCCGCGTGCCCATCACCACCATGACTTTCATTGCAGTGCTTTCCCCGTCTCGACCTTGGTATGAGCGCCCCGGAACTCGACGCCGAGCGCGAGCGGCGTCGTGTCGGCGAAGGGCGTGACGACGCGAAAGACGCCGTCGTGTTCGACGATCTGCGCGAGCGAGCGCAAGCGCAGGAAATCGAGCGCGGCTTCCTCGTGCAGGAACAGCGGCCGTTGGGCCTTGCCGCGCATGTAGGCGATCAACTGCTCGTGCGCGTCGATGCGCGCCGCCTCGTCGGTCCAGCCGTACGCGTAGCGCTCGGAGAACGGATGGTCGAGATAGCCGAACAGCGTGTTGGTCGCGTACGCGGTGTCGAAGGCCTGCTTGAAGATCGCGAGCGGATCGCCCTCTTTCAGCATGCAGTCGCCGTGCAGCATGCACTGTTGGCTGTGACCGACGAAGCCCGCCGGCAAGCCGGCCAACGCGCCGCCGCGTGCGCTCAGAAACTCCGGATCGTTGCGGATGATGCCGCCGATGCAGCCCGCGTAGCCCGCGTCGATCAGGCCGCGCATCGCGTACGGCGGCGACTGGTGAAACGGCGACACCGCGTAGCGCACCGGCACGCCGGTCGCGCGTTCGAGCAGTTCGGCCGATTGCACGCCTTCCGCGATCGCGGTGTCGTAGCTGCCGCCCCAGTTCGGCGAGTGCGTCGCCGTGTGCGACAGCACCGCGCCCTGCTGCCGGTCGGCAAGCAGTTCGCGCAGGATGTCGTGCTGGCCGCCGCGTTGCAGGTTCTGCGTATGCACGGCGAGCGTGAACGGCACGCCGAGACGCCGGTACGCGTGCCACAACGGGCGCGCCGATTCGACGTCCTCGTCGCAATCGAGCCGCGACGTGATCGCCGCGTCGTAACCCCACGGGAGTTCGCTCAGCACCGGCTGACATGGCAGCGCATCAGCCCGGTAGCCCGACAGAAACTGCTCGACGAGGCGCCATTCGAACGAATCGCACGGGCCGACCGGCCGGTTGAACCACAGCACGGCCGATGCGCCCGCATCCCACAGCGCCGCGTACGCGAACTGTCGCTCGCCGTTCACGACGACCGCGGCCAGCTCCGCTTCGGCCGGAACTTCGGGCGCCTGCGCGAGCGCCCAGATCGAGCCGTCGGCGCGAATCGCGCCGTAGCCGAGGTTGTTCCATTCGTCGGTGAAATCGAAGCGCTCGAACGGGCGATGCCATGGCGCGCCGCCGAGTGCTTGCGCGAGCGCGCCGTAGCGCACGGCCGCCGCGCTTTCGCGCGACTCGCCCGAAGGCGCCGTTGCACTGCGGCTCGCTTGCGAGAGGTCGGCGGGCAACGCCGCGGGCCGATAACGCAGATAGTCCGCGAGCGCGATCGGCATATGGCCGAACACGATCAGCTTGCGCGGCCGCGCCTGCACGAACGCGATCAGGTCGGCGCTCCACGCATCGGGCGCGTCGACCGCGACCATGACGTCGGGCGCGATCTCGTGCAGCATGTTGCGCGCGATCGCCTGCGCCTGGGTCGCGCTGACCGAGCGCCGCAGCGCCGCCAGCACGTATTGGCCGGCGTCGGCGCGGGCATCGGGATACGCGACGCCGATCATGCGCTCACCACGTGACGGAATTTGGCGCGACTGCCCACGCGCACGAAATCGTCGTGACCGACGTACGCGATCGTGAACGCGTCCTGCCAGAAGTGGCGCAGCTTCGCGGTGGTGTCCTCCGCGTTCGCGTGCGGTTCGAGCACGATGCGCAAAGTGGGCGGCGTCGTGCGCAGATCGATCTGGAATTCCTGGATGCCGCCGACGCGGTGATCGAGCATGTCCTGGATGTGGTGCGTCGGATGCGCGACGCCGTTGATCGGCACGACGTCGTGAATCCGGCCGACCACGTCGGTCAGGAAGAAGCCCTTCTCCGTCTCCTGCACGCGCGCGAGGTCGCCGGTCGTGTAGCGGATCAACGGCATCAGCCGGTTGCGGAACCCGGTGAACACGAGCTCGTGCGCGCCGTCGGGGTTGTCCGGCGCGACGCGGCTTTCCGGCCAGCCTTCCGATTCGAGGACCTGGAAGCCGCCTTCGTGACCGTCGAGCTCATAGGCCATCACACCGAGCTCGGCGAGGCCGTAGCGGTCGATCACGCGGCAGCGCAACGCCTTCGCGATCATCTCGCGCGCATGCGGCTCGAGCAGCTCGCCACTCGACTCGAACACCTGGAACGCGTTGCCGCCGCCGTACTTGCGCTCGACATAGCAGGCGAGCGCGTACATCGTCGACGGATGCGAGTGCGCGAGATACGGGCGGCGGCGCTTCAGCGTGCGCCACATTTCCTCGAGGCCGTGATCGTCGATGCGGTCGAAGAAGACATTGCTGCGATTCATCGCGAAGCATTTGAAGTCTTCGCGCGACGGCCACTCGGGCACGACCTGATCCGGGAAACGGCACGCGAAGTGCAACTCCGAGCGATGGCGCAGCTTGCCGATCCGCTCGCGGCAATAGTTGGTGACCGCCGACGAATAATCGGCGCCTTCCTGGTCGTAGTAAATCGTCGTGGAGAGGCCGGTCGAGCCACCGGTCTTGCACGCGTGGTGCTTGCCAGCCTCGAGCGGTCCCGACAGGAGACGCGGACCCTGCTCGCGGATGATGTCCTTGGTCAGATACGGCAGTTCTTCGAGGTAGCGCGGGTCGTTCCTGACCTTGGCGGGATCGAATTGCTTCGCCTGGAACAGGTCGCGATAGTAAGGCACCTTCGCGCCGGCGAATTCGAGCGTGGCGACGAGCCGTTCGAGCGCGATGCAGCGGCGATGCGGCATCGGCAGCGAATAGTGCTCGCGCAGCTCGCGGATTTTCGGGCGCACGTTGCGCTTTTCGGCGTTCTCCGCAATCGGATACGCGATATAGCCGCCCGCGAAACCCTTCAGCGTGCGAAACGGCTGACGCACCAGCAGGGATTCGGAGTAGCGCAGAAACGGGTGATTAGCTCGCATCAAATTCGAACCTTGTTACGCCTCGGGATTGGCCACGAGGGTGTTGCTGAACTGCGGGACTGGCTTGCGCCGGGGCGCGGTTTAGCCGATGAGCCGACGGATTTGCCTGCTGCCGTCGCGCCGCGCAGCTCGCGCGTCGGCGCACATGCGGCAGGCGCGGCATGCGCCGCGCCGGCCGCGCGCCGGCGTGCTCAGTGCGGCAACTGCGCGGTGTGGCTGATGAGCGGCTCGTCGGATTTTTCCGACGGCAGCACGGCTTCGTCGGCGACCATCTTGCCGTGTTCCATCGAGATCTTGCGGGTGCACACGCGCGCGACCAGCGACGGATCGTGCGACGCCACCACCAGCAGCGCGGCCTTGCCGACGAGGCCTTCCAGACGCTCGGCCGCCTTCACGCTGAACTCGGCGTCGCCCACGCTCAGCCATTCGTCCATGATCAGAATGTCGGCTTCGACGCTCGTCGAGATCGCGAACGCGAGGCGCAGCATCATCCCGCTCGAATAGGTGCGCACCGGCAGATTCAGGTAATCGCCCAGTTCGCTGAAGTCGGCGATCTCGTCGATCTTGCTGCGGATGCGCGCGGGCTTCAGCCCGTCGAGAATGCCGCGCAGATAGATGTTTTCGAAGCCGGTCGCGTCGGGGTCGAGGCCCATCGACACGTCGAGCAGCGACGCGATCTTGCCCCGCACCTTCAGCTCGCCGCGCACCGGCGCATAGACGCCCGACAGCGTGCGCAACAGCGTCGTCTTGCCCGAGCCGTTGTGGCCGATCAGGCCGACGCGCTCGCCTTCGCTGAAGGTGAAGCTCAGGTCGTCGATCGCGCGGACGATCGCATGGCGACCCGCGTCCTGGCCGATCCGGCCGCCCGTCGTCAAATTGAGCACCGCCTTTTTCAGCGAGCGATGCGAGTTCTCGTAAATCGGAAATTCGACGGAGATGTTACGAGCGACAATCGATGAAGAACTCACAATATCAAAGCCAGTAAGGAACGCGATTACGGAAACGCTTCATCAGGATCTGCGCGAACGCAAAGCCGACGATCAGGAGACCAATCGACCACGCCCACGACTCCCAGTGGGTCGGGCGGCCGGTGAGCGGCGCGCGCACCGTTTCGATCAGGTGATAGAGCGGGTTGTATTCGGCGACCCACGCGCGGTCCTTCAGGATTTCCGGCGACCACATGACCGGCGTGAAGAAGAACACGACCTGGATCAGGTTCGTGACGATCGGCGGAATGTCGCGAAAGCGTGCGCACAGCACGCCGAGCGTGACGCCGAGCCACACGCCGTGCAGCAGCAGGACCACGAGCGCGAACGGCACCAGCACGATTTCCCAGCCCGGCCAGTGACCGAACACGAACAGCAGCACGACGACGACCGGCAGGCTATGCAGCAGGATCACGAAGTTGCGCCACGCGATGCGGCATACGTGGACCGTCAGCGGCAGCCTGATCTGCTTGATCAGATAGGCCGAGCCGATGAAGGCCATGCAGCCCTCGTTGGCGACCGACGCCAGATACGCCCACACGACGAGACCCACCGCCAGATACGGCAGATAGTCGGAGAGTTCCTGGTGCAGCAGCGTCGAGTACAACGCGCCGAGCACGACCACCAAGATGATCGTGCTGAGCGTGAACCAGAACGGCCCGAGCACCGAGCGGCGATAACGCTGCCGGATGTCGTGCCAGCCGAGCGTGCCCCAGACCCGCACCGCTTTCATGCCGACCAGCAGGTCGTCGCGCTCGTTGTGACGTGTCAGGTCTTCCGAGTCGTTGGTAAAACTGATATCCATCTCAAGTACGTCCGTAAATGTCTTCGAAGCGAACGATATCGTCTTCGCCCAGATATTCGCCGCTTTGCACTTCGATCATCACGAGCTCGACGACGCCCGGATTTTCGAGGCGATGTTTGTGACCCGCCGGGATATAGGTCGACTCGTTGGTCGACACGAAGAACTCTTTTTCGCCGTTGACGACCTTCGCCATGCCGCTCACCACGACCCAATGCTCGTTGCGGTGATGATGCATCTGCAGGCTCAGGCTCGCGCCCGGCTTCACCTCGATGCGCTTGATCTTGAAGCGCGGCCCCTCTTCGAGCACCGAGTACGTGCCCCACGGCCGATGCACGGTGCGATGCACCTTGTACGTCTCATGGCCGCGCGACTTCAGCTCCGCGAAAATCTGCTTCACGTCCTGCGCGCGATCCCGGTGCGCGACGAGCAGCGCATCGGGCGTGTCGATCACGATCAGGTTGTCGACGCCGACCGCGCCGATCAGGCGCCCGTCGCTGCGCAGATACGAGTTCTTCACGTCGACGAGCAGCGCCTCGCCTTCGACGCGGTTGCCGCTCGCATCGGCCGGCGACAGGTCGGACAGCGCGGTCCACGAGCCGACGTCGGTCCAGCCGAGGTTGCAGCACACGACCGCCGCGTGCTCGCACTTCTCCATTACCGCGTAGTCGAACGACAGCTCCGGCACCGCGCCGAAGCAGCCCGGCTCGAGACGCACCTGCGCGCCGCTCTTGCCTTCGGCGGACGGCGACTTGTCCATGCATTCGGCCGCGGCATCGAGAATGTCGGGACAATGCTCGCGCATTTCCTTCAGGATCGTGCCCGCGGTGAAGCAGAACATGCCCGAGTTCCACACGAACTTGCCCGACGCCAGATACTCGCGGGCCTTCTCCAGTGACGGCTTCTCGACGAAGCGCACGACCCGCTCGCCATCGGCTTCGATATAGCCGTAGCCGGTTTCGGGCGTATCCGGATGCATGCCGAAGGTGACCACGTTGCCGGCCTGCGCAAGCGTCTGCGCGCGCGCGACCGCCGCGGCGAACGCGGTTTGATCCGCGATCAGGTGATCCGCGGCGAGCACCAGCATCACGGTGTCTGCGCCATGCGCCTTCGCCGTGTGCAAGGCCGCCGTGGCAACCGCCGCGGCCGTGTTGCGGCCGAACGGTTCGAGAATGAACGAGGTCGCGACGTTCTTGCCGTTCACCTCGCGGAAATCGTCTTCGGTCTTGAAGAACAGCTCACGGTTGGTTACCGTGAGCACTTCCTTCACGCCGGGCAACGCGACCGCGCGCAGGAACGCTTTCTGCAGCAGGCTTTCGCCGTCCGCGAGACGGATGAACGGCTTCGGGTGCGATTCCCGCGAGACCGGCCAGAGCCGCGATCCCGCTCCGCCGCACAGAATGATCGGTAACAAACTCACAGCTCCCTCTCGATACCGTATTTTTTACGTGGCCATACTGGCTTGCGCGCGGTTGACGCAGACGTTTGCAATCTACTGCGCATAGAACGTTAAATCCGCGCCTCGAACGCCCTCGCGTCGAGCGACATTCTACCGCTGCACCCTTTCACCATTGTCAGGGAACAATCGTTTCGATCGGTCCCGGACCACGACGGCATCATGGCGAGCAGCGTGCGCGGCAGGACATCCGATGCGAGTGTTTCCTTCGCCGCACCGGCGCTCGCGAGCCCTGCGTCGAAACCGCGACTCAGGTGCGCGCCGCCGGCGACTTCGGAAAACCGTCCGTCAGACACAGCTTCAACGCGTCGCGCCAATGCGGCGCGGCCAGGCCGAACACGCGCGCCAGCTTGTCGTTCGACATTCTGGAATTGGCTGGGCGCTTCGCGGGCGTCGGGTAATCCGCGGCCGGAATCGGCAGCGTGTTCGGCCTGTTCGGCAAATCCGCGAGTTCAAAGATCGCCGACGCGAAACCGTGCCACGACGTCGAGTCGCCCGCGCACAGGTGATAGATGCCCGAACGCTCGTCCCACCACTTCGCGCCGTCTTCGGTGGCGAAGGACTGCGCGCACAGATGCGCGCTCAGCGTCGCGATCGTGTTGCACCAGGTGGGCGCGCCGAACTGGTCGGCCACCACCTTCAGCTCCGGACGATCGGCGCCGAGTCGCAACATCGTCAGCAGAAAGTTCTTGCCGCGCGTGCCGTACACCCAGCTCGTGCGCAATACGAGGTGATTCACGCCGCTCGCCGCGATTGCCTGCTCGCCCGCGAGCTTGCTGCGGCCGTAGACGTTCTGCGGATCGGTTGGATCGTCTTCGACGTACGCGCCTTCTTTCGTGCCGTTGAACACGTAGTCGGTCGAATAGTGGATCAGCGCGGCGCCGAGCTTTTTCGCTTCCTCGGCGAGCACGCCCGGTGCTTCGCCGTTGATGCGCATTGCCAGGTCGCGTTCTTCTTCGGCCTTGTCCACCGCCGTATAAGCGGCCGGATTGACGATCAGCGCGGGACGCAGGTCGCGCACCACCGCGCGAATCTGATCGAGGTTCGACAGATCGAGCCGCGAGCGGTCGACCGCGACCACGTTGCCGAGCCCTTGCAGCGTGCGCGCGAGCTCATAGCCGAGCTGGCCATTTACGCCGGTGACGAGAATCGTCCGTTTCGCGTCGTGTGCGCTCATGCGATCCCCTTATGCGTAGACTTCGGCGTCGGCGAGACGCTTGCCCGCCGCATCCTTGGCCGCGAGCAGCGGCTCGAAGTCGACCGGCCATTCGATCCCGATCGCCGGATCGTTCCACACGATGCTGCGCTCGTGCTCGGGGAACCAATAATCCGTGGTCTTGTAGAGGAACTGCGCGGACTCCGACAGCACGACGAAGCCGTGCGCGAAACCGGGCGGCACCCACAGCTGCCGATGGTTCTCGACCGACAGCGTCACGCCGACCCACTTGCCGAAGTTCGGCGAGCTCTTGCGGATGTCGACGGCGACGTCGAACACCTCGCCCTCGACCACGCGCACGAGCTTGCCCTGCGCATGCTGGATCTGATAGTGCAGACCGCGCAGCACGCCTCTCGCCGAACGCGAATGATTGTCCTGCACGAACTCGACGCCCGGCTCGACCTTCTCGGCGAATTCGAGCGCATTGAAGCTTTCGAAAAAGAAGCCGCGCGCATCGCCGAACACCTTCGGCTCGATGATCTTGACTTCGGGCAGCGCGGTTGCGGTTACCTGGATGGCCATGCGACGTGATCCGTGAGAATGTTTTGCAGGTATTGCCCGTAGGCATTCTTCGCGAGCGGTTTGGCGAGCGCGAGCAACTGCTCGCCGTCGATCCACTGACGCCGGTACGCGATCTCTTCCGGACACGCGACCACCAGACCCTGGCGCTTTTGCAGCGTTGCGATGAAGGTCGCGGCTTCGATCAGCGAATCGTGCGTGCCGGTGTCGAGCCACGCATAACCGCGGCCCATGATCTCGACGTTGAGCGCCGCGTTCGCGAGGTAGCGCGAGTTCACGTCGGTGATTTCGAGCTCGCCGCGCGGCGACGGCTTGATGTCCGCGGCGATGTCGCAGACCTGCTTGTCGTAGAAGTACAGACCCGTGACCGCGTAGTTCGAACGCGGCCTGGCGGGCTTTTCCTCGATCGACAACGCGCGGAACTGCTTGTCGAATTCGACCACGCCGTAGCGTTCCGGGTCCTGCACGTGATACGCGAACACGGTGGCGCCGTCGGTCTGATCGTCGGCGCGTTCGAGTTGCTTCGCGAGATCGTGGCCGTAGAAGATGTTGTCGCCGAGAATCAATGCCGACGGATCATTGTTCACGAACTCGCGGCCGATGATGAAGGCCTGCGCGAGTCCATCCGGCGACGGCTGCACCGCGTACTGGATGTTCATGCCCCACTGGCTGCCGTCACCGAGCATCGCCTCGAAGCGCGGCGTGTCCTGCGGCGTCGAGATGATCAGCACGTCGCGAATACCCGCCACCATCAGCGTGGACAGCGGGTAGTAGATCATCGGCTTGTCGTACACCGGCAGCAGCTGCTTGGAGACGACGTGCGTGATCGGATACAGGCGGGTGCCCGAGCCGCCCGCGAGAATAATGCCTTTGCGCGCCATTGCCGTGCCTTTACGCGCGCTGCGCGTAGTTGGTCTCGACCCACTTCCGGTATTCGCCCGAAGCGACTTCGTCGGCCCATTGCTGGTTGTCGAGATACCACTGGACCGTTTTGGCGAGCCCCGTCTCGAAGGTTTCCGCCGGCTTCCAGCCGAGTTCGCGCTCGAGCTTGCGGGCGTCGATCGCGTAACGGCGGTCGTGACCCGGACGATCTTTCACATAGGTGATCTGGTCGCGATACGAGCCGGCCGCCTTCGGGCGCTGCTGGTCGAGCAGGTCGCACAGCGTGTGCACGACCTCGAGATTCTTCTTCTCGTTCCAGCCGCCGACGTTGTACGTCTCGCCCGGCGTGCCGCGCGCGAGCACTTCACGGATCGCGCTGCAGTGGTCGCCGACGTACAGCCAGTCGCGCACGTTCTGCCCGTCGCCATACACGGGCAGCGGCTTGCCGCCGAGCGCGTTGGCGATCATCAGCGGAATCAGCTTTTCGGGGAACTGGTACGGGCCGTAGTTGTTCGAGCAGTTGGTGGTCAGCACCGGCAGGCCGTACGTGTGGTGGTAGGCGCGCACGAGGTGATCCGAACCGGCCTTGGTCGCCGAATAGGGGCTATTCGGCGCATAAGGCGTCGTTTCGGAGAACTGCGGATCGGTTGCGGACAGCGAGCCGAACACTTCGTCGGTCGACACGTGCAGGAAGCGAAACGCGGCGCGCTCCGCAACGCCCAGCGTGTTCCAGTAGCTGCGCGTCGCTTCGAGCAGCGTGAAGGTGCCGACGACGTTGGTTTGCACGAAATCGGCCGGACCGTGGATCGAGCGATCCACATGGCTCTCGGCCGCGAAATGCAGCACGGCGCGCGGCTTGTGCTCGGCCAATAGCGTATCGAGCGCGGCGCGATCGCAAATGTCGACGCGCGCGAAAATGTGTTTGGGATTGCCCTGTAGCGACTTCAGCGTGCCCAGGTTGCCGGCGTAGGTCAGTTTGTCTACGTTGAGCACCGCTTCGTCCGACGCATTCAGCCAGTCGAGCACGAAATTAGCGCCGATAAAGCCGGCACCGCCCGTTACCAGGATCATGTAATTCCCTTGTCGATGTTAGTGACAGGCGGCGAAGAGCTTGCGACCTGTTCACCCCGCGTGGTGTCCGTTTCTCTGGTCGTCCGTCGCGTTCCCCGGAGAGTGGACACTCAGACGCCAATTTTATGAACCCCCAATTATAAAGCCGCCGAGTGCAAAAACCAGAACCCTAACAACTTGAAACAGCTTGACAGAATTCGTTGCCGTGGGTCTGTGAAAAGGGGCTTTTTCGGTGCGGTTACGCGCATTTTGGCGCCTGTGATGATGTGCACCACATACTGTGCGGCGCGGCGCGGAAAGAGTGGAAAATGAAGAAGAACGGCGAAAGCGTCATGAAAGGCCGCAAACGCGGCCCTTCGGTGCAGACCGTCAGGCGGTTGCTCGCGCGAGCGCGCTCAGGCCGCGAGCATCCAGCGCAGCGTATCGATGAAAGGGATCGACTCGACCGCCGGCACCAGCGAGTGCAATTTGGCGGGCGAACCGGCAAGCATCTTGACGTCCGTTTGCCGGACAAAGGCGGGATTGACCTGGACTTCGATGTCGTGACCGGTGAGTTCGCTCGCGGTCGTGAGGATTTCACGCAACGAATACGGCGCGCCGGTGCAGACGTTGACGATTTCGGCGGCGACATTGGAGTCGAGCAACGCCTCGTACGCGCTCGCCACATAACGCACGTCAGAGAAGTCGCGCGCGATGTCGATATTGCCGAGTTCGATCGATGCCGCGCGCCGCGCGAAGTGGCTGACGATCTTCGGCACGAGGAAGTTCACCGCCTGGCCGCGGCCGGTGTAGTTGAACGGCCGCACGATCAGGATCGGCAGGCGGTCGAACCATGTGCGCACCAGCGCTTCCATGGCCGCTTTGCTGGCCGCGTAATGATTGACCGGCATAAGCGGGAAGCTCTCGTCGATCGCGGCGCTGCTGACGTTGCCGTACACGTTCGCGCTGCTTGCGATCAGCAGCTTGCGCGGCACATGGCCAATCGCGACACAGGCTTCGAGCAGGTTCTGCGTGCCGATCACGTTGACGCGATAAAAGTCGAGCGGATCGTTGTGCCCCACGAAGCTGATCGCGGCCAGATGCACGATGAAATCGGGCCGCACGGTGTCGAGCACGCGCCGGCAGTCTTCCGGTGAGGTGATGTCGAGTTTGACGCGTGTCGGCGTGTCGGGCTCGTCGCGGCCGGACACCGCTTCGATCACGGTATGGCCGCGCCCGGTCAGCTTCTCGACCAGATAGCGGCCGGTAAAACCGTTCGCACCGGTGACGAGCGTGCGAAATGATTGCTTCGCCGCGGAAGACGACATGCTGGCTTCGTTCACGAGAGAGTCATCCTGTTGTTGTATTGGAATCGCGCGCGGTCCATGCGTGGCTGCCGCCGTGCCGTGTTACGGCGGTGTTCCACCCGCGTCCCGCAACGTGATCGCACGATACCCGAACCCCAAACAGGCTATTATGTCACGCTATCTTGCTGCCCTGCCCTGCCCAGCGTGGCACGCGTCGTGCAGCACCGCGCGTATCGAATCGCCTTGATTTCCTCGATGACACCCCTCAACGCTTCCAGTACCTCCGCTCCCCTCGTCCCTCTTGCTTTCGGCGATCTGCAAGGCTGCCGCGCACCGTTTCAGCGACTGCTGGCCAAAGCCGCGCCGCCGGACGGCACACCGCTGTGGTTCGCCGGCGATCTGATCAACCGCGGCCCCGACTCGCTCGACACCTTGCGCGACGTGATCGCGTTCGGCGAGCGCGCGGTGCCGGTGCTCGGCAATCACGATCTGCATCTGCTGTCGGTGTCGGCGGGGATTCGCAAGTCGAAGAAAGGCGACACGATCGAAGATATCCTCGCCGCGCCCGATGCCGCCGATCTGCTCGAGTGGATACGCCACCGCCCGCTCGCGCATTTCGACAACGGCATGCTGATGGTGCATGCGGGCGTGCTGCCGCAATGGGATGCGACGCTGACGCTCGAACTCGCCGACGAGTTGCAACGCGCGCTGCGTGCGCCGAACTGGAAAGAGACGCTTGCCGGCTTGTACGGCAATGAACCGAACCGCTGGAAGCCGGGCCTGAAGGGTATCGAGCGCATGCGCGTCACGTGCAGCGCGTTGACGCGCATGCGCTTTTGCAGCGCCGATGGCGTGATGGATTTCAGCAGCAGCGGCACGCTCGCATCCACGCCGAGCGGCTGCATGCCGTGGTTCGACGTGCCGTCGCGCCGGACCGCCGACGTGACCGTCGTGTTCGGTCATTGGGCCGCGCTCGGCCTGATGTTGCGCGACAACCTGATCGGCCTCGACTCGGGTTGCGTATGGGGGCAGAAGCTGTCGGCGGTACGGCTCGCGAAAAACCCGGCTGAGCGGACGTTGACGCAAGTCGATTGCGATTCGCGCGGCGTGCCGCGCGGGGGCAACTAAACAGAAGACGGCGACGCTGCCCGGCAGCGCCCCCGCTTAGACCGAGCGGTGCGGCTGATCGACGGGCTCGATCAGCGTTTGCGCCGTCTCAGCGGCGTCGCTCGACGACGCAGCATCTACAACGTCGCCCTCTTGCGCGACCGTCCCCACCACTGCGTTGCCGGCCTGCATGTCCCGCAACGCGTTCGCCACCACCTGCTGAGCCTGCGCCGCGAGCACCCGCCGGTCCGCGTCCGGCGCGAGCGGTGCGCCAACATATACGTGGGCGGTCAGCGGACCGCCACGCAACAGCATGTCGAGCGAGTCGGACAACGACACGTCGTCGATATATGCGGGTGCCGTCGACTGCCGGCCCTGCGCGTCCTCGTACATGATGCACAGCGGCTGCACCGGCACACCGGCCGACACCGCGGCCTGGAACATGTTCGCGTGAAACGGCAGCAACTCGAGCCCGTTCGACGTCGTGCCTTCGGGGAACACGCACATCAGTTCACCCGCGCTGAGCCGTGCGGCGAGTTCGTGCATGATGCGCTTCGCGTCACTGCGCTTCTCGCGCTGGATGAACACCGTATCGAGCTGCTGTGCGAGCCATCCGACCACCGGCCATTGCCGGATCTCCGCCTTCGAGACGAACGGCGTCGGCCGCCACGCGTTGATTACGTAGATGTCGATCCACGAGATGTGATTGGCGACGACGAGCACGCCACGATCGAGCCGCACCGCGTCGTTATGCACGACGAGGCGCATGCCGCACAGCCGCAGCATCTTCAGCGACCACGCGCGATTGAGCGCGTGACGCCGCTCGGCGCTCGCGTTCGGAAAGCGCGTCGCGACGGTCCACATGCCGTGCAGCAGATGCGTGATGAGACGGACCTTGCGTAACGCGAGCTTCATGGCCGGAGCTTTCCTTGACTGGACCGAAACGATACCGCTCAGCGCTGTTCGTAGGCGAGCTGACCGGACACGACGGTCGCGCGCACCTGTGCCGGCAGCTCGTAGCCGAGGAACGGCGTGTTGTGCCCCTGGCTCTTCAGCGCACGCGGCTCGACGCGCCAGTGAGCGTGACGGTCGAACACGCAGAGATCGGCCACCGCGCCGAGCGCGATGCGGCCAGCCGCTTCGAGGCCGAGCACCTGCGCCGGCGCCGCGGTGATGCGATTGAGCGCGGTCGCGAGCGGCACGCCCGCTTCGTCGGCCCACTTCACCGTCAGCGACAGGAACAATTCGAGGCCGGTTGCGCCCGGCGTCGCTTCGGCGAACGGCAGCAGCTTTTCGTCGTCGTCGACCGGGGTGTGCGCGGAGCAGATCGCATCGATCGTACCGTCGACGAGGCCCGCGCGGATCGCTTCGCGATCGCGCTGCTGGCGCAGCGGCGGATCGAGCCGGAACTGCGCGTCAAAGTAACCGATGTCGAGGTCGATCAGATGCACGTGGTTCACGGTGACGTCGCACGACACCGGCAGGCCCTCGCCCTTCGCCGCACGCACGAGCGCCACGCCCGCCGCCGACGACACATGCGACACATGCACGCGCGCGCCGGTTACGCGCACGAGTTCGAAGATCGTATGCAGCGCGATGGTCTCAGCCGCCACCGGGACACCCGACAGCCCGAGCCGCGACGCCAGCGCGCCGCTCGCGGCGACGCCGCCCTTGCCCAGATACGCATCGACGGGACGCAGCCACACGGTGAAATCATAGGTCTTCGCGTATTGCAGCGCGCGCATCAGCACCTGGGTATCGACGATCGGCGTGTCGGCCTGCGAGAAGCCGACGCAGCCCGCCTCGGTCAGCTGGACCATCTCGGTGATGACCTGCCCCTTGAGACCGACCGTCAGCGCGCCGAGCGGATACACGTGCGCCTTGTTCTGATTGCGCGCGCGGAACTTCAGCATTTCGACGAGGCCCGGTTCGTCGAGCGTCGGATCGGTGTCCGGCGGACAGACGAGGCTCGTCACGCCGCCCGCGAGCGCCGCGGCCATTTCCGAGCCGAGCGTCGCCTTGTGCTCGTAGCCCGGCTCGCGCAAACGCGCGCACAGGTCGACGAGACCCGGCGCGATCGACAGACCGCGCGCGTCGAGCGTGCGCTCCGCCTGGAAGCCGGCCGGCGCGTTGCCCAAGGCGGCGATCTTGCCCGCCTCGATAAAGATGTCCTGCTGCTGTTCGGTGCCCGCTGCCGGATCGATCAGCGTGCCGCCTTGAATATGAATCTTCATGCGCTGCCTTTGTTAAACCTGTGGTTCAGCCTATCGTTCGGCTTCCTGATCAGTCGTTGCTTAGTCGTTATTGCCCGCGACGATCCCCATCACCGCCATGCGCACCGCGATACCGAACGTGACCTGATTCAGGATCACCGATTGGGGGCCGTCCGCGACCTGCGAGTCGATCTCGACGCCGCGGTTCATCGGGCCGGGGTGCATCACGATCGCATCGGGGGCGGCGAGCGCGAGACGCTCGGGCGTGAGCCCCCAGCTCTTGAAGTACTCCTGCGACGACGGCAGCAGCGCGCCGCTCATGCGTTCGTTCTGCAGGCGCAGCATGATGATCACGTCGACATCCTTGAGACCTTCGTCGAGGTTGTGGAACACGCGCACGCCCATCTGTTCGAGGCCGCCCGGCAGCAGCGTGCGCGGACCGATCGCGCGCACTTCGGGCACGCCGAGCGTGGTCAGCGCATGAATGTCCGAGCGCGCGACGCGCGAATGCAGGATGTCGCCGACGATCGCCACGCGCAGCTTCGTGAAGTCCTTCTTGTAGTGGCGGATCGTGTACATGTCGAGCAGACCCTGCGTCGGGTGCGCGTGACGGCCGTCGCCGGCGTTGATCACGTGCACGTGCGGCGCGCAGTGCTGCGCGATCAGGAACGGCGCGCCGCTCGACGCATGACGCACGACGAACAGATCCGCGTGCATCGCCGACAGGTTGTTGATCGTGTCGAGCAGCGATTCGCCCTTGCTCGTCGACGACGCGTTGATGTTCAGATTCAGCACGTCGGCCGACAGCCGCGTGGCCGCGATCTCGAACGTGGTACGCGTGCGCGTCGAGTTTTCGAAGAACAGGTTGAACACCGACTTGCCGCGCAGCAGCGGCACCTTCTTCACTTCGCGATCGGTCACGCTGACGAACTGGTCGGCGGTCTCGAGAATGTGATTGACGATGGCCTTCGGCAACCCCTCGATCGACAGCAGATGTTTGAGCTCGCCGCTCTTCGTGAGCTGCGGGTTGCCCTTCAGGAAGCCGTAGCGGAAGCGCTCGGATGCGCTGGCGGAGGAATCTTGCGGAGCCGGGGTGGCGGTGTTCATCCTTCATCGCGGGAAACCTCGGCCGCCGGGCCGGGGAGGGATGGCGCGGGCCGCATAACAGCCCCTACTCCCGCTTCTCCTTTGTTAGTTGCCATCCTTGAGTAGCCATAGCCGTCTGCGCGCTGCAGCAACCGACAATAGCGGTGAGCAACGCCCTGTACGACCCGGTCGTGGGTTTGAATGTTGAAATTCCCCTTGGCGCGCACGGCTACACGCCCATGATATGTGCCTGCTTTTTTGCCTGTAGGCACGTCCGCCCGCACAACGTCTCCCGTCCCGAACCCTTGAACGCGTTTTGCCCGCATCAGATAGCCGACAGGAAAACCATACTTGTTTCGGCGCGTTCGCTGATAGCTGCCCCGACCAGTGCACTTCACCTGCAATGTCGGCTTTCGCCACCCCAACACAGTCGAAACGTCGCCCACGCACACGGCATCCAGCGCATGAGTCTTCGGGATGCCAAGTTGGCTACGGTTGTGTTTCGTTCGTCCCCCGGAAGCTGTTTCGACAGGAACACCCGTGGCGCGCAAGGCATTGACCAGCGCCCAACGGGTGGTATTGACCGCCGATGCATCCTTCAGGGGGCGCAGGGCTTGGGCAATGATGCGCGCGAGGCGCGCCTCGTCCTTTACGAAGACGTCGAGCCGCCGCGCGCCCTTGCTGACGTTGCAGGCTACACAAGCAATTGCCAAGTTGGAAACCCGTTTTGAGCCACCGCGCGCGCGCGGCACCAAGTGCTCGATATTCAGAGGCACGTTCTGAGCGTCACAGTAGCAGCACTTGTGTGTCCACTTCTGCAACAGATACTCACGCAGCTCATATCCGAAAAGAGTTCCATGCTGATACTCGATGCCGGTGACTTCTGGGTTATCGAGTGCCTGCATGTCAAAGCGTACGAGTTCAGTACTCACCGCCGCTATCGGGGCCCAACACCGAAGCCGTTCGACCCAAGCGAGCGTCGTATCCACCCGGTGTTGCAGCGATGGGGGGAGCCATCCTGCAGGCCGGGTACGGTTTAGAAATCGCGGTGCACGATAGCGCAGGGTGCTGCGCCGATGGCGCCGCATGGTGCGGCGCGCAGTAAGCGCCTCACTGATTTGCCGACCGCGGTGGATCAACTCGAACAGGTTAAGCACCACGGCGCCGCGATGGATTTCTCCCGTCGAGGTGTCGACGTGTTCCGCGTCGCGCACAAGCGCCAGTCCGGTGGCCTTGCTGCCGGGGTCCAGCTTGATGCGCAGGGGTTGCAATGCACTGCTGTGAAGCTCCCGGTCGACGAGCCGAATAGCGAAGGGCATGAGGCGATGAACCCGCGCACGTCCACGCGCGAGCAACAGCCTCGCGCGCTTCTCGCTGCACGGCATCAACGGCCGCCCAACCTTGTCTAAAACGAATACCGCCAACTGTAGCTCCTGGTGCCCAACCGGAAAAACTCCGGCGCGTTGCCCTTACGGGCCTGGTGACGGGCGCCTCGCGGCGCCGCTCCCCTCGACCATGTTGTGCAGCAGGGGCGGATTACTCCTACCGGCCGCAGCCCGTTTCACACCTACCCGTGGCTTGTCTGCTGCTGCGACTTCCAGAGCGCCAGACTGAGGAAGCATCCGGCGGTGGGTCTGCAATCTTCTGCACAACGGTGCGTCTTGCGACGCATGGTCTGGTCAATCTCAGACTCGCGGACTTTTACCCCCGCAAGCCTCGGCCTATAGGCCGGGGTGATTGACGATGTACCTGCTTCAAACACGGACCTCAAGTCTATCGCTGCCGATGCACGCTGCTTGCCACGGTTCGGGGCGACTCCAGCATCTCACCAAACGCAGCGCGCTCCGCGTATGTTGCGTGGCATTGCGTTGCGCAAAACTGCCTTCAATCGACGCGTGCTTCAGTGTGAAAAGAAAACCGCTGGCCGCCCGCGCCGTCGTCTTCACGGGCCAGCACGAGCGTCGCGTCGGCGGGTACGTCGACCACGCCACCGACGAAGCGCGCCGCCACCGGCAACTCGCGTCCGCCCCGATCGGCGAGCACCGCGAGTTCGACCGATGCCGGCCGGCCATAGTCATACAGCTCGTTGACCGCCGCGCGAATCGTGCGGCCGGTGTACAGCACGTCGTCGACCAGCACGATGCGCCGGCCACCGACCTCGAACGGTAGCGAGGTCGGGCTTGCTTGCGCGTGCAGCCCTTTCTTCGCGTAGTCGTCGCGATGCAGCGCGACGTTCACCACGCCGAAGCTCGGCAGTTTCAGGTCGCGCGCGAGCCGCTCGGCGAGCCACGCGCCGCCGCTATGGATACCCGCCAGTACCGCCGCTTCGGCACCGTCTTGCGTGGCGGCGAGCTGGTCGCCATACGCCGCGCGAATCTGGTCGAGCAACGCGCGATACAGCGCTTCGGCGTCAATGGAACTCATGATCGTCGGAAAGTCCGTTTAGATATTGCTGGAGGATGATGCTCGCGGCTTCGGCATCGAGCATGTCGGCGCGGGCATTGCCGGCGCGGATTTCCGCCTCGGCCTCGACCGACGAGTAGCGCTCGTCGACCCACGTGACCGGCAGATTGAAGCGGCCGTTCAGCTGGTTGCCGAAGCGCTTCGCGAGTTGCGTGCGCTCGTGCGGTGTGCCGTCGGGGTGCATCGGCAGGCCGACCACCAGCGCATCGGGCTTCCATTCGGCGATCAGCTTGCCGAGCGCTTCGAAGCGGTACTCCCTGCTGCGGTTCTGCACGACGACGAGCGGCCGCGCGCGGCGCGTCAGCGAATTGCCGACTGCCACGCCGATGCGTTTCTCTCCGTAGTCGAACGCAAGCAGCGTCGCCTCACGTCCGGCCGGCAGATTCATGCGCGGCCCCTCATGCGTGCCCGGCCTCGCCCGACAGCATCGACAACGACACGCCGAGCAGCGCGAGCGCCGCTTCGAGACGATCTTCGGCGGGCACGTCGAAAACGATCTTCGGATCGGCCTCGACCGTGAGCCAGCCGTTCTTGGAGATTTCGTCTTCGAGCTGACCCGCGCCCCAGCCGGCGTGGCCGAGCGTCAGCAGGAAACGCTCCGGACCGTTGCCGCTCGCGACGGCCTCGAGCACGTCTTTCGACGTGGTCATTTCGAGCCCGCCCGGCACCGACATCGACGACGTGTATGCGCTGCCGCCTTTCGGATCGTGCAGCACGAAGCCGCGCTCGGTTTGCACCGGGCCGCCGAAATACACGGGGACATGGAGAAGCGGTTCGATCTCGAGCTTCAGATCGATGCGATTGAAGAGCGCTTGCAGGTCGATATCGGTCGGCCGGTTGATCACGAGGCCGAGCGCGCCGCGCTCACTGTGATCGCAAAGGTAGACCACCGTTCCTGAAAACGTCGGATCGGCCATGTTCGGCATGGCGATCAGGAACTGGTTGGTCAGATTGATGCGATCGGTACTCTTGGACATAGTTCGGATTTTAGCAAAGACGATGCGTCATGGCGGGCTGCTTTGAGCATTGCAACGCGTTGGGTTGCACGCTACGCGACGCGCCATCGACGCCGGATCAAGTTGCACTCTATCACGCGCGCGACTTGCGCCATGCCGCGATCAGGCGCCGAAACACCGCGTAGAACGGCACGTTCGGCGCCCGTCGCGAAGTTGCGGCATTGTGACTTGTCACAATGGGTTTCAGCGAGTTCGGCGCGCGTCGGTCGAAGCGTTGCGGACGCAATTCGCGCGCCACGTCGCGCGTTTGGTTCGACCCGGCTTGCGCTTCACGCGCCGCCCTGCTCGATCGCACGCGTGAGCGCGGCGAGCGCCGCCTGCGTGAAGCTGCCGCCCGCCGGCCCAACGCCCGCGGCGACCTTGTGCAGCGACGCACGCAAGGCCTCGGCGGCCTGCTCGAGCGTGTCGGCCGGCGGCGCGCCGACGATCACGTGCGCGCGCACCGCCGGCGTCGCGACGCTCGCATGCGCACGACGCCGCCATGCGAGACCGAGCGCGTCGGCGAGCAGCGCCACGTGACCGAGACCGAGCGCGCAGGCGGCCGAGCCGAGCCGGTAGGCGGCGTCGCCCGCCTGCAGCGCTTCGCTCGGGTCGGCTTTTTCCGGCTGATCGGCCGCGCGCGCATGGGCGGCCAGCGCCTCGATGGACGCGTCGGCGGTCTGCAGGAAGTCTTCGTACGCGTTCGCGTTGACGCTCAGCACGCCGAGATCGCGCGTGTGCGGCAGCGACTGCGCCTCGAGCGCGCCCGCCTCCCACAGCGCTTCCGACGACTGCGTGCCGGCGACGTGCCAGTCGACGGTCAAGCCATAGTCGTGCAGCACCTCGACCTGGTCGGCGTCTTGCGCGGCCGCGCCGAACAGCGCGTAGTCGCGCCACAGCAGCGCGAGCGTCGCGCGCACCAGCGAACGCGGCGCGCGCTCGATGCCGCGCGCGTGATCGGCGAGCGCCAGGTTGCAGCGCGCGTAGAAGCGCCGCGCCTCGATATCGCGGATTGCGTGGCCGCGCGCGCGCAGCGCCTTCGCGCAGGCGCGCGCGAGCCGCCAGAAGTCATACGGATCGGGGCCGGCGAGTTCGGTGAACACGGCGTCGAGCTCGTCGAGCGCGGCGTTCGTGACCGCAAGCGCCACCGCGCTGCCGGTGTCGGCCTGCGAGCGCAGCACCGGCAGCAACGCGCGCTCGTAGCGCGCCCGCTGATGGGCAAGCTGATCGGCCGATTGCGCGTGCAGCGAAGCCGGCGGCACTGGCCGCGCGCACAGCGCGAGGTCTTCGAACGCAACGGCGGAACCCGGCGTGGGTTCGATGAGTTGCGCACACAGCTCGCGGTAGTGGTTGAACAGCGTCGGCGAGCAACTGAGCTCGCGCAGATTGTGACGTTCGAGCGCCGCGCGGAAGTCGCGCAGCGCCGCGCCGAACACTGGCCGCGCGCTTTCCGCTTCGGCTGGCTCGCCGCTCGCGAGCGGCGAGAGCCGCACGAGGGCGTCGGTGAAACGCTGCGCGCTGAGCCAGCCCGCCGTGCGCAACGCATGCGACGCGCGCAGCAGCGCGGCACCGCTCTCGTCGCGCTGCTCGAACGCGAGCGACGCCTCGGCGAACGCGAGTTCCGCAGGGCGGACCGCGCCACCGCGCGGGTTCGGCAGTGCATCGATGGAAACGGGTGCTGCGGATCGAAGAGTCATGGGCAGGCGACACGAAGCTGACGGGGCCGTCGCTTCGCGCCGCATGCTGAGTGAGCGGCCACCGCGCGAACCGGCGACAGGACAATGACAGACTACCGTTGCGACACGACGCGACCGGCGATGTTCCGCGCCGGCGCGCTCAGACAGGCGCCGGGCGTGCCGGACGCATCAAGCGATTGCAGCAATTGCGCGGCGGATGACGCCGCTGACTTTTCGGGATCGAAGCTCAGGGTTCAGGTTCGGACCGAATCGCGGGACCCGGTTTGGGGGCCGAAGCTTCCGGCGTGTCGCACGAGCCCATCAAACCGCGACGCCGGAACAAATGATCAAGCGATGCGAACGACCGGCCGGCTGACGCCGGCGGCTTGCCGCACTTCAGATCTGGACCATTTCGAAGTCTTCCTTGCGCGCTCCGCACTCCGGACACGTCCAGTTGATGGGTACGTCTTCCCAGCGCGTGCCCGGCGCAATGCCTTCGTCGGGCAAGCCGGCCTCTTCGTCGTAAATCCAGCCGCAAATCAGGCACATCCAGCTTTGATATTCCATTCTTTTGTCGCGTCGTTGAGTCCGTGGAAGCGGGAGCCATGATGGTACCGTGTTGCCGCCCCCATGCCTAGCAATCGAAAACTCGCAATCGTAGCGTGGACCGGGCTTCGGCGGTGCGCCCGCGCGCCGTGCGCACGACGCTCGCGGCGTCAGGCCGCATGGCGGTGGGGGACACCCGGCAGCGCCATAGAGGGCGCCCTCGGCAAGCTCGCGGCGCTAGCGTGGCAACCTCAACGCGATCCCCGCCGCGCGAAAAAACGCCCTCTCCACGGTTTAGGCCGCATAATTGAGCCAATTGCGCATTGCGCGCCGAAATCCTGCTTTCCTTATCCATTTTCATGCCCAGCGACACGCCTCCGATCGTCCTCACCTTCGGTCTCTCCGACCCCACCGGCGGCTCCGGCCTGCAGGCGGACCTGTTGACACTTGCCAGCATGGGCTGCCACGGCGTTTCCGTGCTCACGGGCTATACCGTGCGCGACTCGGCGAACTGCGACGAAGTCACCGGGCTCGACCCGGACATCGTCGCGACGCAGGCGCGCATGCTGCTCGAGGACATGCCGATCGCCGCATTCAAGGTCGGCGCGTGCACGCGCGCCGAAGTGGTCAGCGCGATCGCGGAAGTTGTCGCCGACTACGACGACATCCCGCTGATCCTCGCCCCGGACTTCACGCTCGACGACGAGCACGTGCTCGCCGCCGACGAACTGCGCGAAGCGATCGCCGATCTGCTCGCGCCGCAAACCACGCTGCTAGTCGCCGACTCGGCGACGCTGCTCGCGCTCGCGCAGCCCGACGGCGACGCGGAGGCGCCGAGCCTCGACGCGGCGATCTCGCACCTGCTGTCGCAGGGCTGCGAATACATTCTGTCGACCGAAACCGGCACGCATCGGCTCGTCAACACACTCTTCAGCGAGGACGGCCAATTGCGTCAGGACATGTGGGACCGCGCGCCGCATCGGTTGACGGGCCTGACCGATACGCTCGGCGCGGCGATCGCCGCGCTCCTCGCCAACGGCCAGGAGCCCGCGGAAGCGGTGCGCGAAAGCCAGGAGTATCTGTATCAGGCAGTGCGCAATGCGTTCCGGCCTGGCATGGGGGCGTACATGCCCGATCGCTTCTTCTGGGCGCGCAGCAGCGATGAAGACGAAACGCCGCCCGCGCAAGGCAAGGGCGCGGCGCCGGGGGAAGCGCGGCACTGACCTCGCCATTTGTCGGAATCGACTAAAAACCCGCTGTCAGCCGGTTTTTTCATTAATGTGACTTTCGCGATTGGTGCGACTTTCCATTCGATTTATCCAAATTGAACAATGTAATTAGCGCGTAGCTATCGATACTGCCGCGCCCCAGTTCGTCTCGCGGGCATCCTAGTCAATTTATTTTGCATAGCCGCATGAATCTTGCGGTCGGCGATGCAACCGGACGTTTTACCGCGTAATCAAACGTTACAACGCCGATGACATCTTTTGTCTAGACTTTACGCATCACGATCAGTCATATGTCCCCACATGTCATTTCCCACCTTCTTCATCCATCCACCGAAATGCGGCGGTTCGACTGTTATTTCGTTTTTTGATTTGAATAAAGGTAATGACCAATTCATTAGCTTTGTCTGGGATCAGGATGGCTGGGGAAACTGTCGCGCAAAGCTGCTCGCGACGCAGGTAGGCGGCGGTCATCTACCGTATGGCATTCATCGGATGATCAAACATCCGGTCAACTACTGCACGATCCTGCGCGATCCGCTCGCGCGCCAGATCTCGCACTACTGGTATGCGGCGAACGGCAAGAACGGCCAGATCACGCGCGGCGTCAGCGTGTCGGCGACCGAGGCTCTGGCGCTGCAAGGCGTACTGTCGCTCGACGAGTGGGTCAGCGAATCGCTCGGCGGCAGGAACCTGTTCGTGCAGATGCTGAGCGGCGAGCCGGCGGTCAACGAAGCGAGCCTCGCCGTCGCGCAAATCCATTTGCGCGAACAGATCGGTACCGTCGGCGTCTGCGAGGACATGAGCGAATTCTTATTGCGGCTGTGCGGTTCGACGGGGATGAAATTACCGTTCTGTTTCGAATCGAATCGCACCAATGGCGCGCCGAAAGGCAAAGCTCACATCAGCGAAGCAGCAAGACAAAAGTTCATCGACGACAATAGCCTCGATTACGAACTGTTCCGCGATGCGAATCGAATCGTCGAAGCCTATGCGAAAGAAACGGGCAGCGTCTTTTCGAATGCGCTCGAATTGGTTCGTGTGATTCAGTCCGAAATCGATCAGCTCGAGAATCCGCACGTCTATAACTCGACGTATTTGGGCATCGACGGCTCATTCCTGTCGCGCGTGCATGAGGTGATCCGCCGCTTCGATCTCGCGCCGATCGACACCTATCTGGAGTTCGCGCGAAGCCGGCAGCGTCCGCCGGTCGACCTATTCGACGGTTTTGTCGACACGGTGCGCGACGGCGTAGTGTGCGGCTGGGCCGTCAATCTGAGCGAGCCGCAGCGGCAGGTACCGCTCGAGGTGCGGGTCGGCACGCAGATCGTCGCAACCGGCTGCAGCGGCGAGCCGCGGCCCGATGTGGCGAGCGCCGGCTATCCGAACGCATACAGCGGATTTTCGATTCCACTGCCGAACGATATTCCGGAAGGCTTTCGCGTTACCATTGCCAATTCCACCGAAAGCCTGCACAACGCCGGCACGTGGCGGCAAGGCTGGCACTGCGAATGAGCCAGAAGAGCCAAGAGAACCTATCCATGAAAGAGCCGCCCCAGTTCGTGCAACGCTTCCACGGCAAGATCGCGGTGCAGGACCGCATACGCATGTTCGATCAGATGCCCGCCACGATCTGGCTGACCGGCCTGTCCGGCGCCGGCAAATCGACGCTCGCGTTCGCGCTCGAGGAGCAGCTGATCGCGCTCGGTCACGCCTGCTATGTGCTCGACGGCGACAACATCCGCCACGGTCTGGCGAGCGACCTTGGATTCGAGCCCGACGACCGGCGCGAAAACATCCGCCGGGTCGCGCACGTCGCCCAATTGATGAACGACGCGGGTCTGATCGTGATTTCCGCGCTGATTTCGCCGCTACGCGAAGATCGGGCAATGGCGCGCGCGATCATCGGAGCCGACAAGTTCGTCGAAACCTATGTGTCCGCCTCGCTCGCCACCTGCGCGAGCCGCGATCCCAAAGGTCTTTACGCGAAAGCGAGGTCTGGCGAGATCAGCTCGTTCACCGGCGTATCAGCGCCCTATGAAGCGCCGATCGATCCCGACCTGCACGTCGACACGGGAACGCTGAGCCCCGCGCAAAGCGTCGCGCAGATCTTCCACTACCTGCGCGAAAAGTGCCTCGGAAGGTCCTCTCATCGCACGGCTCACGCCGCGGGCGCCTGATCCGGACAAAAGGTCGTCCGGAAGCGCTCGCCAGCAAGCACATCAACGCCGGCCCCAAACGAAAAAAACCCGCATAAGCGGGTTTTTTCGTTTGGGGAAACGCCTCGCGGCGCACTCCCCACACGGACTTCCAGCCGGGCCTCGGCCGTGATCCAGACGCGCGGCAGTTCAACCACGCGGCCGGACCACGAGGCCCGAGCGGAATTACATGTCCATGCCCATGCCGCCCATGCCGCCGGGCATGCCGCCAGGCATCGGAGCATCTTCCTTCGGCAGTTCGCAGACAGCTGCGTCGGTCGTCAGCAGCAGGCCAGCAACCGAAGCGGCGTTTTGCAGCGCCGTGCGCGTCACCTTCGTCGGATCCACGACACCTGCGTCGACCAGGTCGACGTACTCGCCGGTCGCTGCGTTGTAGCCGTAGTTGCCCTTGCCAGCAGCAACCGCTGCCACGACGACGCTCGCTTCTTCGCCACCGTTGGCGACGATCTGGCGCAGCGGCTCTTCCATGGCGCGCAGAACGATCTTGATACCTGCGTCCTGATCGGCGTTAGCGCCCTTCAGGCCAGCGATTGCCGTACGTGCACGGATCAGCGCGACGCCGCCACCCGCCACGATGCCTTCTTCCACAGCCGCGCGCGTTGCGTGCAGTGCGTCTTCGACACGTGCCTTCTTTTCCTTCATTTCGACTTCGGTCGCAGCACCGACCTTGATCACTGCAACGCCGCCTGCCAGCTTGGCGACGCGTTCTTGCAGCTTTTCACGGTCGTAGTCCGAGGTCGCTTCTTCGATCTGCGTGCGCACTTGCTTGACGCGAGCTTCGATGTTCGCTGCTTCGCCAGCGCCGTCGATGATCGTGGTGTTTTCCTTGCCCACTTCGATGCGCTTCGCCTGGCCCAGTTCAGCCAGCGTTGCCTTCTCGAGCGTGAGGCCGGTTTCTTCAGCGATGACCTGACCGCCGGTCAGGATCGCGATGTCTTCCAGCATCGCCTTACGACGATCGCCGAAGCCCGGAGCCTTGACGGCAACGGTCTTCAGGATGCCGCGGATGTTGTTGACGACCAGCGTTGCGAGCGCTTCGCCTTCGACGTCTTCAGCGATGATCAGCAGCGGACGGCCAGCCTTCGCGACTTGCTCGAGCACCGGCAGCAGGTCACGGATGTTCGACACCTTCTTGTCGTGCAGCAGCACGAACGGGTTCTCGAGCACGGCGACTTGCTTGTCCGGGTTGTTGATGAAATACGGCGACAGGTAGCCGCGGTCGAATTGCATACCTTCGACGACGTCCAGCTCGTCTTGCAGCGACTTGCCGTCTTCGACGGTGATCACGCCTTCCTTGCCGACCTTGTCCATTGCTTCAGCGATGCGCTCACCGATCGACGAATCGCTGTTCGCCGAGATCGCGCCAACCTGGGCGATTTCCTTGTTGGTCGTGCACGGCTTGCTGATCTTGCGCAGTTCTTCGATTGCGGCTGTAACGGCCTTGTCGATACCGCGCTTCAGGTCCATCGGGTTCATGCCCGATGCGACGTACTTCATGCCTTCGCGGACGATCGATTGCGCGAGAACCGTAGCGGTCGTCGTGCCGTCGCCTGCGTTGTCGCTGGTCTTGGAAGCGACTTCCTTGACCATTTGCGCGCCCATGTTCTGGAGCTTGTCTTTCAGTTCGATCTCTTTCGCGACCGACACACCGTCCTTGGTGACCGTCGGGCCGCCGAAGCTGCGCTCGAGAACCACGTTGCGGCCCTTCGGACCCAGCGTGACCTTCACGGCGTTGGCGAGAATATTCACGCCTTCGACCATCTTGGCACGGGCGGAATCACCGAATACGACGTCTTTAGCTGCCATCTTCTAACTCCTTGAATACTTTGGATATAACCGGTGAAGTAGCGACCTTGCGCTTACTTCTGCACCACGGCCATGATGTCTTCTTCGCGCATCACGAGCAGTTCGTTGCCGTCGACCTTGACGGTCTGGCCTGCGTACTTGCCGAACAGGACGCGGTCGCCGACCTTCACGTCGAGCGCAATGGCTGCGCCCTTGTCGTCGCGCTTGCCCGGGCCGACTGCGAGGATTTCACCTTGATCCGGCTTTTCCGCTGCGGCTTCGGGGATCACGATGCCCGACGCGGTCTTGGTTTCCTGATCCAGACGTTTGACGATCACGCGATCATGCAAAGGACGAAGGTTCATACATACTCCTCTCTGATTGAGACTGAAGAACGCTGAGAAAAACCCGGCTGGCCGAGCCAACCGGAGATGTTGTTAGCACTCTCGTGCAGCGAGTGCTAATTATATGGACGGGCAGTGACAAATTCAAGAAGCGGGGAACGCGGTCGAAGTTCACTGATCCTCAAATGTGATTCGCTCGGGCTTGAACCCCGCCCCGTGCGGAACGTCTGCCGTTCGGTATTTTCTCTAAGAAAACAATAATTTACCGACGTGTTGCGTTGAGATTCGGCCCTTCGTGAAGGAAGAGGCGAGCCATGACGAGGCAGCGACTTCGGAGCGGAGCGCCCGCTCGAAACGTCAAACCCAGGGAAATCCCCCATAAGCGCGGGCCGTTACGCTAGTCAGCCTTCAGGCAAGTCGAGGGGCTCATGAATGTGCTTCACGGCTGAGGCACCAGTCGGTCCAGGTATATCTGGACCGTTGCAGCGGCCGTTGAAAGTGGGATTGCGAAATTGATAGCAGCTGCAAGGACGATACGTGCAGAACCGTAACGCTATAACTGAGTGCGAAAGATTTGAGATCTTTCCACTCTGAAGATCAGCGACAAATATGTCCAACTGACCAGTCGATAATTGCGCTCCTCCAGATAGCGAAATATGGCGGAATCCATTACTTCCCTGATCGCAGTCAGCGTAGACTCCACGATAATGATCTTTGGTTTATACCTGCTGATATCAATCGATCGCAAGACTTCGTAATCGTGACCTTCCACGTCGATGGAAAGCAGATCGATTTCCTGATCGGCGTACGGGGTGTGCTCGAGAACGTCGTTCAATGCATCGGGTTATACACAATTTCCAGCGTGACCGCCGACACGTAACTTCTGCAATGTCTTGGCAGCGATATGAACCTCTTTGAGTCCCAGCCAAATAGCTTTCGCGCCGGGTTCGCCATCGCCCTTGCGGCCGAGGAATCCGCCCAAGCGCGCGATCAAGCGCAGCACCTCGTTGAGCTTGGGCCT